>JAZOWW010000033.1:0-61966 GCA_045659425.1 Alistipes sp. | reverse complement strand
TGTTTGCAGAAGTTTGACAAGTGTTACAATCCCTGATAGTGTTACTAAGATTGGAAGTGGTAGATTTCATAGTTGCAGCAGACTGTCAAGTGTAACAATCCCCGATAGCGTTACTTGGATTGGAAGGTCTGCATTCTATGGTTGCAGCAGTCTAACGGCTATTTATGGCAAATATGCATCAGCAGATAAACGCTGCTTGATTATTGATGGTGTACTAAATTCATTTGCGCCTGCCGGATTAACATCATATACAATCCCCGACAGCGTTACTTCAATTGGAGAGTATGCATTCTATAAGTGCAGCAGTTTGACAAGTGTAACAATCCCAGATAGCGTTACTCGGATTAAAGAGTATGCATTCTCTGATTGCAGCAGTTTGAAAAATGTATATTGTAAGCCTACAACACCGCCACAAGGAGCCTATCAGACGTTCGATTCCAACGCTTCTGGTAGAAAGATTTATGTGCCGACAGCATCAGTAGAGGCATATAAGGCGGCATCATGTTGGAGCGATTACGCTTCCTCCATCGTCGGTTACGACTTTTAAACTTATAGGTCTATTTACAGAGCGACCCTGCGTGATGCAGGGTCGCTTTTTTGTTATATTAACTATTTCTTAAAGATAAAGAACACTGCAAGGACAAGGCAGATAAAACCTGCGATATGGTTCCAGCGTAGGGCCTCGTTCTTCATAATCAGTTGCACGATAACGGCAAAGACGGTGAGCGAGATTGCCTCCTGGATAACCTTTAACTCCCAAATTGAGAACGGACCGCCATACTCTGTGCTGCCGATGCGGTTGGCAGGAACCATAAAGCAATACTCGAAGAATGCCACGAGCCAACTGATAAAGATAACGGCAATGATACCGATGCGCTCAAAACGAGATTTGAACATAACCTGACCATACCATGCAAGGGTCATAAATACGTTGGAGCAGATAAGCAGAGCCACCGCTCCGATGCCACGAGTAATCATAAGGCTTTTTAATATTTTGAAAGTGTTAGATTCTGGTTTATTTTGTCGAAACTCTTTGTCTCTCTTCGCAAATTTGATGGCAAAATTAGTGATTTTAATCAGAATTTAATACCTTCGCATTATGAAATTTGCACTAATAACGGGCGCATCATCCGGCATAGGTGCCGAATATGCACAACAACTCGCCCAAAGAGGACATAATGTGATTGTCGTGAGCAATCAGACCGAGGCGAACAAGGCTGTTGCATCAGCCATCGCTGCGGAGTATGGTGTAGTGGCACTACCGCTCTATGCCGATTTGTCGCAACCCTCTGCGGCGCAGGAGATTTACGATGAGTGCCGACGCTTGAACGCCGATGTTGATATATTGATAAGCAATGCAGGGGTGTTGCACTGCGGTAAGTTTGTCAATACGAGCGATCGATATATAGATTTTATCACGGCACTGCATTGCACAACGCCGATGAAGTTGTGTCGTCTCTTTGCTCTCGATATGTGCAATCGTGGCGAGGGTCATATTCTAATAATGTCCTCGATGACAGCCTGGACACCATTCCCGACGATGTCGCTCTACGGCTCGACAAAGGTGGCGCTGAAAAGTTTTGCGCAGTCGCTGTGGTACGAGTTGCGACCTTGCGGCGTGCGAGTGACGACGGTATTCCCGGGTGCGGTCGATACGCCGCTATACAACCTGCCGCAGAACCAGCGTCGTCTGTTCTGTACGTTGGGTGTGATGATGTCGGCCAAACGGTTGGCAAACAGGGGTTTGAAGGCTATGTTTGCAGGTCGCCGAACATGTGTTCCGGGACTCTTTACCAAGGTGGTAGTGGGTATATGTTTCCTGCTGCCGGCACATCTGCTCCTGCCGGTATTGAAGATTCCGTTTGTGAAGAGAATACTTGCCTCATTATAAAGATAAGAAGTTGTCTAACAAGGCTACTTTGTCGTTACGCTCGCTCTCAAAATGCTCATTTACGCACAAGTAAACTGCGCTTTTTCGAGTTTCGCAAGCCTAAAATTAGCTCCTGTTATACAACTTCTAAAATATAAAATATAAGAGGCTGTTGCAGGGTTTTGCAGACAGCCTCTTTTTGTAATATTCTGTTTATAGTTTTGCTCGCAGAATCTCGAACGGATGGCGCAGGTAGTTGCTGATCGAGTATCCGATATTTCCCCAAAAACTATCCGCTACAACCTCGTCGTAACACCATTTGCGGGCAAGACGGTTACGCATCTTCCAGCAGAATGCCTTTATGAAGTTTATATTGTTGTGCTTCTCCGGATTATCGAATGTGAAAATATCCTCCAATACACGCTCAACAAGTGAAGGGTAGTGTGACGAGAATGGCAACGTATGTTCGGCTGGCAATCCTAAGTACTTGTGGCATATGTCGGTAAGGATTGATGCGTAGCGCTCCATATCGCAATCGGCAAGCATCTTTACGACCAACTCCTTGTCCATTACCTCGCCATTGCGGTAGAGGAACATCGCCCAATCGCAGAGATCACGCAGGCGGATGCACTCACGAGAGTAGTGCCACGAGGAGTGACGAGTCAAGAATAGTGCGTCGAATTCCGCCGAGGGCGCAAGTGCACCTGAAACGGTCGGATGCGGACGATTGGTCGAGACGAGTTCCGAAAGTTTCTGTTGAACGTAACGTCCCGTCTTGTTTACCGTGTGGTTTACGAATACCAAGTGATTTTCGATATTTACGCCATTGAGCGCAAACTCGGTATGCACAAAGTAGTCGTGCTTAATCTTTACGCCACGTTCCGCAATAATTTTGTTGCCCTTCTCATAGTCGCCCATCAGGTAGATGTCGATGTCGCCAAACTGACGATGCGACGGGATAGGGTAGTTCGCAGCATTGGTTACGCCTTTGAGAATAAGCGTTGATATATCGTGCTTGTTGTAAAGTGCCGCAAGACGGATTGCCGTATCGAGTTGTCGCTTGTATAACTTCTCTATATGTTGCACGTTGAAACCCCACTGCACCTTCACGTCGAGTGCTGGTTGCAACTCTGCGGGCAAGGCTCTTGCTCCATCGAAGGCAACAGCCAAGACTCCCTGCTCGACCGATTTCTCATATACCGCTCTCCACTCGTTGTCGCTCATTCCGTCGAAGAGCGAGACGCTCTCATCGCTCTGCCATAGAGCAATGCGCACAAGTGCCAGCAGGCGTTCTTCTATAATACTCTTAGGTGACATATTCTAAATGTTAACTCTTTCGGGCTTGCAATCCGAGGCAGAGGTTTATATATTTGTTGTTTATTCGTTGGGCAATAAGCGCAATTGCTACCGGAAGGTATATGCCTGTAAGGATGCAGAGGATATATCCGAGAGCATAGTTGCTAATTATATCGAGGCGGTATAGGTACTTAACGGCAATCTGGAAGAAGATACCCATCAAGAAAACCTGGTACGTATAATTGCGAAATGATGCGAATATACGAGGCACATATCGGTCGCACAACTCTGCGATAAGTATAGAGAGAATGATACCCGAGAACGACATTGTCAGTTGCAATGTCTTAATATTCCACGGCATAAGCAGGTCGGATGCAGCCGCTACGGCTACTATTGCTGCAACTGCCACAATATTCTTGCGAGAGAACAACTTCTCGTCACGATAACGAGCCGCAAAGACTCCAAGTGCAAAGTATATGGCGTGGCGACATACGCTTGATGCTGAAAGAATATTTGGTTTGAAATCTGGTATAATGTGATATACTATAAGCAATACCGCAATAATTGCAATGGCCTTAACCTTGCCACCATGCTCCTTCCATAGTGGATATACGGCAAAGAGTACAAGGAGCATCATCACAAACCATAACTCGCTGAGAGGTCCGTCAGAGGGGCATATCATCGCATACGCAAACTCTTTGAGCGAAATCTCGCTTTGACGCTTCACTGCCGTTGGTATCAGAGTCTTGAATGCCATTGCCACCAAAGTGAAGAACACGTATGGAATGCCGAGGCGAGTGAGTTTCTCGCCCATCATCTTCGCATATGGTGTATTGCGTGCTATGCGTGTAAGATGGAAGAGGTAGCCCGATACAAATACGAAGAGAGGCATATGGAATGAGTAGGCAATATCGTAGAGCCACTGCACAAGGGTTGGGTTGCCTGATGCAGAGTCTAGTGGTGCATGACCGATAATCACCCATAGCATTGCCCATCCTTGTAGGATAAGTATTGAGTTGATCTTCTCTTTTGCCATTGCCTTATCCTCTTCTCTTTACAAAACGTGCAGGGTTTCCTGCCCATATCTCGTTGTCGGGAATATCTTTGGTAACGACACTTCCTGCACCGACAATCGTGCTACGACCTATACGAACATTGCCCGTGATGATAGAACCTGTGCCAATAAAGGCGTGTTCGCCAATCTCGATGTGTCCCTCCTTCCAATGGATGTCTTCCAAATCTGGGTTAGAGGTGTCGAGCATGTGGGTAAGCAGACGTACACCAGATGTCAGATGCACATCATCGTGCAGAGTGATATTTTGCGGATACATGGAGTCGAATTGTACGTCACGTGCAATGAAGTAGCGCTTGCCTTTGAGTTGAACTCCGCCAAGGCGAATAAATCCCGTGCGCCAAGTGCGTGGCATCGGCAGTCGCATCAATGCAAATGCTAAAACTGAGCAGAGGTGCGCCCATTTCAGATTTATTCCGTTACCTCTCATAGTCATTTAATATTGAGTTATACAGATTCATTATCTTAGTGTATGAACGCTCCTCGGAGAAATTCTCGGCTGCAAACGTGCGAGCCGCCCGGCTCATCTCGGCGTAACCCTCCTCTGATAGCGATTCGGCCTTGATGATTGCCTCTTTCAGTTCTTGAACATCCCCAGAAGGGAATAGGTATCCCGTGCGATCCTCGTCAATAATCTCAGGAATGCCACCAATCTGCGCACCTATGACAGGAATACCTGCGCTGTATGCCTCGATGATTGTCATCGGGTTGTTCTCGTACCACTCGGAAGGGACTACGACAAACGATGCGTCACGAATCAACTCTTTCAACTCGTCGCCCTTGCGGTAACCGACAAATTCGATTCTATGCTCGGCATGGTGTTCTGCTACATAGGCTTTCAGAGTCTCCTCCTCAGGGCCTGTGCCGACGATTTTGAGTTTCGGACCATTCAACTCGGTAAATGCTTCGATAAGTGTCTTGATGCCCTTCTCGTAAGATAAACGACCAAAGAAGAGATAGTATTCGCCACGACCACGGCTTACAAATCGTTCCTCAATCTCCGGTATGGTGTTATACGATACAATGCTCTTTGTTTGGGCAAGTTGTGGAGTGAACTCGATATGCTTATCGTGGGCAAACTGGCTTACGAATACTATGCCGTCAATCTTTTTGAGAGCCTTGTGCCAATGGTTTCGCAAGTACATCTCTATGCTCATCAGTAGGCTGTGAACAAGGCTGTTGCGTGAGCAACGGTGTTTCAAACATCGGTAATACTTGCCTCCCTTGCACTCCTCGCATATTGTGCCATCGGCACGACGGAAGGTGTACGCCGGACAGACCATACGGTAGTCGTGAGCCGTATGTACAACGGGAATCTTATGGCGACGCAACGTGTCGAGTATCGAGGTTGAGAGTCCTCCCCAAAAGAGGTGGATGTGCGCAATATCGGGTTGCTCCTCTTGGATAAGTCGTTCGAGTGAGCGCTGTGCCTCTCGGTTATAGATATAACGCATTGCGCCCTGCGTTAATGGCAGAGAGTTGTTCGGTGCAACGAAGTGTCGGTTGCTGCCGCTCTGCTCATTCTGGGGCGAGGTGCAACTAAAAAATACAACCTCGTGACCCTGCTGCATCAGCATTCGAGCCATATTGAAATATACAGCCTCCGAGCCACCCTTGCGGTAGTGGAAATTATTTATCAGCAGGATTTTCATAACTTCTCATTCAAAATAGATATCATCTTTTCTGCACGGAAGGTGCTGGACAACTCGTAACGATGCTTGTGGCAATTCTCTATCATCTCGTCATTATGCTCGACTATGTATTGAATATCATCCTCTGTCCAATCATCTTTTGCCTGGCCCATACCGCTCTCGACTATGTAACGAGAGAGCAGTGGTACAGTTGTTGTGAGGATAGGTGTTCCACAAGCTAAACACTCTGGTATAGATACGAGGTTGAGATCTCGCATTGTGTATATAAAAGCAGCTTGTGATTGGTTGACAAGTTCTGCCAACTCCTTGTGTGGCAACAGACCGCAGAAAACAACATTCTCTTTAACCCCGTACTGCTCGGCAAGTTCTCTTAAAACTTGCTCGTCTTCTCCTACGCCGGCAATGTAGAGTTTGTAGTCACTGCCATTGTATTTTGTAGTAAAACGGGCAAATTTTTCAATAACCTTATCTACACGTTTAACCTTTGTCAATCGAGCAATACATATAAAGTGTTTGTTCTTCTTGGGGTTGAAAGTGAAGTTATTGAGATTCACGCCGTGGTCGATAGTTGTTTGAGACAGACGGTTACAGTATGGCGCAATGAACTCTCGTGCACTCTGTGAACGAGCTGCGACCCTCACTCTATTCTTTACGAGCAGACGTACCACCGTGTTGTGGTATATTTTGGATGGAATATATCTAAAATTTGGGGCATGGTGATGCATCTCCTGCCATATAATAGTTTTTTCCGGAGCGAGCAACGAGGCTACAATTGTCTGTTGTGTCAACATCTCCGAGGCGATAATAAGATCAAACTCACTACGGCGTTGTTTGATAAGTGAATATAATCCTCCAAGAATAGGAAATCCATTTGGGAAGCGTTTGAAGTGACGCTTCGCTATATTGGGAAGGAATATCATCTCGCAAGCATACTCTTCATTCTCGGTTGGACGATACTCTTCGCTCGCAACAATGGTAACCTTGTGGCCAAGTTCAATAAAGCCCAAAGCATAGTTGTATATCATTGTATGCTTTATAGTGGATAATTTATGCACCGTTCCGCCTTTTGCTAGCGGGGTGTATAGTATAGGGTTTAGAATCAATACGTTCATAGGCTGTTATTGTTGCGTTGTGTTCTTATTCTTTTTGTGAGCATATTGGATGAACTTCAATCCGAAGGTATCCAACTCTGTTCGCTTACGCTTGTTTTCGAACTTATAGAGCGAAAGAGCAAGGATAATCATAGCCAACACACTTCTCTCATTGATGAATGAAACAGAGGTCGATTCAATGAGAATATATGCTATGATGATGAGAGCTACTCTATATCGTTTTAAATCGTGCATATTGTAATATATATTGTTCATCTGTCGGAAAATATAGACGAACAACCATATAAAGATACCGACTCCGACATAGCCGAATTGTGCCAAAGTAGGGTAGTATGTATCGGATACAAACAGAGCTTCGCCCTCAGTCAATCCCCAAATCATATCCAAATCATACCTCTCATACAAAGGTGAATACCATGTGGCAGATGCTGCGCTGGCAAAGGTGGCAAGTCCGCTACCGAATGGGAAGTAGTCATTCAGCACTTTTGGCATAGTCACATAAAGCATTGGGCGAGCGTTGTATTCGTAATCCTCTAAGAAGTAGAATACAAATTCATCCCATACGAGCCATATGATGGCTGCGATAGCGACAATACTTACTGCAAGATATTTTAAATTGAGTTTGATAGGCTTGTTTACGATGAACAATATTGCAATGCTGCATATCAATATGCCGAAGAATTTGGATGTTGGCACAAGTAATCCGATGGACATGATAGCCAAAGTTAATAGCCTAACTGCATCCGTATCACTGTCGCAAGATAGATAGTATAGCGCACCAATCAAGATAGCAGTAGCTGCCAATCCTTCACCACTGAGCATAACACCAACGTGGGTTAGCGACATATCAACTCTGCCCCAATAATATGCATATATCGCAAAAATCATACAAGCGAACAGAAGACTGGCTATTTGTAAAAATATCCAATGCTCTCGCTCTAAGTTTGGTTTTAAGCACAAGATGCCAAAGAAGACCATGTATGGTTTGACCTGCATAATAAAGTCGTTGGCAATGGCGATATGTACGTTCGACTTTATCAATACGGAGTATCCGAGGTAAAATGCGGCAATACATAACCATATGATAAACGGCTTATTCTTTGGAACCTTACCTATAGCCATTTGGAAGATTCCGTATCCTGCAATAAACATCGCAAAGGCCTCGTCTATATATGTGAATACACGTAGCTCGTACAAGAATACGCCGAACAACGTGTAAAGTGTAGTCAATATAGCGAAAAACAGGCCTCCCATTTATGCCTCCTTGAACTCTTTTTTGTATTTATATCTTAAAATACCGCAATATACAATGTGCATAATTAGTACAGCACCATACATAAGTGCAGCACCGTAGCGCTCTCCATATTTTATCATAAAAGGCAACGCTAAAATCAATGAGCCGTACTCTCGAAGGATATATCCTGCAAATACAGTCCAATTCTTGCCTCTGGAAATAAACTCCTGAGTGTAGATGTTTGCAATGCATCCAAATACGCTTGTTACAACCATAATCAACATCACAGGGATAAGTCCCTGGAACGAATCTCCGTAGAAAATATTGATGACGGGTGAAAGAATAGCAATAGCAGTAGCAGGGATTAGCGTTGCTACAGTGTTGATTTTTAGCATTGTTTGGAATGTGCGCTTGTGTTCCTTGCTATCATCTATCGAACTTGATAGGTGAGATAATATAACATTGCGAAGCACTCCTGGAATGAAGAGGATAAGCACAAACCACTGGTTAGAGGCAGTGTACAGACCCAATTCATCATAGCCGGCCCAGTGGACAAGGATTAACATCTTAATCCAATTCGCACTAGCATAAACAGACTCCTGCAAAGCAATAGGGAACGAAAAACGAATAAGTTCCCAAGCAGAATCCGTGCTCTTGCACTCGATTGACTCGCTTTGGATTGTTTGACGTATTCGGAATGCGTGTCTGCGTATTGCTACGTGGTTAAGAATGCATTGCAGTGTGGTAGTTACAAATAGTGTAAATATTGCACCATCTATACCCTTGAAGTAGGTCAGGGTTGTTCCGAGAAGAATCGTAGCAACTCCTGTTATAGTATTGTTTATGGCTACCGTCTTGAAATCTTTGAATCCGGATAGAAGCCCCAGCTGAGTAGTGTTTACAGCGTTGAATACCACAATGAGGGCGGTGTGGCGCAATGTCGGCGCCAAGCTAGGCTCTTTTATGATATATTCAGCAAACAACAGTAACAATAATGCCATCAATCCGCTCACGGCAAATGTTATTGCAATAGAGTTGCGAATGATGCCGATGACTCTGTTTGGATTGTTTTGGTATTGTGCTATATACTTTGTGGCAGTATATCCCAGACCAAATGTCGAAAAAACGGCTATATATGCCAGCGTACTCTTAATCATTCCATACTCTCCGAAGTCCTCGGCTCCGAGTAGTCGGGCTATAATCATACCCGTAAGCATCGAAGCACCTTTGCCTATGGCACTACCGATGACTGCCCAGGATGAGTCCTTGGCAATGGCACTTCGTTGAAGTCGGGTTATAAGTTGGGAGAGTAGTGACATCGTTATGGAGACTATCGGTTTTTGTACATCTCTTCGTAGTAACGCTCGTACTCGCCGGATGTGATGTTGTCCATCCAAGCCTGATTGTCGAGGTACCAACGTACGGTCTTTTCGATACCCTCCTCGAACTGCAAAGAAGGCTCCCAGCCCAACTCGTTTTTGAGTTTTGAAGAGTCGATAGCGTAGCGCAAGTCGTGGCCGGCACGGTCGGTAACGTAGGTAATCAAATCCTCGCTCGATCCCTCCGGATTACCCAATGCTCGGTCAACGGTCTTGATAAGAACCTTGATAAGGTCGATGTTCTTCCACTCGTTGAAACCGCCAATATTGTAGGTCTCGGCAATCTCGCCATCGTGGAAGATGGTGTCAATTGCTCTTGCGTGGTCAATCACATACAACCAATCACGAACATTCTCTCCCTTGCCATATACAGGGAGTGGCTTGCGATGACGTATATTGTTGATAAAGAGCGGAATCAACTTCTCGGGGAACTGGTAAGGACCATAGTTGTTCGAGCAGTTAGTCACAATCGTAGGCATGCCGTATGTGTCGTGGAATGCACGTACAAAGTGGTCAGACGAAGCCTTTGATGCCGAATATGGTGAGTGAGGATTGTACTTTGTAGTCTCGTAGAAGAGGTCCTCTCCATAAGCCAAGTGATGCTCGCCCGACGATGCGGTTGTAGTGAACGGAGGCTCGATACCCTCAGGGTGGGTCATCTCCAATGCACCATATACCTCATCAGTTGAGATGTGGTAGAAACGCTTGCCCTCATACTTCTCAGGCAGACTCTCCCAGTAGCAACGTGCTGCTTGGAGCATAGAGAGGGTACCCATCACGTTTGTGCGTGCGAATGTGAACGGATCCTTGATACTTCTGTCCACGTGACTCTCCGCTGCAAGGTGGATGATGCCGTCAACGTTGTACTGCTTTATCAACTCCAAGATGGTGTCGAAATCGCAAATGTCCGCCTTCACAAAGGTATAGTTCTCCTTGTTCTCGATGTCCGAGAGGTTTGCAAGGTTACCCGCATACGTAAGTTTGTCGAGGTTGATGATGTGGTAGTCCGGATACTTGTTCACGAAGAGACGAACAACGTGGCTGCCGATAAAGCCGGCACCACCGGTAATGATGATATTACGCTTGAAATTCATATCTTTAACAGTTTTTAAGTTCTTCAATACACTTTGCCAACGACTCCTTCCAATGAGGAACGCTCACACCGAATGTTGTTTTTACTTTGGTTTTGTCGAGTACCGAGTATGCAGGACGAGCCACCTTGGACGGGAACTCGTCGGAGTGGCAAGGCTGTATGTCGCACTGATTGCCCGACATCTCGCAAATCTCACGTGCGAAGTCGTACCACGAGCATACTCCCTCGTTCGAGTAGTGGTAAATACCCTTATTGTCGAGCATACTCTCCTCAATAATCTTATAAATCAACTCTGCAAGGTCACCGGCGTGGGTCGGAGAGCCTACCTGATCGAATACTACTTTGAGTGACGGCTTGTCGGCAGTTAGCGTGCGCATAGTCTTTACGAAGTTGCGACCATGCTTTGAGTAGAGCCATGCTGTGCGGAATATGAGATAGTTGCATCCGCTCTGTGCCGCAGCCTCCTCGCCATGCAATTTGGTGCGACCGTATGCACTTGCAGGAGATGTGGCCTGCTCCTCGGTGTATGGGCGGCAACCATTGCCGTCAAATACGTAGTCGGTCGAAACGTGAATCAGTGTTGCGTTGTTCTGTTTTGCGGCTTCTGCGAGATTTGCCACAGCGGTAGCATTGAGCAACTCCGCCATTGCCTCATCATCTTCGGCCTTATCTACGGCTGTATATGCTGCACAGTTTACGATTACATCGACCTTATTCTCCAATACCATTCGGCATACAGCCTCCGGATTGGTTATATCCAACTCAGCAACGTCGGTAAAGATATAGTGGTCGTTGCTCTGAGCGCTTACTCGACGCATCTCGTTTCCGAGTTGTCCGTTGGCTCCCGTGATAAGAATATTCATAGTCTAATAGAGTTTTTCGTTATAATCAAACAGCCAAGGAGCCTCGCAGAGCATTGGATGGCACTTATCTTTATCCGAGAGCAACACATCTGCCGCATCAATTTGCCAGTCGATACCTATCTGCGGGTCGTTCCATGCAATGGCACCCTCTGCCTGTGGAGCGTAGAGGTTGTCGCACTTGTACTGGAATACCGCCTCCTCGCTCAAAACTGCAAAACCGTGAGCAAAACCACGTGGTACAAAGAGTTGGCGATGATTCTCCTCCGACAACTCTACGGCAACGTATTTGCCGAAGGTCGGCGAGCCTTTGCGAATATCTACCGCAACATCCAATACTCGGCCACGTACTACACGCACAAGTTTCGACTGTGCATGCTCTCCCTTCTGGAAGTGCAGACCACGCAAAACTCCATATTTGGACTTGCTCTCATTGTCTTGTACAAAGGTGGTCTTTACGCCACTCTTTGCCTCAAACTCTGCTGCATTGAAACTCTCGAAGAAGTATCCTCTTGCATCGCCGAAAACACGAGGCTCGATGATAAATACATCCTCAATCTCTGTTCTAATAATCTCCATTATCGCTTCTTGTTAATTACAAGGTTAATCATATATTGACCGTATGCATTCTTCTTCATAGGCTCAGCCAAGCGGAGCAGGTCGCTGTCTGAAATCCAACCCTTGCGCCAAGCAATCTCCTCCAAGCAGGCAATCTTTACGCCCTGGCGACTCTCTACAACGTTTACGAATGTAGAAGCCTCATAGAGCGAGTCCTGCGTACCGGTGTCGAGCCAAGCGAAGCCACGGCCGAGGACTTGTAACTTCAACTCACGGTCACGACGGAACCAATCGTTTACGGTAGTAATCTCCAGCTCGCCACGAGCCGAAGGTTTGATGTTCTTGGCTACTTCAACCACTTTGTTAGGATAGAAATAGAGACCTACAACAGCATAGTCTGACTTAGGCTCTTTCGGTTTCTCCTCGATGCTGAGTACATTGCCCTCGGCGTCAATCTCTGCAACACCGAAACGCTCAGGATCCGGTACCTGATAACCGAATACGGTAGCCTTGCTCTCCTTCTCGGCAGTCTCAACGGCACGCTGCAACATGCCTGAGAAACCATGTCCGTAGAAGATGTTGTCGCCCAAAACCAAACATACAGAATCGTCGCCGATAAACTCCTCGCCGATGATGAATGCCTGAGCAAGTCCGTCCGGAGAAGGCTGTTCTGCATACTCGAAGTGTACACCATAGTCGCTGCCGTCGCCAAGCAATCTGCGGAAGCCCGGCAAATCTACCGGTGTCGAAATGATGAGAATCTCACGAATACCTGCAAGCATCAAAACAGAGATTGGGTAATAGACCATCGGCTTGTCATAAATAGGCAACAACTGCTTGCTGACTCCTTTTGTGATAGGGTAGAGACGTGTTCCGCTACCTCCTGCTAATACAATTCCTTTCATAGTGACTTATTGTTATTTTAATTATTTTCGATATATGATTTATACCATTCAACAAATTTCACAACTCCCTCTCGTAGCGTAACACACGGTTTGTATCCCATGTTGCGTTCGAGTTTTGTAGTGTCGGCGTATGTCGTATATACATCGCCTTTCTGCATCGGCATCATTTGTATGTTGGCCTTTTTGCCGAGCGCATCTTCGAGTGTAGAGATGAACTCCATCAACTGCATCGGAGAGCCGCAACCGATATTGTATATCTCGGCAGGAGACTCGCCCTGCGGTATGGTGTCGATTACACGTGTAACACCCTCGATGATGTCGTCGATGTATGTAAAGTCACGAGATAACTCTCCGTTGTTAAATACCTTGATGGACTCTCCCGAAATAATGGCCTTTGAAAAGAGCATTGGAGCCATGTCAGGTCTGCCCCAAGGACCATAGACGGTAAAGAATCGCAAGCCTGTTACATGGATGCCGTAGAGTTTTGCATATACGGCAGCCATAAGTTCGTTCGATCTCTTTGTTGCGGCGTATAGTGATACAGGATTATCCACACGGTCGTCTTCCGAGAACGGAGTCTTGGTGTTGCCGCCATATACGGAACTTGAAGATGCGTAAACAAGGTGCGCTACATTGTTGTGGCGTACACACTCCAAGATGTTTGTAAAACCTACGATATTGCTATCGATGTATGCGTGCGGATTTTCGATGGAGTATCTCACTCCTGCCTGTGCTGCAAGATTTACGACGATGTCGAACTTCTCGGTAGCAAACAGCTCTTGCAAAGCCTCTCTCTCCTCCAACGCCAAACGGATGAAGGTATATTGCGGATACTTGTCGCTCTCTATACGCACGCCCGCAACCGATGCGTCGGCCTTTGCGATGCCGCACTCGGCCAATCGAGCGTATTTCAGATTCACATCGTAGTAGTCGTTTATAGCGTCGATACCAACGACTTTATCACCACGACTTAGTAGTCGTTGTGTGAGGTGGAATCCTATAAATCCGGCTGCTCCAGTAACAAGTATCTTCATAATTTTTTGTAGTTCGTAAAAATATATTTTTACATAACCCCGATTAAAACTTTCAAAGATAGAAAAAAAAGCCCAATCCTGCAATAGGGATTGGGCTTTTGGGTATAATTATTATATAATTATTTCGTAAAACGCTCTTTTACGTTGTTTGTCGCACGTCGCAACAACTCGGCAGGGCAGCAAAGTGTGATACGAACATAGCGCTTACCCTCGCTTCCGAAGATACCTCCCGGAGTGAGGAAAACGTCGCATTTCTCCATTACCTCGTCAGAGAAATCGTAACAGTCGCCCTCGTAATCCTCAGGAATCTCTGCCCAGATGAACAGACCTGCCTGATTTGGACGGTACGAACATCCGAGAGCATCGAGCAGGGCATAACCCTCCTTCTCACGCTCGTAGTAAATTTCGTTCAACTCCTTGAACCACTCGTCGCCAAGCGAGAGAGCAGTCTCTGCTGCGGCCTGAACAGGGTAGAACATACCAGAGTCCATATTTGACTTGAAAGTCAAAATTGAGTCGATCCACTCCTTCTTGCCTACGATTACACCTACACGCCAACCTGCCATAGAGTGACCCTTCGAGAGTGAGTTCATCTCCATAGCAACATCCTTTGCGCCCTCAATTGAGAGGATGCTCATAGGCTTCTCTGCATTGCGGATGAAACTGTATGGATTATCGTGGATTACCAGGATGTTATGCTTTGCTCCGAAAGCAATAATCTTCTCGAACAACTCACGGGTAGGAGTCTGTCCGGTAGGCATTCCAGGGAAGTTTGCGAACATAATCTTTACGCCCTCAACACCCTCACGCTCAATTGCTTCAAAGTCCGGCATAAAGTCGGTCTCCTTGTTCAATGAGTATGGCTGCATGATACCGCCGGTCATGCTTACGGCAGCCTTGTATGCAGCATATCCGGGGTTCGGAACAAGCACCTTGTCGCCAGGGTTGATAAAGGTCTGGCAGATGTGCATAATACCCTCCTTTGAACCAATCAGCGGCAATACCTCAGAGTTGTAATCCAACTCTACACCATACCACTTTGCATACCAATCTGCAAAAGCCTTACGCAAAACAGGCTCGCCCTTGAAAGACATGTATTTGTGAACATCCGGACGAAGGGCCTCCTGTGACAGACGCTCGATTACTGATGGGTGCGGTGGAAGATCAGGGCTTCCCATTGCAAGTTTTATAATTTGACGACCCGTAGATGCCTCAATCTCAGCAATTTCACGAAGACGTCTCGAAAAATAATACTCGCCAGTACCGTCCATGCGGCTGGCACGCTTAATCTCTACTGTATTCATAATTTTTAGATGTGTTTTTCTTTTCTGCAAACAAAGGTAATGAAAAAAATGGTTTTTATCCCTCTTAATTTATATATTTGCCGAAAATTTATTGACAATCTTATAAGTTTATCGGAGAATCACTTATAAAACAGTGTGTTATGAACTTCATAAATGAGATGTTTTTTGGGCAGGGTGTAGCCCACTCCATATTCGTTTTGGCCATTGTGATTACGCTCGGTACGGCGTTGAGTAAAATCAAAATTGGCGGGGTATCGCTTGGCTCTACATGGGTGCTTTTTGCAGGTATTCTTGCCAGCCATTTCGGCATGACAATCGGCAGCGATATGTTGAACTTTGCTCGTGATTTCGGACTCACACTCTTTGTCTTTTCGATAGGCTTGCAGATTGGTCCGGGATTCTTCTCGTCATTGCGTTCGGGAGGCCTTAAATTGATGTGGCTGTCACTGCTTGTGATGTTTTTTGGAGCCGTTGTTACGTATCTGATAACCATTGTGTTAGACTTGCCATTGCAGACTATGGTCGGTGTTATGGATGGTGCTACTGCCAACACTCCGGCAATGGGTGCAACACAGCAGGCGTATATGGATGCGACAGGTATAAATGATGTCTCTATTCCGATGGCATTTGCTGTTGCCTATCCGTTCGGAATTGTTGCGACAATCATTGCATTTGTAATCTTGAAATACATGCTGCGTATTGATAATAAAGTTGAAGACGAGGCCTTCAAGGCACTCAACAACGAGAATAAATTTGCAGCAAAATTCTCCATCGAGATTACCAATGAACAACTCAACGGGTATTCGGTTGGCTCACTGCGTGAACTCATTGCACGTCAGTTTGTTATCTCTCGAATATCGCACGATGGAAATAAGGCTTTTATAGCCGATTCTGAGAGCCGTGTCTATTGTGGCGACAAGATTTTTGTGGTCTGTAATCCGGAGGACAAGGAGGCACTTTTGGCCTTCTTGGGAACAGAGATAAATATGTTGGAGGATGAGTGGGGAGCCTTCGAGGGAAAACTGGTTTCTCGTCGTATTGTTGTCACTCGATCGGCTATCAACGGCAAGCGATTTTCAGATTTGCGCTTGCGCACCAAATATGGTATTAATATTACACGAGTAAACCGTGCAGGTGTCGATATTATACCTTATCAGGGAATGGAGTTACAGTTGGGTGATAAGGTTATGGTTGTGGGTTCGGAGTCGGCTATTAATGAGGTGGCAGACCTGCTCGGTAATTCGCTCAAAAAACTGCATCAGCCTCATATTTTGACCATCTTCCTCGGCATCGCTCTCGGTGTATTGGTCGGCTCGATTCCTTTGGTAGAGTCGCCATCTGTCAAGTTGGGACTTGCCGCCGGCCCGATGTTGATGGCTATTATAATAGGCCGTTTTGGTACCCATTGGCACCTTATTACATATACCACTTTGAGTGCTAACCTGATGTTGCGAGAGATCGGTCTTTCGATGTTCCTTGCTGCCGTAGGATTGGCCTCTGGTGAGGGTTTTGTAAGTGCCGTAGTATCAGGTGGATATGTCTGGGTAGTTTATGCTTTGCTTATAGCTATTTTGCCACTGATTATTGTTGGAATTTTGGCACGTTTTGTCTATAAACTCGACTATTATACCATAATGGGAACGCTTGCGGGAAGTATGACTAATCCTATTGCTTTGAACTATGCAAACAATATTGCAGGCAGTGATATGCCGGCTATCAGTTATGCAACCGTTTATCCGTTAGTGATGTTTTTACGAGTTGTTATAGCGCAACTAATGATCACCTTCCTTTTGTAATTTTAAGCGGTATTTACAGCGTTATGCTCGACGTTTGTGGTGGTCACATACGTCAAGCATGCTCCCGCCACATCCTTCTTCGCAAGCCTTGTAAATCCTCGCTTAAAATCCCAAAAACCTCTCTGTGACGGCATGTGGTGATTTGAGATTTGTTACAGCGTTATGCTCGACGTTTGTGGTGGTCACATACGTCAAGTATGCTCCCGCCACATCCTTCTTCGCAAGCCTTGTATAAATACTATATATTATATATATAAAAACGGCTCTGCATCGCTGCAAAGCCGTTTTTTATGAGATAAATGATACTGCTTACTCGCCCATATCGTCATCCTCGTTGATTTGCTCAGGAAGAGTATATGATTCCTCCGGAGTGTTCTCGATGCACCAGATACACCAATCACACCAATTATTCCACTCTGCCCAAAGTTCTGTTCCGTCATCGGCAGGCTTCATTGCAGCAATGTTATTATGCCAATTCTCAACGAGTTCGGCACGTGCGCTGTCGTTACCCGGATAGGTCATATATGACGGGAAGTTGCTCTCGGCCCAACGAATTATTTCGCTCCATTTAGGACTCTCAGTTGTCGGCTCGGTCTTGAAACCAAAGTCCTTATAGCGAACGAGTGACAATTGGTAAGTAGAGTAGTCGCTACTACCACCTTTATAATTGCTCTGTTTTGAGTAGATGGTGTAGATTGCCAATACATCGCCAACCTCGCCATGCTTTGGCAGATATTTGCCTGCAAAACGAGCATATCCGCTGGTACGTACCGTATATACGCCATGATCCGACGTATATGTCGCATTGTTGTTGTATCCAACACAAAGGCTTCCGTAGAGCGACACGTTATTGCGGCTGTATGCCATAGTGTACCATGGCTGGTTTACGACCTGCTCATATGCACCATCAATTTTGAGTCCGCTGGTGCAGAGCCAGGTAGGGTATAACTGATCGAACTGTCCGTTTTTGAGAGGGGTAGGTGTAATGTAGTTACCGCTTGAATCCTTCTCATTGGTCTTAACACCCTTATACATAACCTTCAAATTCTTGAATCGTACCAAGCGACCAAGAAACTTAGGAGTATTGCTACCATGAATCTTCGAGTATGTCGAGGCATCTACTACATAGATATCGTCGGTATCGTTAGTACCCTCAGTAAGCGTGTATCGCTCGCCCGGGAATATATGCTGCTGCACCTTTATTGGGTTGACAATGTTCGAGTTTGCGTAGTACTTATATGTACCCCACGAGTTGTAACTCGAAGTTGGGATGTCGCCCAATGAGAGCATCATGCGGAAATTGCCCAAATAGAGTCCCGTAATCTTAACATATACCCACTGTGACTCCATCTTGTCGAGGTCGCAGTGATATTCGAGGTAAAGGTTGTTAGTGAGTTTCAACTCGATAGCACCCGTGCCATCATATATATATAGAGATTTGTAAATATTACCCTGCTCATCGTTGCTGATAATACGGCCCTTAATATAGTAGTTCTTGCCTGCAATGTACCAACCCTTTGATAACTCAAAGTCTGTACACTCCTCGGCATCGTTTACAAAGCGGATATATTTTGTAGCCTCTTGCGAACCTGTGTCACCTGTACCACTTGTCTGACCAAAGAGAGCCTTCAAGTCGGCAATCGAGATATAGTTCAAATCAGGATTTGCCTGCTGGAAAGTCTCGTCGTTATAGACTGTCGGAGTAGATGGCAGAGTGAAATTGTTGTAGCAACTCGTCATAAAGAGTCCGAGCAATGCTGCCAAAAATATTCTGATTTTCATATTCTTTAATCTTTTTTTGCGGTTCGACATTAGAAACGGAAATATACATTAAGGAAGAATGTCGTTCCGAGCATATAGAAATACTTCGAATCAAAGCGAGAGTAGTAGGTCTCTGCCGGATTTGGCTCAACAGCACTCAAATGTCCACGAGTCTTCGACATACGCATCTGCTCGTAACCACCCGTACGAAGGTTGGTGTTGTTGAGTAGGTTCTTAACTTCGGCGCTGAATCCGAGCGTATATTTACGCTGGATATACCAGTTCTTTCCGACGCTTGCGCTGAGAGTGAATCCGTTGCCTAACTCCTCCTGCTTACGAATCCTCACGATGCTTTGGATTGCCCATACCTGTGCATCCTCGGTCGAGTTCTCATTGTTCAATACCTTCATATAAGGCATTACGGCCTTATTTGTACGGTATGCAGGGTTCATTGAGAGGTACAACTTATCATAGTAGTTAAGGTTGATTGATGCAAACCAACTATGAGGACCACGATAATCCAAACCTACATTGATCGCAACCTGAGGAGTACTCTCTACGAAGAAGCCTTTCCAATAGACCTTATCTTGGAGAACAACCTCTGCACGGTTATCTACAATCTGCACGAAGTTAGGGTTCGAGATGTAGCGATAATCACCCCAGTTTACAGCGCCCTGGAATGAGATGCCCTGCCAAATAGGAACATTTACACCAAACTCAACACCATAGTAACGCTTGTCGATACCCGACATTGCGAAGTTGGTAAACGAAGATTGCGTGTCATCGTAGAACGATATAACCTTTGATTGGTTGTGCATCTCGGTGTAGAATGCCGACAAACGAGCCTTGATATATGGCAGATTGAGGTCATAGCACAACTCGACGCTGTATAACTGCTCCGGAGTGAGTCCGGGGTTAGTTTGGTTACGTGTACGAGGCGATACGAATGCCGTCTGGAACTTAGGTGCATCTTGCATTGCCATTGCGTTCAATGCCAAAGAGTGTGCACCAGAGAATCGGTAAGATAAGGCTGCTTTACCCTTATAGGTAAGATAGTTCAGATGAGCAGAGTCGCCGAAAGAATCGTTGCCGTTAGCAAACAAACCTTTACGCCACAGACCCTGACGCCACATTCCCTGGTATCCGACCTCGGCACCGAGGTTGAGCGAGAGACCACCGATATTTAAGCCGTACTGTGCCCACAACTGCAACTGACGGATGTGAGCGTAGTAGTCGTAACTATATTTGTCACCCTCCTTTACTACACGTGAGTGTCCATGCTCGTTGTAGTAATCTACGTCGTTCTGGTAAGCAATAATATTGCTACCCATATCACGCTCCGCAAACTTGTCGGTATCCAACCAATAGTCGCCACCCAGCAAGTCCTTCACGGTGCTGTAATACTCCGTGCGATTGATGCGGCTCTTCAAACCTCCCACGATACGGTGATTCTTGTTGAAGTCGTGCTGAATGTTGGCTACGAAGTTGTAGTCAATCTGATCGGTACGACGCTCCTCAATCATATAGTTCGAGCGGAATCCCTTTGCGTAATTCGATGTAGAGTTGTCAGTGTAACGATTGGCATTGATAAGTTTGTCGAAATCAATGTAGCCGTTCCATATATTACGAGCATCTGCCGCAGCCTGCAAGTATGAGTATATCTGATCGTTTGACGACGATTGGAAGATACCCTCAACCGGAGTGTGGATGTGGCTGTTTGCACGGATTGCCTCACGCAACAGACCCTTGTCACCCAATAGGTCGGCATTGTCGCCTATAAAGTCGCCGTAGCCGTCACAGAAGATTTGCGAAGAGTAGTTTGATGGCAGATAGCGGTAGTAATCAGGTCGTGGGTCTGCACCATCCTTCCATGTGAGAGCCGAGTAACCATTGAAACCGAAACGTACAGATGTGGCAGCCGTAAAACGAGTCTTGTCGTTGATCTCGTATGCGTAATTGAGCATTACGATAGGCTCGTGCGCACGACGTACACGTGTGTTGCGTAGTTTGCCGTTCTGGTAGCCGACATTCGGGTTGTAGTAGTGGCTGCCGAACATATCGTATGCCTCCTGTGTTGATGCCTGCTGCGCACCACGCTGCTGCGGTGTGCCGAGAATCGAGAGCGAGAGGCGATGCTGTGTGCCAAACTGCTTCTCAACCGATGCGAAGTAACCGTATGAGTTGTAATATACACCATCTACGTAGCCGTTGCCACCTTGACGTGTAGAAACCGAGAAGCCGTAAGACCATCCGTTATCAAGTGCGCCCGAAGCATAAGATACCATCGCACGAAGACGATACATCTGGTTTCCTGTCGAAACACTTGCACGGAAGCCTTTACGCATCTGCGATGCTCGTGCATTGATATTGGTCATACCTCCAATAGTACCGATACCGAAATCGGTCGCTTTAAGGCCTGCCGCATTCTCCTGGTTACGTGTTGCATCGTTCAGACCGCTCCACAAAGACCATGGACCATAGCCGGTCATTGCATCATTGAAACGAATACCGTTAAGATATACATCAGAGTACATTGAGTCGTAACCACGCACATTGAAACGCATCTCGCTGAATCGGAACGAAGCGATGTTGTTGTATATATCCTTCGACGATGCGAGTGACGATGGCAGGGCAGGGGTGTCCGAGGTTGAAGAGTCGTTGTCGAACTCAGCGAAGATAGAGTCATCAACAGCCTCGCCTACACTTGGAACAAGGATAACAGCGTGCAAATCTCGCATATTCTGCTCTACACGTACCAATACCTCCATAGGCTCATAGTCGTGAGCCGAAAAGGTAACTTTATAGTCTCCACGTGGCAGATTCTCGAATGAGAAATATCCGTTGTCATCACTCTTAACCTTCATTCCGGTTGCGTCAATTGCAATATCTACCAAAGCAATAGGGGTGCGACCATTACGAGATACTACCTGACCGGTAATACCTCCTGTGGCACCTACAACATAATATACAGGAGTGCCACTTTGCTCAGATGTTGTAGCAGTTGTTGTGCTAATCTGCTGACCATCGGCAGGAACAACAACTTGCTGACCATTTGAAGGCATGACGGTTGTTGCTACCACCTGCTGACCCTCTGTTGGAGGGATAGTTGTAGCGATTACCTGTTGACCCTCTGTTACGGGAACTGTGCTTACAACGACAGTCTGCTGTGTTGCAGGTTTGCTCTCGCTCTGCGACGGCTCTGTTGTTGCAGGCTCTGTTGTTGTAGGGGCAACGCTTGTCTCTTTAACCTCTGTCGGAGTGTTTTTAGTCTTATCCTCGGATGGGGTAGCAGCCTTTGCGGTTGGCTTTGATGGAGCGGGTTGCTCCTTGGTAGGCTGAGCGGTCGTTGCGGCCGTTGACTCAACCTCGGCAACGTTCTCTGCCTCGTGTGGAGTATCAACGCTCTGCTCTTCGGCAGCAGGAGTCTCAACCTCTATGGTCTCAACTGCCTCAACTGCCTCGCTCTCCGCTTGTTGCTTCTCATCCTTCGGACTGAGCAGGAATATTCCCGCAGCCACAGCCGCAATAGCGGCTACAATCCAAAGTAAAAATTTTAGTTTCATAACCTATTTTGTTTTTATTGTCTTCTTATTTAGCGATATAGATATATACCGGGAAGTGGTCGGAAAAGCCCGACTGGAAGTTGTTGCCTACAAACGTACGCAGCGGATAGTTCTTGTACTGACCCTCACGCTGAATCATGTAAGGGCGTGTGAAGATGTTGCCGTAGTACTTCGAGCCTTCGGCCTGTTTCAACTTCAACTCGCCGGTTGAACCTGTTGCTAAGTTCTCCGAAACGACGATGTTGTCGAAGAGGTTCCAGGCATCACGATAACCGAGTGTTCCGTATCCTGCTTTCAGCAAAGCGACGAACGGGTTGTACATATCGCCATCGACAAGTTTCTTGATGTTGCCTTTGCCTCCGAGAACCTCTGTAATACTCTTGTCGGTAGCATCGTCGTTAAGGTCGCCCATAATCACAACTTTGGTCGAAGGGTTAGCCTTGCGAACAGAGTCTGCCAGGCGACGACACTGTGCTGCTGCCGCCTCACGCTTTGGCGATGACGCCTCCTTGCCACCCAGGCGTGATGGCCAGTGTGAAACGAGGAAGTAGAACGGCTCTCCGTCGATAGTTCCCCACATTGTCACAAGGTCACGAGTGCGGAAGTTTGGCATTCCAGGCATCTCGAACTTTACCGCCTTGCTGCCCTCCAACTTAAAGACATCGGGGCGATAGAGGAATGCGCAATCCACACCACGAGCATCAGGCGAATCGAAATGCACGATGCGGTAGTTGCCGTGTGATAGTTTCGGCTGTGAAATCAAATCTTCGAGTACCAAACGATTCTCAATCTCGCATACACCGATTACGGCAGGGAAGTTCTTGTCGAAGAGTGCAATATCAAACAGTACACGCTCCATATTGCTCAACTTCTTCTGATACTTAACCGAATTCCACTTCTTCGCACCCTCAGGTA
Organism: Alistipes sp.; assembly: GCA_045659425.1. GTDB lineage: Bacteria > Bacteroidota > Bacteroidia > Bacteroidales > Rikenellaceae > Alistipes. The sequence goes on along the minus strand of JAZOWW010000033.1, from coordinate 38,562 downwards.
GGAACTCTTCGTCGTGCTTGTCAGGGTCGTTGATGGTGTCAAAGAGGTTTTCCAGGTTGTAGAATACAACTTTGTGCGGTTTCTGCGCAAAGCAGGTAAGCAGTACTCCTGCAACCAACATAAAGGCGATTAAAAATCTCTTCATATTATAATTTCTTTATTGTTATTCTATTTAAAATCCCCAATCCGAGAGGTTTTTCTGTCTCTTTACCTCATCGGCAATCGATGGGTCGAGATTGCGGAAGAAGGTAAATCCGCTCAACTCCTCAATCTCTGCCACGGAGGTTACTGCCTGACTAATTGATGTCGAAGCGCCCGCAGTGGTATTCTCAAAGAGAAATGCAATACATTTTAGTTCGCTTGCGGACTTGATGTCCGAGATCTTCTTTCTGGTTGTGCCACTCTTGGTACGCAACAACAGTTTGAAGCAGTGTGACGGGCGAGTGATTGTGCGCTCACGTGAGGTAAATGTCGGGCTGTTCTTGAAGAGTGTACCCGTTACGACAAAGATAGTGTCGGAACATTTAGCATCACGCACCTTACCCTCCAAAGTACCCCAAACTTTCTGGTTGAAGTCGCTCTGCTGTGGCATAATATTGGTTGCGTAGAAGGTCTGCGCATTGGTTTGATATGATGCCAAACGAGATGCTGACGGGAGCATGTGACCTCGGTCAAGACGTTCGCCCAAGGAGTTATTTCCGAAGCCTCCACTGACGATATTGGCCTGATACTTGGCATCAATCTTAGGATTGGTATAGTCGTAGCGCAGAATTGTATAATGGCTGTTACTTGTCGCAGAGTATTCTGTTACTGCGTCATCGAATGCCCAAGCATTGGTGCGACCTCCGGAGGTGTCGGCATCGTAATTAGGGTAGTTTGTGTAACTCGAATGTATCGGATACGCAACCCAATGAGCAACCTTCTTTTCCGTGTCGAAGCAGATGGAGTAATTACGAACTCTCTTGCCGTTCGAAAGGGTGGTGAAGTAGGTCTTGTGAACTAAATTGGCATTGCCGCTGTTGCTATACTCTGGCTGCTCTCCCCACTCACGATTATACTCCGAGTTGTCGCCCTTGGCAAGTTGCTTGATGCGGAAAGTGTTGGTGTATCCATCCGAGAATCTGATTGTAGCCGAGGCATAGCGAACATTATCCGTCTCGTTCTCTGCGAATTTGAGAATAAAACGGTTGCCTACCGAGCCTTGCAGAGTCTCCGACGTGCAGAACTCGTTACCCTCGGTAATTGTTAAACTCCAAGTGTAGCGAGGGTCACCCGAAGTGTTGCCTATAATGGAACTCTTCGCATGGCCTGTTGATGTGTATGTGATGGTTGCTTTTGATATATATGGCGACCATACATCATCACCTCCGTTGTGACAGCCTGCAAAACAAAGTGCTAACGCTATTACGGCACAAACTCTCAATATGAAAGAGTGTTTTATCATTGTTTATCTCTTTTCATCTATCTCCTTGTGGAGATTTTCGTCTTTAATTGTTTTGATTGAATCTCCTTCGGCAGAGTAGGAACTCCGCCGAAGGAGTGATTAAAACTAAATTATTGAGCGAACTCAATAGTGATGTTTGATACATACGCTGCACCACCGATTACACGGATGATAACCTTGTCGGTAGTGGTTACGCCGCTCAAATCGATTGTCAGCGGAGTGGTAGAACCCTTGACTGTTGCTGCCGATACTGCGTAAGCCTTAGCCTTTGCCTCGGTTGGAGTCTCGCCTGCATATACGAAGTCCTCCGAGAAGACTGCGAAGTTACGGCTATTGGTTGTCTTCGCATCAGGGGTAATTATTACCTTTGAAATCTTCTTGCCGCCAAGAGATGGGGTCATTAAGAATGATGTTGAAGCCGCCTTGGTAGTGTCGGTATCCCAACCAAGTTGCAGGTATCCCTCTTTTCTTGGATATGAACATCCAACCCAAACATCGCCACTTGCAGATGTGAGTTCCCATGAGGTGTAACTGCTTGCACCACCGAAGTCGATAGTATTAATATCCTCGGCAGTGAGTTCGAGTTTCGATGCATTTGGTGTAGATTGTGAAATCTTTACGCTCTTCTCTGCTGCACGCTCGCCATCGGCAGTTAATGCAATGTAGATTGTCAGTGTTGCATTGTATGCGCTGTCAGAGGTGTTTGCCTGAGCGGTTACGGTAACCTTTCCGTTTGCCGGCTCCGATACGGTGAACTTGTCGGCATTGTCGCCCGAAAGGGTAGCAAATACTTGCTGCTCGCCAAGGCTGCCGGTTGAGAATGAAACATCCTGCGAGCCTCCATCTACACCGAAGTTCAGGGATGCTGGGGTTACGTTGAGAGAGATTACATTCGCATTCTCGGTGATTTCGGTGTACATTGTCGAAACATACTTACCGCTTGATGTCCAGCCGATGAGGTATCCGGTAACATTTACATACTTACCCTCGAACGACTTGACCAACTCTGCATCACGAGGATACTGAATAGAGCCCTGAACTTCGCCACCCTCATCGAAAACGATGTTGTAGTAGGTCTGTCCGGATGTTGAGTTGCTGCTCAAAGAGAGTTTTCCAACGTAATTTACATAGATAATATCAGGAGAAGATGTTTGGCCGTAATCCAAGAGCATATCGTAGTAGAATGTGGTCGGAGTGCCGTGGTTAACGGTAGTGCTTCCAACCTTCTCAATCTTTGAACCTTCGCCGAATTGGAGGCTGGTGTTATATGTGCCTACGCTACCTTCAATATTGATAATATCGCCCTCCTTGTAACCGAGGTCAGTCTCGCCGAGGTATGCCAACAACATAGCGTTGCTGCTGTCCTTTAAGAGTACACCACGGGCATATGTCGCTATAACGGTAGCATTGCTAACTTTGTAAAGACCCTCCTTGGTAATCTCTGCCAATGTTGCAGGTACAACCTCCTGTACCTCCAAGTCACTACCATTTCCGCCTTCAACGAGTTTGAAGTCGTCAAGACGAAGACCACCGCTTGATGGTGGGTTGTAACCGCTGAAACGTACATAGAGTTCAGTAGAACCTGCCGGAACCTTGAAACTACTTACGGCGTGATACCAGCCGTTGCCGCCGTCAGGATTTGCAGTAAACTCTACCGGTGACCACTGGCTGCCATTTATACTTACGGCCAACTTAACGGTGTTATTATTAGGTGCTGCAAAAGTAGGGTTGCCGCTATAACCATCCTGTGCAGAAATGGAGAATGAGAACGAGAGATTCTCGGTTTGACCATCCAAAGCAATCTTCTTGATTTCGAATACCTGAGTTGCACCATTGAGGAAGATGTAAGGAGGACCCGAAACATAAGATGCATCTACCGGATCGTACTTTGATCCTGAATTTCGTACAGAAGAACTTGAACCGCCGTATTGAACATCTGACTGACCCTCGCCCTCACGTGACCAATTTGCGTAATCGGAAGTGTATGGCCAGTAGCCGTCGGAACCCTTCTCTACGCTTTTGCCGCAGTCCTCATAGTAGAGATAGTTATTCTCATCAACGCCTCCCTCATTCTGATATACTTTAAGAGAAGCCTTTGCCTTCGAGATAAATGCAAAACCTTCAATCACACGAGGCTTCTCAGTGTTGAATGTAATGTCGAAGATGCGGGCTGCATGAGGCGGAATAGTGACCGTTACGGTAGCGTTGCCTGAACCTGCTGCCGGCTCGATAGTCACATTATCCTCAATCGAGTTGTCGAGATTAGCCGTCCAGGTACCATTGGTTGTAATGGTAAGAGTGGCTGTTACACCATCAGCAACGGTTGCTGCCAAAGATGTAGGGTTGATGGTAATCACCGCTTTCTTGTCGTCACCAATCTCCTCAGGGGCGCAAGAAATAGCAAATCCTGCTGTCAGCACAACTGCTGAAAGAAGAATCGATTTCCAAATGTTTTTCATAAAAGTTTTGTTAAAGTGTTAATATTTAATAATTTATATTCAAATTTTTGTGCAATAAATGTCGCTTTATCGCTCGTGTATGCGCACATATACGCAAATTAGGCCAACAAATATATGAAAACTTTTAATACCAGCCTTCCATTTATGGAAGATTTTATGAATAAACGCAAAATATATCCCTTATATTTCCCTGGGAGAAAATAAAAAGGAGGAGATCTTCGATAACGAAAACCTCCTCACAAAAGATTGTATTTCTCTAATGTGTTACTTCTGTGGACGCATTACAACATATACCATATTGTTGTCCGAGAGAATCTTCTGCGCCAAAGCCTGAATCTTCTCTGCGCTCATCTCCTTTACGGTCTGCTCATACAAAGCAGGGTAGTCGAGACCATTGTTGTAGTACATGTCGATAAACTGCAACCAAGTGTGGTTGTCACGGAGTTGGTTCTGCCACTCTTTGAGCAGATACTCACGGGTCTTGTCGATGTCGGTAGCAAGTGGACCTTGCTCTGCAATCTTCTTTAACTCTGCTACAACGATTTCGCTCAACTCATCAGCCATCTGTTCGTTGGTGTCGAACTGGATTTGGAGCATATAGTTAGGCTCGAACTTGTCAGAGAGTCTGCCGCCTACGCCTACGCCGTAAGTTCCGCCCTTCTCCTCACGGATAGATACGGTATAGCGAGAGGTAAGTGCGCTTGAAAGGAAGCCCATGGCTATCTTGTTCTCCAAGGTGTATGGAATCTCGCCTGTGTAGAAACGATATACGCCAACCTTTGGCTGCTGCATCGCAACACGGAAATCGTTCACAACTTCGCCCTTAACGTAGCGTACGCCGTCGTCAGTCTTCGGAGTTAACTTCTTGGATGAATTGATTGAGCCGATGTACTTCTCTACCAGAGGTTTGAGTGTGTCCAGATTAACGTTACCTGTGATGTAAACATCGAAGTCGTTGATGTTAGCAATGAGGCTTCTATATACCGGTTCCAAACGCTCAAAAGTAATCTTGCCGAGCAACTCAGGAGAGATCTGCTGGCGACGTGGAGAGTTGCCGTAGAGGGTCTTTTGAATCTCTGTGCCTACAAGGAAGTCAGGGTTGCTTGTGAGGTTTGCCACATAACTGTTCAACTGACCCATTGTTACGTTGAAGTCATCCTCGTTGAAGCGAGGCTCTGCGAAGGTCAGATAGAGTAACTGCATGAGTGTCTCCAAGTCCTTTGGCGAGCCGAAGCCAGTAACAGATGAAGTGTAGTCGCCTACGCCCAAGTGAACGCTCGCAGACTTGCCTGACAACTGCTTTCGCAGTTCGGTAGTAGAAAACTTAGATATTCCCTGATTAGACATAAGGGTAGAGAGCAATGCACCGGTGTTGTAGTCCTCATCGCTCAAATTTGCAAGACCGTGGTGGTTAGAAATGAGTTTCACGCAAACCTCATCAGCCTTGAAATCCGATGGGCGAACAACAACCTTTACGCCATTTTTGAGAGTCCACTCGGTTGCGTTAAGAGATTCATTTGTGCTACTCTTCTTAACCTTTGAACCCTTCAATGCAGCAACATTGCTGATGAGAGGCTCCTTTACGCTATTGTCTGCATAAGGTGCTATTTCTAAACTCTTTACCTTTGTAATAATGGCAAGAATGTCACTCTCGGTAGGGTTTGTAACTCCCTCCTTCTTAGGAGCATTAACCACGATTACGTTGTTGTGATCGGTGATGTATTGTGCAAATACCTGATTGATTGCAACCAAAGGTAGGTTGGCGATAAGTGTGCTATCGGTCTTCCACTCAACCTCTGCATCCGGCATAGCGGTATTCTTGCGGAAGTTGCTTGTATAGCGACGTACATACTCGGCATTCTTGCGGTCGTTGCGGTTAGCATAAGAACGCTCCTCACGACGCAAAACGCTCTGCTTTGCACGCTCGAACTCACCGTCGGTAAATCCGTGGCGGCGAATACGCTCCAACTCAGTGTATGCAGCCTCCAAACCGTTGCTCAAACCGCCGTCCTTGGTTGTAACACCGCACGAGAGCATGTCGAGAGTAGGGCAAAGACCCACACCACCGTTGTGGATATATGCCTGGTTGAAAGGAGCATTAGGCTTCATTGCAATCTCTTCCAAACGGGCATTAGCCATCTCAGAACCAAGAGCATTGATAAGCGATAACTGCTCGGCAACGATTGTGTTACGCATATTATGAGGAAGAGCGGCACGCTTGATGTAGATTGTGGCATCGCTCTCGACCATTTCAGGATCCTCGAAGATTGAGATGATAGGTTCAGTGTTGTCAGGAACAACGATAACATCCTTCTGCGGAGCATCCGGTGCAGGTGCAGGAATATCCGACATCAAGTTCTTGATTTGAGCCTCAATCTTATCTACGTCAATATCTCCGACAACTACTACGGCCTGATAGTCAGGACGGTACCACTTATCGTAGAATGTACGGATGTCGTCGTAAGAGAATGATTTCAAACCCTCCAAGTGGCCGATAAGGTTACGGTGCTCATAGAGAGTACCCTTACCGACTGCCTTGATAAGGGCAATAGTAGAACGCCAGCTTGCGCCGTCACGAGTACGCAACTCCTCCATAATCACACCACGCTCGGAGTCAATCTCCTCAGGCTTCAACTCAATGAAATGTGACCAGTCGTGGAGAACGAGCATAGCGGTGTCGATTGCGCCCTGACGCTCTACGGGAACATCCTTCATCATATACTCGGTGTAGTCCCACGATGTACCTGCATTGAGGTTTGCTCCGAACTTCACACCAATCTTCTCCAAATACTCGATGAGCATCTTGCCCGGAAGGTTGATAGTACCGTTGAAGGCCATATGTTCAAGGAAGTGCGCAAGACCCTGCTGATTGTCTGCCTCCTGAATAGCACCCACATTGTGAATGATATGGAAGTCTGCCAAGTTCTTCTGCTTGTCATTGTGGCGAATGTAGTAACGCATACCGTTTGCCAACTTACCCGTGCGCAATGCAGGGTCGGTCGGGAGAACCGGATATGCAGGCTCGGCAGTGTGCTGTGCCATTGCGGAAATCGCCATTACGGAAGCGATTGCCAAGAAAAATAATCTTTTCATCTTTTTATTTGTTAAGTTTTACTCTATTTGCAATTGCAGTGGCAAATATACCCCCCCCCGTGACTTTTCCAAATTTTGGGAAGTTTTTTTGTCGGCGAAGAGTTTTTAATGCCCCTATTTTTCATCAAAAGCGAGGATGTCCCCAGGCTGACAGCGCAACTCGTGGCATATCGCTTCGAGTGTCGAGAAACGGATGGCCTTGCCCTTGCCTGTTTTGAGGATTGAAAGATTGGCAGGGGTGATATTTATCCTCTCGGCGAGTTCTCCGAGCGTAATCTTTCTTTTTGCCATTATGTTAGCCAATTTCACAATTATACCCATAACTACACATTTATTCAAATTAATATGTGGCAAAAATATACCTTTTTTATTGAAAAAACAACTCTTGACATCGCTATGTTTAATCATCCGTCGCTTTTATCCCGTATAACGTTCTAAAAGTTATAAATATTGTTGATTTGTGATAAAAGGTGTACCTTTGCAATCATTACACATAAATATTGATTGAATATGGGTGCTAAAAATATATACAGACATAAAGTAGAGACACAGAATGTGGATTTCACGTTGCGTGCAACCGTGGACTCTATCTGTCAGGCGATATTCAATACCGCAGGTGTTGATGCTATGGGTAGAGGCTTCGGTCTTGATACCCTTTCGGAAAGCAAACGCTCGTGGGTATTATCACGTTTTGCCATCGAGATGGATTACCGTCCGAAACAATATACAGAGTACGATGTTGCGACCTGGGTCAATGCCAATACACGCATGCTTTCGACTCGAAACTTTGAGTTGCATAGTGCCGACGGCGACTATTTCGCTCGTGCCGTGTCGCAGTGGTGTATGATTGATTTTGAGCGACGAGTGCCGATAAATCTCGAAGAGATGTACGAAGCCTTCAAGGAGCATATGTATGACTGTCCGTCGCCGTGCGATGCTCCTCGAAAAGTACTTGGAGTAGCGCCGACGCAAGTGGTTGAGCATAAGGTTGTTTATAGCGACATTGACTTCAATTGTCACGTCAATACAATGCGTTATATTGCACTGATGATCGATATGCTGCCAATCGACTATATGCGAGAGGAGAGAGCCTTCCGTTTGGATGTGCATTTTATGCGTGAATGTCGTCTGGGTCAGACGCTTATGGTAGGGTATGAGCAGCGTGAAAATCTTTCGCTGTTTGAGGTGAAAGACGACGGCGGAGTTGTCGCTTGTCGTGCCTCAATAGAGTGGCGATAGGTTAGGCGTTTAAGTGTTGGGTTTGGCATCGAATTTGTTTGATCGATGCCAAACTCTTTTATTATGGAACAGGTTATAGAAAAGACACAACATGAGACGGCTGCCAAATATCAGCGTAGTATCAAACGCCTGAATGAGGCTCTGGGAAAGGAGATATCCACCACTCTTCAATACATCTATTTTCATACGATTTTTGAGGATGCCGGTTACGAGCATTTGGCCTCAATTATGCGTAGTATTTCGATACAGGAGATGCACCATATCGAGGAGATTGCCGAACGAATTCTCTTCTTGGGTGGCGAGGTAAATATGAATCCTGCATTTCCGACGCAGCCGATACGAGATGTTCGAGAGGCGTTTGAGTTTGCAGTGAAGTTGGAGCAGAATACGGTAGATTCGTATAACGAGTATGCGCACCTATGTGCCGAGGAGAACGATGCGGTGTCGCAGTTGCTCTTTCAGGAGATGTCGGCAGAGGAGGAGCATCATCTTGATATATTCCGTACCGAGGCGCAGAATATGATCGATTATGGCTCGCAATACCTGATGTTACAGTCCACCGCTCATAGCAAAAATGTAGCAAAGAAGAATAAACCGCACAAATAGTTGCTAATCCCTGCGAAATATCGTACCTTTACGCTTGATATATAGTACAAGGTATATGAAAATCGTAGTTTTAGGCCCTGCACACCCGTATCGAGGCGGATTGGCGTCCATCATGGAGACTATGGCGAGGGAGTATCAGCGTCGTGGCGATGAGGTGAAGATATACACCTTTTCGTTGCAATATCCTTCGTTCCTATTCCCCGGCAAGAGCCAGACCGACGATAAGCCTGCACCGCAGGATTTGCATATAGAGCGAGTGATGAATACCTGCAATCCGTTCAACTGGATTATGCTCGGCCTGCGTCTGCGTCGTGAGCGTCCAGATATGGTTGTAATGAAGTATTGGACCCCGTTTATGGCTCCATGTTTCGGCACTATCGCACGTATTGCCCGCTCGAATGGTCATACGAAGTTTGTCTGTCAGATAGATAACGTTGAGCCACACGAACACCATATCATTGACAAGCCGTTTAACCGCTACTATCTTAGTGCAGTGGATGGTTTTGTCTATATGTCGGATCAGGTGGGCGGAGAACTTGCCGCTTATACTTCGGCTCCCGCACTCTTCTCGCCGCATCCTATGTTCTCGAACTTTGGCAATAGGGTAGAGCGTGATGAGGCTTGCCGAGCACTACAACTTGATGCTAATCTGCAATATCTGCTATTCTTTGGTCTTATTCGAGAATATAAAGGTTTGGACATTTTGCTTGAAGCATGGCAGGAGGTGTCTCGCAAAAGAGATGATTTGCGTCTCATTGTTGCGGGCGAGTTCTACGAAGACAAGGAGCGCTACGAGGCGATGTTGGAGTGCCTGGGTGGAAAAGTGATTCTGCATGATCGATTTATCGCTGATAGTGATGTGAAATACTACTTCTCGGTGGCGGATGCACTCGTTTTGCCATATCGTACGGCAACGCAGAGCGGCGTTACGCAGATAGCCTATAATTTCTGCACGCCGATGATTGTTACCGAGGTGGGCGGTCTGCCGGAGATTGTTCCTGACGATAAGGTGGGATATGTCTGCCCTCCGACTGTGGATGGCGTTATAGACTCCATAGAACAACTCTATCAGAACAATAATCTCGAACGTTTTCGTTGTAATATCGTCCAGGAACGCAAGCGATTTTCGTGGGAAGCGATGTGCAATAAGATTGTAGAGGTCTATAATAAAACGAAATAAGGAGGCTTGAAAAGAGGAGCCCCCCAAGAGTTTGGATGAAAAACTTTTGGGGGCTCCTCTTTTGCGTGGTCTTTTATAAACTATGGTATCAGTTGCTGTATTTCGCCAACTACTTTGCGAACAAAGTCGCCCAAGTCGTTGTATTGATCCTCATATGGTTTGCCATGGTTAATATCCTTGTCGAACCACAAAGTATCAGGAACTGAGCCTATTCTATTTGTAAAATCAGGCTCGTTGCGAGTTGCAACAATTACTATATCGCTACTGCTATGCTGCTTGATGTAAGATGGTGCAGCGTTAGGACTGTCCCCCATCGAGCGTATTGCAATCGTCTTTCCTCTCAACACTAATTCAGCCTCGAAATCACCTCTGTAAATATATGTTTTATTATAAGGCTTGTATATAGTTACTCGTGCTCCAAGATATATTAAAACTTCCATAATATACCTCAATGCGGTGGTTTTACCCGCATCTTTTGCGCCCTTAATTACAATTACTTTCGCCATAATTAAATTTTAATTGTCAAAGATTTTATTTAATAATATCCTTCTATATATGATAACTCTCTCCAACCTGATGCCGCCTTATATGCCTCTACCGAATTGCGTGGCACATAAACCTTTATATTTCTCTTCTCGACACCCCAAAACATGTAAGAAGTTCCCTCTGGCGGAGTTGTTCGCTTGCAATATACACTTGTCAGACTGCTGCAATCTTGGAATGCAGAATCTCCAATTGAAGTGACGCTATTACCAATAGTTACACTTGTTAAGTTGCTACACTCAGCGAATGCACGCCCTCCAATCGAAGTAACTCTATTAGGAATTGTAATACTTGTTAGGCCTTCGCAACCATGGAATGCAGAACTTCCAATCGAAGTAACGCTATTGCCAATTGTTACACTTGTCAGGCTGCTGCAACCAGAGAATGCGGCATTTCCAATCGAAGTAACGCTATTACCGATAGTGACTTTGGTAAATTTAGACCCCCAAAATGCAGCTTCATACCGATCATGGCTTGCGTTAAGAAATGAACCTGGAATATTACAATTTACAGTTAATTCACCCTTGCAACCTTGGAATGCAAAACTTCCAATCGAAGTAACGCTATTAGGAATTGTAACACTTGTCAAACTGCTGCAACCTTGGAATGCATACTCTCCAATCGAAGTAACTCTATTAGGAATTGTTATACTTGTCAAACTGTCGCAATAATAGAATGCATTTGCTCCAATCGAAGTAACGCTATCTGGGATTGTTACACTTGTCAGGCTACTGCAAGCAGAGAATGCAAACTCTCCAATCGAAGTGACGCTATTAGGAATTGTTATACTTGTCAGGCTGCTGCAACCAGAGAATGCACGCCCTCCAATCGAAGTAACGCTATTAGGAATTGTTACACTTGTCAGGTTGCTGCAACCATAGTATGCACGCTCTCCAATCGAAGTAACCTTGTTTCCAAAAATCAATGTACCTGTTCCATCAACATAGATGTGATGCAACATGTTGTCTCCAAAATCTAAGTTAGTTAGCATCTTGTCATCCGATGTCGTGTATTTTATTGTATAATTGCTATTGCTCGGCATGTTAGGATCCTTAGTAGTGTCAAACACTATCCAACTCTTATGTGTAATATTCCAGGTGCTTGATAAGTAGGCCGCCTCAGCACCGCTTGGAACATATATTTTAGGATTTTTAGTTGAGTCGGAGTAGTTAATACTAAAAGTGTCACTTGATAATGTTGGAGGGGTAGTGCCATTGAAATGAACACTCTCCAGCATTGAACAGTTGTAGATTGCATTATCTCCAATCTTAGTAACACTCTCCGGAATTGTAACACTTGTCAGGTTGCCGCAACCATAGAATGCATACTTTTTAATCTCGGTAATATCCGAAGGGATTACAAGATCGGAGGCCTCGGTATTATTCAAATATAATTTTGCTTTATTATAAAGTGGATTGGCATAGCTACTTGCAAAATAAATCTTGCACCAAGCCGCCAAGTCGTAGATATAAACACTTTTTAGCTTGCTGCAATTGTAGAACGCTTTCTCGTTAACTGTGGTAAGACCTTTGCCAATTGTAACACTTGCCAGCGGGGTGCAATTATAGAATGTATAACTTCCAATCGAAGTAACGCTATCTGGGATTGTAACACTTGTCAAACCTTTGCAACCGTAGAATGTGTATTTCTTAATAGAGGTAACACCGTCAGGGATTACTACTTCTGCGGCTTCTTTACCATTGATAAAAAGCTTTCCTCCTTGACACAATGGGTTGGAGTTATTTTTCTCAAAATCAATATTACACCAAGCCGCCAAGTCAGAGATATAGACACTTTTTAGCTTGCTGCAATTGTAGAACGCTTTCTCGTTAACTGTGGTAAGACCTTTGCCAATTGTTACACTTGTCAGGCTGCTGCAACCATCGAATGCCTCATATCCAATCGAAGTAACGCTATCTGGGATTGTTACACTTGTCAGGCTGCTGCAACCCCTGAATGCATACATTTCAATCGAAGAGACACTATCAGGGATTGTTACACTTGTCAGGCTGCGGCAACTATCGAATGCATACCGTCCAATCGAAGTCACGCTATTAGGGATTGTGATAGAATTCAATTTATTGCAGCCGTAGAAGGCTTCGTAACCAATGGTAGTGGCAGGGGCTGACAAAAGGATTGTACCCTTGCCATTCTCATAGGTATGAGAGATTATTTTTGCATCGCCAAAAGAGTCTCTTACATTAGCGATGTTATTGTCTGAGGTTGTATATTCGATGATAAAGCCTTCTCCAAGTTCGCTGCTATTTGCCGAAATCCACTGCTTATAGTTCTTTGGCCAATCGCTATTCAGATAGCCGGCATAACTACCATTTGGAACATAGATGACAGGGTCAGCCTCACGAGCAGTATCGCCTGTGCCGAAGGCGTTACTTGCCACAGTTGGCGGGGTTGCGCCTTTGAATGTGATAGTAGCAAGAGCCAATGTGTTATAGAATGAAGAAGAACCAATAGCGGTAACCTTGTCATGGAAGGTTACATCGGTCAAATCAGCATAATTATAGAATGAGTATGTCAAAACCTCGGTAACATCCGAAGGGATGGTTAAACTTGTAACCTTTGATTCGTTGAGAAGAAGATCTCCACCATAATAGAGTGGATTAGCCGAGGTAGAGTCGAACTTAATCTTACACCAAGAAGAGAGACTTTTGATATTCACATCAACAAGTGCGCTACATTCGTTGAAGGCGCTGTTGCCGATCTGAGCGACGCCCGAGCCAATCGAGATGCTTGCCAAGGCCTTACAGTTGTTAAATGCATTTTTGCCAATAGATGTACATTTGTCAGGAATGACAATATTCTCCAATACTTGGCAATTATTGAATGCATTGTTGCCAATCTCTGCGACATTCTCACCAAGGGTTATGCTTGACAATGATTTGCACTCCGAAAAAGTATTGTATTTGATAGCTGGCACCGAGTTGCCAATTACTACCTCTTTCAATGCATCGCAAAGATAGAATGCACGCTCTCCGAGCTCTGTAATATTATCAGAAAGAGTAATACTCTCCAAGCCCTTACAATCACGGAATGTGCCATTGCCAATCGCAGTTAAGCTATTCGGTAGATCAATTGTGGTAATATCTGTACAACCATTGAATGCAGAGTCACCAAAAGATTCAACTTTGTCGCCAAATTTCACACTTTTCAGTGCTGTACATTGAGCGAATGCATTCTCACCAATCTCGGTAATGCTATTTGGTAAAACCACACTCTTCAATCGGGCACACTGATAAAACGCTTGCTTACCGATAGTGGTTATATCGTTCTCGAAAACCAACACACCCTTGCCATTTTCGTAGGTGTTGGACATAATATCCGCTCCGAACGCATCTGTGTTGTAAGGACCAAGAGGTAAAGCGTCGGTAGTGGTGTATTCGATGATGTTGTTCTTCACCGGAGTTGCACCGCCGTTGCCTCCATTGCCATTTTCATCGAGTTCGCCACCGCCTTCGGTGCAGGCTGTAAATGTCATTCCGACCAAAGCCAATAAAAGTAAAAGTTTTTTCATAGTATTTGAATTTTAGTTTGTTATTTCTTTTGTAACTTGCTGATAATCAACGAAATACCCCCCCCCGAAAATTCGGGGAGGGGTATTCTATACCCTTATGGAGCAATTTCGCCCATTATTTTTATATATTACGAGTACAAATGTAGTAAAAGAATCGCAAATAAACAAAATCGGCGGTGAATTGATTTTCACCGCCGAGAAAAGGGGAACTTTCGGGCCCTCTTATTTGATATTTGGCAACTCCAAACCGTAGCCGTTGCGCTTGTCGTCAGCCTTCAACCAGAGGGCGAAGAGTAGTGCCAAAACTCCAAGACTTGCGAACAACAACATCGGAACGGTGTAGTTATATGCAACGCCCTCTACGCCAGCAGCAATCTGCTCGGCAACGCCCGGATTGGTCTTTTCCAGCGCCCAACCAATGAGTATAGGAGTTCCGCTCAAACCAAAGTTCTGTACCCAGAAGATGAGCGAGTATGCACTACCAAGATAGCGCTTGTCCATAATCTTCGGAACAGAAGGCCACAAAGCGGCAGGTACGAGTGAGAATGAGAGTCCGAGAACGATAATTGCGCAGTATGCGATAAGTTTGTGAGGGAATGCCGGCAATACGAGTGCAAATATTGTGTGGCAAACAATCATAAGGATTGCGCCGAGGATAAGCATTGTTGCGCCCTTACCTCTGCGGTCGAGGAACCAACCGAGCAGTGGGGTGATGCAGGCAGCACCGATAGGGAACCAACGGAAGATGTCGGCAGCCTCGGTAGCCGAGATGCCGAGGTTGCTCTGCAACATATTGGCAGCAAACTTCTGGAATGGGAATATTGCCGAGTAGTAGAGTACGCAGAGCATTGCAACAATCCAGAAAAGGCGACTGCCAAAGATCTTAACAATATCCGAAAGGTGAAACTCCTCCTCCGGGTCTGATGTGGCGTTGAGTTCGCCACGCTGTGTGTCGAGTTTCTTGTCCAACAGGCAGAAGATAGTGTAGCAGAGCAGTCCGATAAGGAGCAATGCTGTGCAGAATGCTACGGGGCGAACAACCGAAGGATTGAGACCACCGATACCCGCAAGACGAGGCGAGATGGTGAAGATGAAGAATACACCAACACGTGCCAAAGCCATTTCAAGACCCATAGCCAAAGCCATCTCCTTGCCCTCAAACCACTTTGCAAGAGCCTTCGATGCTGTGATACCTGCCATCTCGCAACCGCAACCGAAGATCATAAAGCCAAGCGATGCGAGTTTAGCGCTTGCCGGCATATCTACCCACCAAGAGTTCAACCAGGACTCCAAGCCGGTACCTGTGAAAGCCTCGCTTACAGCATAATACTTGATGCACGCTCCTATGAGCATAACCGCTGCCGATAACTCGCCGGTAAAGCGGATGCCCATCTTGTCGAGGATGATACCTGCAACGATAAGGAAACCCCATACGTTGAGCAGATACTCCGAGCCGGCATAGGTGCCAAATACATCAGATGTCCAGCCACGCTGCTGCTGAATAAGTTCTTTGAGCGGCGAGATGACATCAACGAACATGTGTGCAAAGAGCATCATCAGAGCAATCATAACCATTGCTGTCCAACGAGCCCATGCGTGGTCGTTCAAATTTTTACGAATAGTTTCTGTCATAATTTAAGTTATTATTTGTGTTAATTATCTGTTCTCGAATAGTTGCGCAGAACTTCATAAGCCTCGTTTATTCCGAGTTCTCCTGCTTTTGAGATATCTAAACAACCCTTGCGGGTATCCTTCATATATATTTGTATAAGACCTCGGTTATAGTACGCCTCGGCAAAGTGAGGGTTTAATTCTATTGCCTTTGTGTAGTCGTCAAACGCCTCCGGTAGTCGTCCTGATAGCGCCAAGAGGTTTGCTCTATTGTAATAGGCATATGCAAATCCTGCGTGGAGTTTTATCGCCTTGTTCAGGTCGGATATTGCATCGTCGTAGTTATACGAGCGACTATGTGTATTGCGAAGACGATTGGCCGGATCACTCTCAATAGAGATGCGGTGGTAGGTGTTGTCAATCGAGGAGATAAAGTCAATCATCTCGGCACGTGTCGCCGCTCTGTTCAGGTAAAGGAATGGATTAACAGGGTTGGCATCAATCGCTAATGTATAGTTTGTTATAGCGTTTGTATATTGCTTAATAAGAGACTCACTTATGGCAAGTTCAAAGTAGTGGTGCCACTCCTTCTTCTCGGTACGACGCACTTGCTCTTTCAGGTTGCGGTGTATCTTTACAAGACTGTCGGCAGCGATGTTATTCTCCAAACGAGATATTGTCATCAGCGGATTCTCGGTCATGCGTATAAAATCCTCCGCACGTTGAGAGTGAAAACGCTTGGTCGATTGTTCACGATTGAGCGTGTCTGCATGCATGAATGTAAAACGGAACATTGGCAACAAGGTCATATTGTCGCTTGATACGTTGCGAGAAGCAATGCGCTCGAACGATGAACCTGCCAACTTACTCTCGAATGATAGCAAATGGTCGAAACGACGGGTTGTATCGGCGTATATCGAGTAGGTGCTGTCGCTCAGTCTGGATTTGTACTCGGCAATCTTGCGCTCCGCAGTCTCTCGGTCACGGCGTGCTCCTGTGTAATCACGTAAGATATGGCGCATATTGCTACGACCCAAATAGGCGTTGGCAAAATCCGGATAGAGTTCTATGGCCTTTGAAAAATCCGATATTGCTCGTTTTACATCGCCCAAATGGGAGTTGAGAATTGCACGGTTGTAATAGACCAATACGTTGTCGGGCGAGTACTCGGCTACTTTATTGTAATCTTCAAGTGCACGATTGTAATCGCCTACGGATGTGCGAACTATGGCACGATTAAAATATGTGATTGAACTTGTCGAATCAAGCGCTATCACACGGTCAAGGTCGGCTAGCGACTGCATCGGACGGTTGGTGGCGTTATATACCAACGCTCGATTGAAGTAGGAGAGTGGCAACAACGAGTCATTCTCCACAGCCTTGTTGAAATCCTCTTCGGCCTCTTTGTATCGTTTCTGCTCGAAGTAGAGTGAGCCACGGCGGTTATACGAGTTTGGATTCTCTCGATTAGTTTTGACTGCAAGGTCGAAATCCAAGTGCGCTTGTACCGTGTCTTTGAGGTAGAGATGACATATTCCACGATTGAGATATGCGTCCGAGACCCTCTTTTCGTAGCGTATGAAGCGATTGAAGTCCTCGATTGCCTCCTTGAATTGCTGATTCAGCAGGCGGGTAACACCTCGGCTAAAATATGGATTAGGCAGATCGGGACGAAGTTCTATCGCCTCACGGAAGTCGGCAAGTGCATCGTCGTAGTTTCCTAAACGGGAGCGTGTTATGGCTCTGTAAGTATAGGCAGTTGTGAATACGGGATTCTTCTCGATGGCTATCGAGAAATCGGTATCGGCACCTATCAGGTCGTCGAGGTTATACTTGGCGATACCTCGCAGGAAATAGCCCTCGTATGCATCGCTATCGAAACGCAATAATACATTGAGTGTGCGGATGGCCTCGGTAAACTCGTTCTGCATCATCTGCTGACGTCCAACCCAGAAAAAATATTCACGGTTGTACTGCGCACGTGTGATACCGAGGTTGCCGAGAAGCAACCATATAAGTAGTAGCGATATGTATATCTTGCGCTTCAATTTGCTCTATTCCAATTCGTAACCAAAGCGACGCAACTGCCTGTCTGAATTGCGCCAATCGTCATTTACCTTGACAAAAAGTTGAAGAAAGACCTTCTTGCCGAGGAACTGCTCCATATCCTCACGTGCCTGCTTTCCAACACGTTTGAGTTTCTCTCCTTTGTGACCAATAACAATGCCTTTCTGTGAGTCACGAGCAACATATATCGTTGCGCTGATGCGGTCGATATTTTCCTCCTCTTTGTACGAGTCGATTTCGATTTCGCAGCAATATGGAATCTCCTTGTCGTAGTTTGTAAGAATCTTCTCACGGATAATCTCCGATGCGAAGAAACGCAGGGTCTTGTCGGTCAAGGTGTCCTTCGGATAGAACGGCTCACCCTCAGGTAAGAATTTGATAATATGGTCAAATATGCCGCCTATGTTGAAGTTCTCCTTTGCCGATGCAGGTATGATAATTGCCTCTGGCAGGCGTTCTCTCCACTCCGCTGCGAGGAGTTCGAGTTTCTCTTGGCTCGTGAGGTCGATTTTGTTGATGACCAAGATTACAGGGATGCCGCTCTTCTGAATCTTGTCCAAGATGTCGGCATTGCGCTCGCTCTGCTGCTCGACGGTATCGGTTACGTAGAGAATGATGTCGGCATCTGATACTGCACCACGCACAAACTTCATCATTGACTCCTGCAACTTGTAGTTTGGTTTCAGAATTCCGGGGGTGTCGGAATAGACAATTTGGAAATCCTCGCCGTTGACAATACCCATAATACGATGACGTGTAGTCTGTGCCTTCGATGTGATAATTGAGAGTCGCTCGCCGACCAAAGCATTCATCAGCGTACTTTTTCCCACGTTGGGATTGCCGATAATATTTACAAAACCGCTCTTATGCATAACGTTATATCTTGTTGTTTTAACGAGCAAAGATAGTTATTTATTGGAAAAATTCCAATAAAATACGTCCGGACAAATGCTGTGTTCAGGAAAATGAGGTTGAGTGATGAGAAATAGAGGGATTTTATAGAACTAAATGAGGAATGTGTAAAATAAAAGTAGTCCCAAAAGTTCTTGGGACTACTTTTATTCTACGTTTTTTTGAAAGGTTTACTATCTTCTGAAACCTCGTGGCATCTGTGGCATACGCATCTTGCCGCCGGCGGCCATCTTCATCATCTTGCGCATATCCTCGAACTGCTTCATCAAGCGGTTGACATCAGCCATGGTTGTACCCGAGCCCTTAGCGATACGCTCACGGCGGCGTGCATTGATAATCTCCGGATGCTCACGCTCGGCAGGGGTCATCGAGCCAATAATCGCCTCGGTCTGCTTGAATACGTTATCGTCGAACTCCACACCACGC
The DNA here is from genome assembly GCA_045659425.1 of Alistipes sp. GTDB lineage: Bacteria > Bacteroidota > Bacteroidia > Bacteroidales > Rikenellaceae > Alistipes. The sequence goes on along the minus strand of JAZOWW010000033.1, from coordinate 19,453 downwards.
AGCATCTTGCCCATGCCCGGGATCATCGATGCGAGGTCTTTGAGGTTGCCCATGCTCTTAATCTGCTGAATTTGAGCCACGAAGTCGTTGAAGTCAAACTGATTCTTAACAATCTTCTTCTTCAACTTGCGAGCCTCCTCCTCATCGTACTGCTCCTGCGCACGCTCTACGAGCGAAACAACGTCGCCCATGCCGAGGATACGGTCGGCCATACGTTCAGGATGGAATACCTGTAAAGCATCCATCTTCTCGCCGCTCGAAATGAATTTGAGCGGTTTATCTACAACCGAGCGGATTGAAATCGCAGCACCACCACGGGTGTCGCCATCGAGTTTGGTGAGAACTACGCCGTCGAAGTTGAGTCTTTCGTTGAATTCACGAGCGGTGTTTACTGCATCCTGACCGGTCATCGAATCGACTACGAAGAGGGTTTCCGAAGGCTTTACAGCGGCCTTGATAGCAGTAATCTCCTGCATCATTGCCTCGTCAATAGCCAAACGTCCCGCAGTATCGACAATTACAACGTTGTAGTTGTTCTGTCGAGCGTAGGCGATAGCGTTCTCGGCAATCTGTACGGGGTTTTGGTTTCCCTCCTCGGTATATACAGGTACACCTACCTGCTCGCCAAGGATTTTGAGTTGGTCGATAGCCGCAGGACGATATACGTCGCCTGCAACGAGCAATACCTGACGACCCTTCTTGCTTTTGATGAACGATGCGAGTTTTCCAGAGAATGTGGTTTTACCAGAACCCTGCAAACCTGCGATAAGGATAACGGCAGGTGTGCCCTCCAACTTAATGTCGGTAGCGGTGCCACCCATCAAGGCTGCCAACTCGTCACGTACAATCTTGGTCATCATCTGACCAGGCTTTACCGATTTCAGTACATCCTGACCCAATGCCTTCTGCTTCACCTGGTCGGTGAAAGTCTTTGCAACCTTGTAGTTTACGTCGGCATCAATCAGCGCACGACGAATCTCTTTTAGGGTTTCGGCCACGTTGATTTCGGTAATTCTGCCTTCGCCTTTGAGGATTTTGAACGACCTTTCTAATTTGTCGGTTAAGTTTTCAAACATAACAATATCTCTTTAATCTCTATACATTTTGGGAGGTCTGCAATTTTGTGTGCGCTTACGCACGTGCAAACAATCGTGCAAAGATACTCTATACAAATCAAAAAAGCAAAATTTTATCTCCGAGACGGTTGCGAAGGTAGGGTAGAGGAACGAATAATGTGCGGATTGGAGTGCGTCGGGCTTCAATAGGCAATGGGTTAGACTGATATTGTGCCTCGACCGACGAAGTTGAATGTATGGCAGGCATTCAAGCCAATGCTCTATGATACTGCACAAAACAAAACAACCACCCGAAAAGGTGGTTGTCTGCGTGAACTCGCTGGGGCTCGAACCCAGGACCCCAACATTAAAAGTGTTGTGCTCTACCTGCTGAGCTACGAATTCATCGTTCAAAATGGGTATCTCCCGATTTTGGTGGTGCAAATGTAGGGATTATTTTTGTTTTTGCAAAATAAATCTCCACTTTTTCGCAAAGTTGCCATGATTCCACGGCAAATAGAGTGCTTTACTGCGCTATTTTTGACAAGAAACGCTCTCTGTCCACGATAAAACGTGTGTGCTTGCCCTCGCCAATCACTCCATGTGCATCCTCGGCAACGATGTCGAATGAGAGTTTGCGACCCTCTACGGCAGTCAGTGTTGCGGTTGCGCTGATGGTTGCTCCTACGGGAGTAGGGCGCAGGTGTGTCGTTGAAATCTCCGAGCCTACGGTTGTCTGTGTCTCGTTCAAGAGTGGTGCAACGGCATTCATCGCAGCATTTTCCATCAGTGCAGCCATTGCCGGAGTTGCGAATACGTCCATGTCGCCCGATCCTACCGAGCGTGCGGTAAGATTCTCTGTTACTACGGTTTGCGAGGTGTATTTTGTTCCAATTTTCATTGTTTTTGAATTTTTATGTGGTGCAAATGTACAACTTTCCTGTGGAAACCGTTATCTTTGTACAACTATTTTATGAAAAAGGGACTCTTTATACTGCTTTTACTTGCCGTGATGGACTGCAAACCGCTCTCGGCTCAGGTGCGTATGCGCCGTCGTCCACGAGGTTATGTGAGTCAGGAGTGGACGGTCGAGAATGGCGATTCAATCCCGCTCGTGCATCTTACGCCGGTGCGAAAGTATGCTCGCAAACCCGATATGCGACGCTATGCACGTATGGTGCGAGCCGTGAAGAAGGTCTATCCGATTGCGCAGGAGGCGAGGTTGCTAATGGAGTCAATGGAGGCGGAGATGCTCGCTCTGCCGACAAAGAAGCAGCGACAACTCTACTCGAAGGGTGTGCAGAAACGACTTGTGCGAGAATATACCCCCGTGCTGAAAAGGATGACGATATATGAGGGTCAAATATTGTTGAAACTTATTGACCGAGAGACGAAATCGACTGCCTTTGAGATTGTTAAAGAGTTTAGAGGAGGCTTTGAGGCGAGTTTTTGGCAGGCTTTTGCAAAGATGTTCGGCAATAATCTCAAACTCGACTACCAACCCGAAGCAAGAGACTATCAACTCGAACAAATTGTAACCCTATACGAGAAGGGGCTATTGTAAAGAAAAAGGAGATGCAATCGCATCTCCTTAATAGTTGGTATTCATCTTCTATTAGAAGTCGTAGCCGACGATGTAGGAAGCGTAATTGCTCCAATATTGGGCCGATTTGTATGCTTCGACTGATGCTGTCGGCACATAAATCTTTCTACCAGAAGCATTGTCGTTGAACATATAACCACGTCCGCTTGGCGGCGTAGTAGGCTTGCAATATACATTTTTCAAACTGCTGCACTTATAGAATGCAGAACTTCCAATCTCAGTAACGGTATTACCGATTGTTACACTTGCCAGGCTACTGCAAGTATAGAATGCATCACTTCCAATCGAAGTAACGCTATCAGGGATTGTTACGCTTGTCAGGCTGCTGCAACTTGCGAATGCATACTCTCCAATCGAAGTAACGCTATTGCCGATTGTTACACTTGTCAAACTGCTGCAACCACTGAATGCATAATTTCCAATCGAAGTAACGCTGTCTGGGATTGTAACACTTGTCAGGCTGTTGCAACCACTGAATGCATAACTTCCAATCGAAGTAACGCTATTGCCGATTGTAACACTTGTCAAACTGCTACAACCACGGAATGCATCCCATCCAATCGAAGTAACGCTGTCGGGAATTGTAACACTTGCCAAACTGCTACAATAATAGAATGTCCACGCTCCAATCGAAGTAACGCTATATGGGATTGTAATGCTTGTCAGACTGCTGCAATCACGGAATGCATCCTCTCCAATTGAAGTAACAGGTGCATCAAATTTGATAATGCCCTTGCCGTTTTCGTAGGTATTCGATACGATATTTGCACCAAAGGCATCAGTTTCATAAGGGGTAATAACTTTATTATCAGATGTTGTGTAAAATATGACACGTTTTGCACCATATTTTTGCGTTACATAGAACTCCGTTGCAAGATTATAAGTACTATTCATCACGGTAATAGTACCTTTGCGTATCTCCTCTTCCACATTGCGCTCTACCGTGAACGACAACTCCTTTGTGCCGGCAATACCCGTTTTGGTCTCGACTATAATCCAATCATTATCGCTCTTTGCTTCCCACGAGTATGGCGAAGTTACCGATACCGTATAAGTATTCGGCTCAAAATCTACCTCGATGGATTGTTGCGAGAGTTCGATTTTAGGAATAGAAACATCGCCGTTCTCCTCTTCAATGTCGCCATTGCCCTCGCAAGCAGTGAAAACCATTCCCACCGCTGCCAACATTAGTAAAAGTTTTTTCATTATCGTTTGATTAAAATGTATTTACAAAGATAACAACTTTTTGGCAAACCATAATCATTTTGGTTATAAAATGGTAGGGCAGAGTATTCGGTATAGAAATATTTTGCACTTTAATTTTATTTTTCTACCTTTGCATCGCTTTCGAGCAACGGATTGAGCTGTGGTGTAATGGTAACACAGCAGATTTTGGTTCTGTCGTTCTGGGTTCGAGTCCCGGCAGCTCAACTCAACAAAAGAGGTCTTTGGACCTCTTTTGTCGTTTAAGGGGTCGGTCAGTTGGTGGCGGTGTGGCAAAGTCATCTGCACATTGCGTAATATATATTGTTACTTTGTAACGACGATAATCAATAAATATTATCATCTCAAATAAACTTGGCTGCTGATATTTATTGATTATCTAAAACCTTTCGGTTTTTAATATATATTACGAAAGTTTGCTCTGCTCAAACCTGCGACAACCGTTCGAGTCCCGGCAGCTCAACTCCACAAAAGAGGTCTTCGGACCTCTTTTGTCGTTTAAGGGGGTCGGTCAGTTGGTGGCGGTATGGCAAAGTCATCTGCACATAGCGTAATATATATTGTTACTTTGTAACGACGATAATCAATAAATACTTTGGACTCGTATCGCTTCTGTTTTGATGGTCTTTGCAGCCCTCTTTTTTGCTTATATGGGCTTGTGGGGCGAATTTAGTGCGACTATTTCCTTGCAAATTGCATAAATTTTTATATCTTTGTCAAGTTTAAGTCGTGCTTCGGAGAGGTTGATGAGTTTTTTTGTGGCATTAACTGAGAATGCGGAACAAGACTTTGGTCAAAGTAGAATATATAAAATTTTGATAGTTAATAATGTACCCGATTAAATTAAAACCGATATTCAAACAGCATCCGTGGGGTGGTCAGACTCTTTTTGAGATAAAGAAGGGTCAGGGAGTTCGTGTCGATCGCACTAAACTTTACGGAGAGAGTTGGGATGTGTCGGGTATCGAGGGTAGTATATCGGTAGTCTCTAACGGATTTTTGAAGGGTAATAATCTTCAAGAGTTGATAGAGGTTTATATGGGTGATTTGGTAGGAGAGTCGGTGTTCGAGCGCTACGGTTTGGAGTTTCCGCTCCTGCTTAAAACTTTAACCAGTGAGGGTCGCCTCTCTGTGCAGGTGCATCCCGATGACGAGGTGGCTGCCGAGCGTCACGACTCGTGCGGTAAAACTGAGATGTGGTATGTCGTGTCGGCGAAGCCTGATTCAAAGATATATCTCGGATTCAAGGATAAGAATATAACACGTGAGGAGTATATTGATGCGGTTGCCAAGGGTACGGTTGCCGATATTATTCGCCCTGTGAGTGTTAAGGCGGGCGATGCTTTCTTGCTAAAATCGGGAACGGTTCATTCTATTTCGGAAGGTGTATCTTTGCTTGAAGTGCAGCAGCCTGTTGACCTGACTTACAGAATCTTCGATTGGAACAGAGTTGATGCAGAGGGTAATTCGAGAGAGTTGCACACGGCTCAGGCTGTCGATGTGATTGATTTCGGCATGACGGCAGAGGATTGCCGTTGTAATTACGAGGCTCGACTTAACGAAATGGTTGAGATTGTAAAGTGTGACTATTTCAATGTGAGGATATTACAACTCGACGGAACTTCTCGTCAGGATTATTGTTCTCTTGACTCCTTTGTTATCTATTCTTGCACGGAAGGTTCGGCCGAGATTGTGACCGATGGCGGTTGTGAGAGTATCAAGGCGGGCGAGGTTGTGCTTATACCTGCGGAGATGGGTGAAGTTGCCGTGAGTGGTAAGGCGACCATCTTGGAGTACTCGCTTGGTTAATTTTTTAGGTTTTGAAAGGAATATTTCAAATACTTCTATGTTGGCTTGTCGGCAATGCGTTGAGCGCACTTGCCGACAATTATATTTCGGGCAATATCATTGGTATGATGTTGATGTTTGTTGCCCTGAAAACGGGAATTTTTAGTGCCGACTCCGTGCGCCCTGTTGCGAAGTTTTTGCTTGGGACTATGGCACTCTTCTTTGTCCCGTTTGGAGTGGGAATCGTAAATTCGTTTGACCTGATTGCCGACAATGCGCTTGCAATAACTACGGCTACGGTGGTGAGTACTTTTGCGGTGATTGTATCCGCCGGATGGACTATGCAGTACTTAAATCGTCGCAATAGAAGAAAGGAGGTAAATCGTGATTAACCAGATAGTTACTTCGGAGGTATTTTTGCTTGTGCTGACCATAGGTATATACCTCTTGGGTGGTGCGATTTTTCGCAAAACAAAGTTTTTGCTGTTTCATCCCGTACTGATTACGGCAGCGGGAGTTATCGCTTTTCTTAAACTTCTCGATATTGATTATCAGGCGTATCGTGAGGCTACTTCGTTGCTTGATTTTGCACTCGGAATGTCGGTTGTCGCTTTGGGATATCTTCTCTACGAACAATTTGAGGCATTGCGAGGTCGCATTACAATGGTACTTGTGACGACAGTGGTCGGAGTCGTGGTCGGAATATTTAGTGTGATAGGCATTGCCTCGCTTTTTGGAATAGATGAAACCGTAATTACCTCAATAGCACCAAAGTCGGTAACCGTGCCAATTGCTATTGCTATTTCGCAACCCAAAGGCGGGGTAGTGGCGGTAACCTCTGTTGTAGTATTTTGTACGGGATTGCTTGGTAGTATTTGTGGTCCAAAGTTGCTAAATATCAGCCGAGTAAATGATCCTATGGCTGTCGGATTTGCTCTTGGAGCAGCGTCGCACGGCATCGGAACATCGAGAGCGGTCGAAATAGGCGCCTTGGAGGGTGCTATGGCAGGATTGGCAATGGCATTGACTGGTTTTGTAACAGCATTGCTGTTACCGTTGGTGCTTTGATGATAAATTCGTATCTTTGCGCAGAAAACATAAAACAATGGCAAGAAAAAGAAGAGAACTCCCTTTTATTGAGGGTTTGGAGATAACCACTCTGGCAGCAGAAGGCAAAGCCATCGGCCACTATGAGGGTATGGTGGTATTTGTTCCTATGACCGTTCCGGGTGATGTTGTGGATGTGCAGGTGAGAGCCAAGCATCGTCGCTTCATGGAGGGCGTAGCGGTAAATTTCGTTAAGAGATCGGAGATGCGCTGCGAGCCTATATGTGAGCATTTTGGTGTATGTGGCGGTTGTAAGTGGCAAAATCTTCCTTATGAGGAGCAGTTGCGTCACAAGACGGTGCAGGTGCGAGATCAACTTACCCGCATCGGAAAGTTGGAATTACCCGAAATCAGCCCTTGTCTTGGTTCCGCAGAACAACTCTACTATCGTAATAAGTTGGAGTTTACCTTTGCGGATCGTCGTTGGCTGACATACGAGGAGATTGCCGAGGGGGGCGATATTACGCCGACACCGGCGCTTGGTTTCCACGTGCCTAATATGTTTGACAAGGTGCTTGATATTAAGAAGTGCTACTTGCAGGCGGATCCGTCGAATGCAATTCGAGATTTTGTAAAGCAATACTGCATTGAAAATGGTTACTCGTTCCATAATGTTCGTGAGCATCAGGGTTTGATGCGAGGTATCATTATTCGTACGGCCTCTACCGGAGATATTATGGTTAGCGTTGTTTTTAACGAGAACGACCAACCAAAGATTAAGGCTCTGCTTTCGGCATTGCAGGAGCAATTCCCGCAGATTACCTCGCTTATATACTTCGTGAACGAGAAGTGGAACGATTCACTCACCGACCAGACGCCTATATGTTTCAGCGGTAACGACCATATCTTCGAGGAGATGGAGGGTTTGCGCTTTAAGGTTGGCCCTAAGTCGTTCTATCAGACCAACTCTGCACAGGCATACGAACTCTATAAAGTTACTCGTGAGTTTGCCGACTTGAAGCCGGAGGATACTCTCTACGACCTCTATACGGGTACAGGTACTATCGCCAACTTCTGCGCACGCCGTTGTAAAAAGGTTGTCGGTATCGAGTATGTTCCTGAGGCTATCGAGGATGCAAAGGTCAACTCGGCAATCAATGGCATTGATAATACGACATTCTATGCTGGCGATATGAAGAAAGTACTTGATAATGCATTTATCGCTCGTAACGGTCGTCCTGATGTGATTATCCTTGACCCGCCACGTGCAGGTGTGGATGAGCCGGTTATTGATGTGATACTGAATGCCGCACCGCAGCGTATCGTTTATGTAAGTTGCAACCCTGCAACACAGGCACGTGATTTGGCACTTATGAGCGGTATGTATAAGGTTGTTGCTGTTCAGCCGGTGGATATGTTCCCTCATACACACCACGTTGAGAATGTAGTAAAGTTGGAGCGTAGATAATTATAAGGGTTGAAGATATGGAGATTGTAAAGTTTGTATTAAATCCATTGCAGGAGAATACATACCTCGTGTGGGATTCGACGGGCGAGTGTGTCATCATAGATGCTGGTAACGCATCGGCGAAGGAGGATAGAATGTTGTCCGATTTTATTGCTGAGAAGGGGTTAAAACCGGTGCTTGCAGTGAATACTCACGGACACTTTGACCACGCTATGGGTGTACAATATATCAAGGATACATATGGCGTTCCGTTCGCTCTCTCGTCGGCTGATAAGGGTTTGGTCGAGCAGGGTGTGGCTCACGCAATGATGTTTGGAGTAGATACACCAAATATGCCTTCTGATATTGAGGTTGATTTGGCAACGACCGATGTCGTGCGCTTCGGAGATACAGAGTTGAAGGTTATCCCTACGCCCGGTCATACACCTGGTGGCGTAGCGCTCTATAACGAGAAGGAGGGTGTTTTGTTTACGGGAGATACTCTCTTTAAAGGTAGTATCGGTAGAACGGATTTGCCAGGCGGAGATTATACAGCCTTGATGAATTCGATTTTGAGCAATATCATTCCTTTGGGTGATGAGGTTAAGGTCTATCCTGGCCATGGAGACTCTTCGACCATCGGTCAGGAGTCGCTCTATAACCCATTTGTAACCGAAGCCCTGAACGGAGAGGTAAATTATAAATAGGAGAACGATGAGAATAGATATTATTACCGTAGTACCCGAGTTGCTCGCTTCGCCGCTCAATGAGTCGATTCTTAAACGTGCGCAGGAGGGTGGTTTTGCGGAGATTCATATCCATAATCTTCGAGATTATACCGATGATAAGCGTCGCACCGTTGATGATTATCCGTTTGGCGGAGAGGCGGGTATGGTTATGAAGATTGAGCCTGTATATCGTTGTATCGAGAAATTGAAGAGCGAGCGCCACTACGACGAGATTATCTTTACATCCCCCGATGGTATTCGCTACGACCAGCACGAGGCAAACCGTCTTTCGACGCTCGAAAATATCATCATCCTCTGCGGACACTACAAGGGTGTCGATTACCGTATCCGTGAGCACCTTATTACACGAGAGATATCCATTGGTGATTATGTCTTGACGGGAGGCGAACTCGCTGCGGCAATCATCACAGACTCGGTTGTGCGCCTTTTGCCCGGTGCTATTGGCGATGAGGCTTCGGCTTTGACTGATTGTTTTCAGGATGATATGCTTGCTCCGCCGGTATATACCCGTCCTGCGGAGTTCAATGGATGGAAGGTGCCGGAAGTTCTGACGTCAGGAAATTTTGCCGAAATAGCCAAGTGGCAAGATGAGCAGGCGTATGAGCGCACAAAGGCCTTGCGCCCGGATTTGCTCGAAATAGAATAATCTACTATGAAGTATTATGTAATAGCAGGAGAGCCGAGTGGAGATTTGCACGGCAGTAAGTTGATGCAGGGCATTGTGTCGGCAGATGCCGAGGCGCAGTTCCGCTTTTGTGGCGGCGATAGGATGGTAGCGGTCGGGGGTGCGAAGAATTTGTTGAAGCACTACAAGCAGATGTCCTTCTTCGGTATTGCGAATGTGTTGCGTAATCTTCGTACAATCTTGGGCCAGATTGATGATTGCAAGCAGGATATTGCGACCTTTGCTCCCGATGTTATAATCCTTATAGACTACCCATCGTTCAATATGCGTATCGCAGAGTGGGCGCACAAGAAGGGTATAAAGGTATATTACTATATTGCTCCGAAGGTTTGGGCTTGGAAGGAGTGGCGAGTGAAGGGCTTGCGCAAGTATGTGGATAGATTATATACGATTTTTCCGTTCGAGACGGAGTATTTCCGCAGCAAGGGTATAGACCCCGTATTTTGTGGTAATCCGTTGATGGATGACATTGTTCAACGACAGAAGGATATGCCTCTGCGTGAGGATTTTATCAAGGATAATGGTCTGGAAGACAGGCCTATAGTTGCACTGCTTGCAGGTAGTCGCAGGTCTGAGATTAAGGAGAATTTGCCCGATATGGTCGCTCTGGCCAACAGATTCCCTGCTTATCAGTTTATCGTTACGGCGGTGCCGTGGATTGAGCGAGAGTTGTATGAAAAATATATAGCCGGCTCGCAGGTTAAATACCTTTGTGACCAGACCCAACAGACACTCGCAATGAGCGAGGCGGCTGTGGTAACATCCGGTACGGCGACGCTTGAAACGGCCCTTATGGGTATTCCGGAGATGGTGCTTTATCATGTGCCGAAGATTTACGAAGTACTGCGCCCATATGTATTGAAGATTCCGTTTATATCGCTTGTAAATATCTGTCTCGGAAGGGAGGCGGTGCGTGAGATTGTTTGTGCAAATATCGATTTGGACGGAGCAGAGAGCGAGTTGCGCTCAATACTTAAAGGTGGAGAGAAGCGAGAGAAAATGGTTGCGGATTTTGCCGAGTTGCAGTCACTGATTGGCGGCGATGGCGCATCGGCGAGATTTGCGGAGGATATTGTCAAAAGTTTAAGAAGATGAAGATAATCTGTGTAGAGAACCTCTTTGGTAGTGGTGAGCCGTATCTGAGTTTGCGTCCCGATACATCGGCATTGCGCAATAACGACGACTTTTACCTTCCACATTTCTCGTCAAATGTTGTGTGTGGTTGTGGTATCACGGTGCGAATTACACGCTTGGCGAAATGTTTGGATGCTCGCTTCGCATCACGGTGCTATGACGGTGTAGGCGCAGGTGTGGCGTTTGTGGCTGAGGATGTGCGTCAGCGTGAGATTGCTGCCGGCAGACCTTGCGAGGTGGCTTATGCCTTCGATCGTTCGTTGGCTTTATCTCACGATGAGATTCCGACCGCAGAGGTAGGGGATGGCGTTGTCGAGATGCTGGTCGATGGCGTAAGTGTGCAGAAATTTTCGCTTGCTGAACTGCGAGAGGGAATCGATGCCTCGGTGGCTCGTGCTTCGCAGATGCTTACGCTGAAAATGGGGGATGTTGTCTTCGTGCAGATGCCGGCAGAGATAAAGGCTGTGCAGGATTCTTCTGTAAGAGTTTTGTTTAATGGCGTAGAGTTGCTCAATTTTCAAGTGAAATAGCCTATGTTGTTACAAGAACGATTGAAGGGTTACCGTCTTATTCTTGCCTCTGCGTCGCCACGTCGCAGGCAGTTGCTTGCCGATTGCGATTTGAAGTTCGAGGTGGCACCGAAATTCGAGTGTGATGAGTCGTTTCCTGATATTATGCCCTCGGATGAGGTTGCAGAGTATCTTTCGGGCGTAAAGAGTGATGCTTATCCTTGCGCTCTTGTTCAGGGCGAAGTTTTGATTACTGCCGATACAGTTGTAGTTGTAGAGGATGAAATTTTAGGCAAACCTGCCGATAAGGAGGAGGCCGCAGCGATGCTCGGCAGATTGTCGGGTCGCTCTCATCGGGTGATTACGGGAGTCACACTGCGTAGTTGCGATAAAAGAGTGTCATTCTCGGTTGCAAGTACGGTGACGTTCCGTGTTATCTCACAAGAGGAGATTGATTATTATATAGAGGTATATAAGCCATTTGACAAGGCCGGAGCATATGGTATTCAGGAGTGGATAGGTTGTGTGGCTATCGAGGGTATAGATGGCTCGTTCTATAATGTAATGGGATTGCCTGTACAACGACTATATGTTGAGTTGGAGAAGTTTCTCGGATAGTAGTATTGAAATTGTTTTGGAATAATGCTCCGTTGTAGATCTCTGCAACGGAGTTTTTATTTGCATTGTGGCGTCTGCCTTCTGGTGTGGGAGATAGGTATAAAAAACAAAAGCCACTCGAATGAGTGGCTTTGTCGTTTCTGATGCGGTGCGTAGGGGACTCGAACCCCTGACCCCGTGCGTGACAGGCACGTATTCTAACCAGCTGAACTAACGCACCAGAACCTGTTGCTCTCAGGCCCTCCATTGTTCCTGATTGCGAGTGCAAATATAGAGCAAATTTTTCATTCTGCAAACTTTTGGGCAACTTTTTTTAATATTTTTTCACAATTTTTTCTCACCTGCGAAAGAAAGAAAAATGAACGCTTCCGTAACTCCTTAATTGCCAAAAGTATTCGTGTTTAGAGAAGTCGTACTTGTCCGAATGTTCGAAGATAAAGATTCCGTCTTCTTTAAGAACATTGCCCGCTAAAACCAACTCTACAATCTGTTCGAGATTCTCTAAATCATATGGAGCATCCGAAAAAACGATGTCAAAAGATTTTGGGCAGGCACGCAAATAGAGAAAAGCATTAGCCTTTACGGTGTAGATATTCGATGCATCGAGCGACTTTGCTGTTTGACGAATGAAGTTGTGGTGTACGGAGTTTATCTCGACCGAAGTGATGCTATTTGCTCCTCGTGATGCAAACTCGTAGGTTATAGAGCCTGTGCCTGAAAAGAGATCCAATACGTCACACTCCTCGAAATCGACAAGATTGCCGAGTACATTAAACAGATTCTCCTTTGCAAAGTCCGTAGTCGGGCGGGCCCGCAAGTTCTTTGGTGGATTTATGCTGCGTCCACGATATTTGCCACTGATGATACGCATCGTTAGATTACGGTTTTGTAGTATTTTTTAATAGTCTTCTTTGCCTCCTCGTTACCTATTATATATATAGGTATATCTCCCAACTCGTTGATTTCGGATATGCGGGCGATGTAGTATAGGATTTCGTTAGGCGATGAACTCTCTATCGCCTCGACTATACGAAGCCCGTCATTGTAAAGGCGGAAGTATGTAGTATTCTTGCCGCACGACACAATGAGCCCATTCTCCTCTTTGTGGGTTGTATCGAGTAGGGGAGTGGAGAAACAGATTCTGCTTCCGAATTTGGAGCGAAGGTCGTTTAGTGCAGTAGTAGCAATCGCCATAACGGCAACCATTCCGTCGCACTCATCGCTATAAACGCACTCCTCGTCTTTGCGACAAGCAATACCATTTAATGCGAGGTATTCGCAGGCGATAGTTGGCTCGAATATCTCGGCAGGGATTAGTGTTACACGAGGTGTATCGACAATGCAAAGCAAAGTCTCACTACTATTGCATGCCTCTGCGGGAAGAGATGCAATAGAAAAATAGTGTCCACCCAACGTCAGCTGAATGGACACATAATTGCTCGATTGAGCAGGATTACTCCCAGTTACCGGCCTCATTGTTACCGCTCTCCATCGAACCGAACTTGATACCAGGGTACTTGTTGAGTACGTTCAAGCAGTTGTCAACGAGGTTGATAACCTCCTGACGATATGCCACAGTGTCGAGGAATGCGATATATGGCGCACGGCACTCAACAGTAGGGATAACAATCTTAGACTCAGTGGTCAAGATACCTGCATCAAGAAGGAACTCGGTCTTGTTGTCGGTGTAAGGGATATAACGCAAGTTTAGGATATCCTCATCCGAGAGGTGCTTGAAGAGAGAGTCCTTAATAGAGTAAGTGAACTTCTCGATGTTCTTTTTACGCAACTTCTTCAAACGTGCCATTGCAACAGAGTCGTCCTCGTCCACAATCTTACGCTCGCCCTCCATTGTCTCGTTGAGTACGAAATTAACGAGAGAGTCGAAGTCTGCGGTAAAGTGCTGATACTTGCTCTTGAACTGACGCTCGGCTGTACGGATGTCCTTGATACGCTCGATAACTGCCTTCTCACGAAGTTTTTGTTCTGTCTCGAAGTTGATAGGCGTAGCGATAAGCACATAAACGTAGTAACCCAAGCCTACGACTGCCAATGCGAGAACTAATTGAAGAATTTTCTTTCCCATTTTAATTATTTATTATTAAGTTTGTAGCAAATAAATGTAACAACAATGGAAAGTGCCATTATTGCGACCCAAATTTACGCAAAATTATCGTTTCAGCCAACTATAAATCAAAAAAAAATCATTGAAAGTCTTGCGGACTATATTTCAGATGATGATTTTTCGAAGATTTTTCTTCTAAATGGTTATGCAGGAACGGGAAAAACTACGCTTATATCGGCCCTGGTGGCTGCATTGAAAGAGTTGGGTATGCGTAGCATACTGCTTGCACCTACGGGTCGTGCGGCAAAGGTGCTTTCTCGCTATTCAGGCGAGAAGGCGCTGACTATTCATAAGCAAATATACAGGGAGAAAACCAACGCCTCCTACGAGTCAAAATTTTCGTTGAATATTAACCGAAACAAGGACGCAATATTCATTGTAGATGAAGCCTCGATGCTCTCGGCGGGCAGTAGTTTTGAACAGAATATTTTTGGTAGTGGCTCGCTGCTTGAAGATTTGATAAGTTATGTCCGCAGTGGCGCTAATTGTCGCCTGATACTTGTCGGCGATGGTGCGCAGTTGCCACCCGTGGGCGAGGAGTATTCGCCGGCGCTCAATGTTGACGAGATGTCGCAATATGGAGATGTCGTTTACGAATTGATGGATGAGGTTGTGCGCCAGAGCCAAACGTCGGGTATTCTTTTTAATGCGACACTTGTGCGATACATGTTGGAGCGCAATATTGTCGAGGTGCCACGTTTTGAGATGGGTTTTGAGGATGTTCAGGCGGTACAGGGGGGCGAATTCCTTGAATTGTTACAAGATTGTTATGACCGTTATGGCCGTGATGAGACAATTGTAATCACTCGCTCTAATAAGCGAGCGAATCGCTATAATGAAGGTATTCGTCGCAATGTGCTGTTTGCCGAGGAGGAACTCGAAAGCGGTGATATGTTGATGGTGGTAAAAAACAACTACTATTATACCGAGAGGTTGGAGGATTGCCCAATGAGTTTTATTGCCAATGGCGATACGGCTCGTTTGGAACGATTGCGTCGAGAGGAGGAGTTGTATGGCTTCCGTTTTGCTACGGCGCAACTCTCGTTTGGCGATTATGAGGATACCGAAATCGAGTGCAAAATTCTGCTCGACACCCTTAAATCCGAGTCGCCATCACTCACTCGTGAGGAGAGTCAAAGACTATTCTATGAGGTAGAGCAAGATTATACGGATACGGCAAGCAAAATTAAGAGATTCAGGCAGATACGAGAAAATCAGTACTTCAATGCCTTGCAGATAAAGTTCTCTTATGCGGTTACCTGTCATAAGGCACAAGGTGGTCAATGGAAGGCGGTATTTATAGATAGATGTCTCTTTGGAGACGAGCCGATGACACGTGATATGTTGCGTTGGCTCTATACGGCGATAACACGTGCAACGGAGAGGGTATATTTTGTCAATTTTGATGAAAGATTTTTCGATTAAGACTCCATCGTTGTCGTAAAAATAGTTATCTTTGCATCTGTTAGTTTTTTGTTTCTAACCCAATTAACAACGGCGATATTTTGGTAGCACAAAAAGAGAAAAAGGATAAAAAATATGTAGAGACACCCTTGATGAAGCAGTATTACGAAATCAAGGCTGTTCATCCTGATGCTATACTTTTGTTTCGTGTAGGCGACTTCTACGAAACTTTCGGAGAGGATGCCATTGAGGCAAGTTCTATACTCGGTATTACGCTGACACGCCGTGCCAATGGCGCTGCCTCTTTCGTGGAGTTGGCAGGATTTCCGCACCACGCAGTTGATACCTATCTGCCAAAACTTGTACGTGCCGGAAAGCGTGTTGCTATCTGCGAGCAACTTGAAGATCCGAAGTTGGTGAAGGGCTTGGTTAAGCGAGGTGTTATCGAGTTGGTAACTCCCGGTGTTGTGGTAGGAGAAAATATGCTCGAAAATAAGGAGAATGTCTATCTGGCATCGGTCTATTTCGGGCGAGAGCATACGGGCGTTGCATTTCTTGATATCTCGACGGGCGAGTTCTTTATTGCCGAGGGCGATGATGCCTATGTGGATAAACTCTTGGCAGGAATGTCACCGAAGGAGGTTGTCTATCAGCGAGGATGTGACGACCGCTTCAAGATGTCGTTCGGTACGAAGTATTATACATACCGCTTGGACGATTGGGTATTCTCGTATGATGTAAATGTTGAGAAATTATGCACGCAGTTCTCTGTTCCGAACCTTAAAGGCTTTGGCGTGGAGGGTATGCGTGACGGTATCTCTGCCGCAGGAGCGATTCTATACTATCTCGAATTTACGGAACATAAGCATACTTCACATATCTCCTCAATTGCACGTCTTGATAGAAACGAACATGTATGGATTGACCGTTTCACGATTCGCAATCTCGAACTCTTCTACTCAAACGGTTCGGTCGAGGGTTCTTTTGCAAAAACCATAGACCGCACACAGACCCCTATGGGTGGTCGTCTGTTGAAACGATGGATTGCAATGCCGCTCTTGAACTTGGAACGCATTAATGGCCGCCAGAGAGTTGTCGCAGCGATGGTTGCTGATCGAGATTTGAAGGAGGTTGTGATGGAACAACTCTCCGAGATTGGCGATTTGGAGCGTATAGCATCTCGCATTGCATTGCTCCGTATAACGCCGAGAGAGTTGTTGCGACTCAAAGATTCATTGCAGGCTATCGAGGTCTTAAAGGCTGCTTTGGAATCTACATCCGAGGAGGAGTTGCACCTTATTGCGCAGAATATAGATTCGATGAAGGAGGTTTACGACCGCATTGCAACGGATATATATCCAGACCCGCAATCCAACCAGATTCAGAAGGGAGGCGTTATTGCCGATGGCGTAAATGCCGAGTTGGACGACTTGCGTCGTGTGGCTCTGCGAGGCAAGGAGATTCTGGCCGAGATGCAGCAGCGAGAGAGTGATCTGACGGGCATACCTTCCCTAAAAATTGCATATAACAATGTCTTTGGTTACTATATAGAGGTGCGTAATACGCATAAGGATAAGGTGCCAGAGGATTGGATTCGCAAGCAGACGCTTACGGGTGCCGAGCGATATATTACACCTGAGTTGAAGGAGTACGAAGAGAAGATTCGTGGCGCAGAGGTGCGAATTCTCGAACTCGAACAGCAGATATTTAACGAGTTGGTGGCATTCATTACACGCTACCTACATTTGTTGCAGCGCAATGCAAAGGCTGTGGCACGTTTGGACTGCCTCTACTCATTCGCACAGATGGCAATCGAGGGTAACTACGTGCGTCCTACGCTTGATGAATCCTACGATATAGATATTCAGGCCGGTCGTCATCCGGTTATCGAGCGTCTGCTGAAAGTAGGAGATGAGTACATCCCTAACGATTTGATGTTGAGCAGTGACGACGAGCAGATAATTATGATTACAGGACCGAATATGTCTGGTAAATCCGCTCTGCTACGTCAGACTGCACTGATTGTGTTGATGGCACAGATGGGTGCATTCGTACCTGCGTCTAAGGCTCGTATTGGCTTGGTAGATAAAATCTTTACTCGTGTGGGCGCTTCCGACAATATCTCTCAGGGAGAATCTACCTTTATGGTGGAGATGCTCGAATCGGCAAGTATCCTGAATAATATATCGGCTCGCAGTTTGGTGTTGTTGGATGAAATTGGTCGAGGTACAAGCACTTATGATGGTATCTCTATCGCTTGGGCTATGGTTGAGTATCTACATAACCATCCTACGGCGCATCCTCGAACTCTCTTTGCTACACACTATCACGAGTTGAACGAGATGGAACACATGTGCCAGAGAGTGCGTAACTATCACGTATCGGTACGTGAGATTGATAATACGATAGTCTTCTTGCGTAAGTTGGAGCGAGGAGGAACGGAACACTCGTTCGGTATCCATGTGGCTCGAATGGCGGGTATGCCTCGTTCGATTGTGGAGCGAGCAACCGACATGTTGCATAGTTTGGAGAAGGTGTACGGCTCGAATGAGATTGTGCCGAGTGGTAACTTGCGAAACAGAGGTCGGAAGAATCCGTCGCCAAAACTCTCGGAGGCTGCCGAGCAGTTGCCGTCGATGCAACTCTCGATGTTCCAGTTGGAGGATCCTGTGCTTGTACAGATTCGTGATCAAATCAAGGGCCTGGATATTAATTCGTTGACTCCGCTAGAAGCGTTGAATAAGTTAAGCGAGATAAAGAAAATTGCAGGACTGTAAAGCCCTGCAATTTTCTTTGTTTTGACCATCTTCCGCTCTATTTCGATAGTAACGAGCGGATGTTTTGTATAAGCATCTGTACTGCAACAGAATTAAACCCTCCCTCTGGAATAATCACGTCAGCATATCGCTTCGATGGCTCTACGAACTCTTCGTGCATCGGCTTTACAGTCGTGGTGTATTGGTTGATTACCGACTCCATCGAACGACCACGCTCTCGTACATCACGCAAAATGCGACGAGCCAAACGAACGTCAGCATCGGTATCGACAAATACCTTTATATCCATCAAATCACGCAATTCCTTATTCTCGAATATCAGGATGCCGTCAATGATGATAACTTTTGAGGGCTTAACCACAATCTTCTCATCCGTGCGATTATGCTCCACAAAAGAATATACAGGACGCTCAATAGGCACATTCTGCTTCAATGTGCGGATATGCTCGACCAACATGTCGGTATCGAACGACTGTGGATGGTCGTAGTTGAGTTTGGTTCGTTCCTCGTAGGTCAATTCCGGATGAGCCTTATAGTAGTAGTCGTGGCATAGTGTTGCAACATCCTCGTCACGAAAAGCCTCTTGCAGACGTTTTACAAGGGTACTTTTACCCGAGCCTGTGCCTCCTGCGACACCAATAATGGTTACTTCCATATTCTTTATTTATTATAAGGTATAAAAAAAGAGTTTTCGCCCTTTTATCTCTCTTGACGAAAACTCTCCTTTATTTATTGTTTGTTATGCGTCAATATTCGCATAGCGTGCATTAGCCTCGATAAACTCACGGCGAGGAGCAACGTCGTCACCCATCAACATCGAGAAGATATGGTCAGCCTCGGCTGCGTTCTCGATTGTTACCTGACGCAGAATGCGGGTCTCAGGGTTCATTGTTGTCTCCCAAAGTTGCTGTGCGTTCATCTCACCAAGACCTTTGTATCGCTGGATATGTACTCCCTTGCCAAACTCTGCCGAAATCTCATCACGCTCGGCATCGGTCCAGCAGTAACGCTCCTTGTTACCCTTCTTAACCAAGTACAATGGTGGGGTAGCGATATATATATGTCCGTTCTCGACCAGTTCCTTCATCTTGCGGAAGAAGAAGGTAAGCATCAGCGTTGCAATATGCGCACCATCGACGTCGGCATCGCTCATGATAATAATCTTGTCGTAACGTACCTTTTCGAGATTGAGAGCCTTGCTATCCTCCTCGGTGCCGATAGTTACACCTAAGGCGATAAACATGTTTTTAATCTCTACGTTCTCCCACATGCGGTGTTCGAGTGCCTT
>JAZOWW010000032.1:0-145692 GCA_045659425.1 Alistipes sp. | reverse complement strand
GTGTAGGGTTGGTTATAAGGTCGTACAAACAAAAAAAACATCACAAAAAAACCTCTGCCGAAAATTCCGACAGAGGTACTTTTCAATTTTAATTGAGTTTAGTAATTGATCGCTACATCAAATACTGCTGCAAAATAGACTGCACTACCAATCAAAGGCTTTCTATAAGACATATCATGAGCCTTTACGCTGATATATTTATTTGTATTAGTCAAGGTCACTGACAAATTATGCTGTGTACGGCCCATACCTTGCGCAGTATTAACATCTCCCTTGGCTGTCAATGTCGTAGTAACCGAAGATGCTGCTGCATTAGTTGCATGTGTGGCTCCAATGCTAACCTTACAATTATAACTTGAAGCAGTAGTAATATTGAGATAATACTGCATACCGATTGTACCATTTACCGTTAGGCTCTCTCCTGATGGAATGTAGAATGAAGGTGATACAATATAATCTCCACTATCCAACACCAACTTCTGTATTAACTGAGCACCTCTTCTCTCCCAAGATGCGCCATTTGAGGTCCAATTAAGCCATGAACCTTTATTATCATCAAAGTTCACCTTATACGGAATACCTGTCACATACACCGTAGTTTGCTCGGAAGTATAATCCTTGCCGTTTGCCGACCACTTAACCTGAGCCTTATACTCGCCAGGGGTAAGGTTAGGAACGGTGGTAGTCTGACCAGGGGTCATATCTGCCACTTTGCTACCGTTCAGATAGAGTGCGATAGTTGCAGAATCGGCCTTTGTCAACACGATATTATTAACGTAGATTGAGCGACCATCAAGCGAATTATCCCTATTGGTGTAAGATGAAAGGATGTTGTATGAGAGTTTTGGCTCTATCCACTCAACATTGATATAGGTACGCTTACCTGCCTCAAAATTCTTCTTAGGGATGGTTACCTTATAGGTTGCATTGTCGGATGCAACGAGTGAAAGTACAAAATCGTAACTACCTCCTGCAATATTGAATACTACGGTGTCGCTATCAAGGCCACTTACCGAAGCAGTAGTACCGCCACCATTAAGGAAATCGGCGGTCGAGGTAATGGTTGCCGACTTGATTCTCTTACGAGATGCACGACCCTCATTCCACACTCGAATCTCAAATGCGGCAGACTGATGTTCCATCACAATCGAAGGCATATCATATACCGTCGCATTATCCACAGTACCGAGAAGTACCGGAGTCCAAACACCTGTCTGCACGAAGTTCAATGTATGGTCATTACGATTTAACGCCTCGGAAGGATATACAAACATGAAGGTTGACGGATCATTGGTAGCATACACAAAGTTGTCGGTACCAAACCTTCCGGTATCTTTAAGTGACAAGGTATTTACGGTCATACTGCCGACACACTGCACGGCTGCAATCTTATCGTCGTCCGCCCAACTCCAATGAAGGTTTTGGTCAAACGCACGGCTTTTGCTTTCAAGGCTAACCTCAAAAGGTGCGGTTAGCGTAGCCTCTACACTCTCCTCCGGCATAGTCTCACAGCCAACAAGAAGGGCAAGAGTCATTATTGATGCGAATATCTTCTTCATAATCTTCTCTGTTTAATCGTTACACCCAATCCTCTTCGCCGTCGCCGTCGCCGTCTTCATAATCTTCTCCATCTGGCACGTCAAAATCCACACTCATCGAGAAGCCTTGCTCCACGGGCATATCCTCAAACTCGACTTTTGGTTGCTCATAACTTTTCTTTATCATAACCACCCCAATTTTTCAAATATTTCCTCATAAATGGCTCTTAAATCAAGAGCATATTAATAAATTAGGTAGTAAAATTACGTTTTTTAATCCTTATTCAGGACCATTTGACAAGTTTTTTTTCAAAAAATCAACGAACAACCATTTTTTCATAATGAACCAAGTCTGCGACAAAAAAAAGGTCGCTCCTTTTTCAAGGAACGACCTCTAAAATGTAAGGATTGATTACTTACTCAGCAACAACTGTAAGAGCAACCTCGGCCTTAACCTCACGGTGCAACTTAACAACTGCCTTGTACTCACCGACAGTCTTGATAGCCTCTACGGTGATATTCTTCTTCTCAACCTCTACACCCTTTGCAGCGAGAGCCTCAGCAACGTCTGCATTGGTAACAGCACCGAAGATACGAC
Organism: Alistipes sp.; assembly: GCA_045659425.1. GTDB lineage: Bacteria > Bacteroidota > Bacteroidia > Bacteroidales > Rikenellaceae > Alistipes. Next base: position 143,556 of record JAZOWW010000032.1, on the reverse strand, counting down.
CCTCCTCAGCCTTAACGGTGAAAGTGAGTGGAAGATTAGCAAGTTTCTCAGCCAAAGCCTGTGCATCAGCGAGGATCTTAGCATCCTTGTGAGCACGCTGCTTCAAGTTCTCAGCCAAAACCTTCTTTGCAGAAGCAGTAGCAGCCTTTGCAAAGCCCTGTGGAATAAGGTAGTTGTTAGCGTAACCCGGACGAACATTCACGATGTCGTTTGCGTAGCCCAAATTCTCTACGTCTTTAATCAAAATAATCTCCATAGTTACCCCTCCTTATTTCATACAATCGGTTACGAATGGCAAAATTGCGAGGTGACGAGCACGCTTAACAGCCTGAGCCACCTTCTTCTGGAACTTCTGTGAAGTACCGGTCAAACGACGAGGGAGAATCTTACCCTGCTCGTTGAGGAACTTCTTCAAGAATTCACCATCCTTATAATCTACATACTTGATGCCGAGTTTCTTGAAACGGCAATACTTCTTCTTCTTTACGTCAACCGATACTGGGTTGAGGTAACGCAGTTCGCCTGCCTGATTCATCTCCTGTGCCATAGTTTACTCCTCCTTGTTTTTGTTAGCAAGCTTTGCACGGCGCTTCTCTGAATACTCGACAGCGTACTTGTCCTGCTTGAAAGTTAAGAATCGGATAATTCGCTCGTCACGACGATACTGGGTCTCCAAAGTGTTGATGAGTGAACCCTCGCCAGTGAACTCTACCAGGAAGTAGAAACCGGTAGTCTTCTTCTGAATTGAGTATGCAAGCTTCTTCAAGCCCCAATTCTCAACATTCACAATCTGACCGCCGTTCTCGGTAATAACGCCCTGGAATTTGTCAGCAACCTCTGCAACCTGAGCCTCAGAAAGCACCGGAGTGACAATGAAAACGGTTTCGTAATTGTTCATAATGTTTAAAAATTTAGTTATCTGCTAAATATTTAGCGCCGCAAAGATAATACATTTATTTGAAATGACAAACACCCACTGCTTTTTTTATATATTTAATTAAGGTATAGGCAAACAATGCAACGCTGTCGAGTATGGATTGGTGGGAGCATACTTGGCGTATGTGACCATCAAGCCACACGCAGATGAAGGAAGCAGTTGACACTATAAACAAAAAAAATGAGGTCTTCGGGGGTGTTCGACTCATTCAGGAGAGCACCTCCTGTGAGTCTTAGCGAAGCCGTGTGCTTCGCAACCGCCGATTTTACTCAACCTTGTAAAACTCAACTGAACGCAAGCCGAGAGCAGACCGAGCAAGGCAGATGCAATCTTTGATTAGGTGGTGTTTGGGGAGGCATTGCTGAAAAAAAGTTTTTCGTGGCAATGCATACACAAATACCACATATTGCGGAGCAATCATCTGCCGAAGGGAAGATTAGTCTGCCGAGGCGAAGCCGAAGTGAGGAAATCGGCAGTTCAAAATGCTATCGAGAAAGGAAGCAGTTGACCCTATAAACAAAAAAAATGAGGTCTTCGGGGGTGTTCGACTCATTCAGGAGAGCACCTCCTGTGAGTCTTAGCGAAGCCGTGTGCCTCGCAACCGCCGATTTCCTCAACCAACCTAAAACTACTAACCTAAAATGAACCTTAAAACTTCGATGCAAAGATAAGGGCTTTTTTCATTCCGTGCAAGTATTTTATTAAAAAATTTCAATAAAAGTTTAATATTTTTTCGCCGTCACAATATAAATTACTGATTATCAACGAATGACAATTTTAAGAAATTTTAACAGTTTTCTTTGACCTTTTGGCCCAAAATCGCAGATCTGATATTTTCGACTATATATCGCACATCCTCATCGCTCACACAAGGGCCGCTTGGAAGGCACATTCCCTGGGCAAAAAGCAACTCACTAACACCATTCACATAGGCCGGTGCATCAGCATATAGAGGCTGACGATGCATAGGTTTCCAGAGAGGACGAGCCTCAACGCCTGCTCTATCCAAAGCAATACGCATAGCCTCGACATTGCGATTTGGTTCACAATCCGTACGGGTGGATTCAGCAACGTGGGTAACTCCCGCCGCACCGCCAACTGCACCCTGCACCGCCTCGGCATAGGCACTCTCCTCGCCCTCAACGCTCAAAGATGGGTCGAGAAGTATCGTACAGAGCCAATAGTTGCTATCGTAGCATGACGAAGGGTTTTCGTGCAACGTAACACCCTCCACATCCGAAAGCAACTCCTTATAGAGTGCGCAAATGTGCTTATGATGGTCTATATGCTGTTGCGCAACGGTCATCTGACCACGACCGATACCTGCGCAGATGTTTGACATACGGTAGTTATAACCCACCTGCTCGTGCTGGTAGTACGGATAGGACTCTCGTGCCTGAGTTGCGTAGAACATTATCTGCTGCTTACTCTGCTCGTCGGGGCAGATAAGTGCTCCGCCTCCTGAGGTGGTTATCATCTTGTTACCATTGAACGAAAGCACACCATAGCGACCGAATGTTCCACAAGCACGACCGTCAAATCGTGAGCCAAAACCCTCGGCAGCATCCTCAACAACCGGAATATCGTAGCGGTCGGCAATTGCCATAATCTCATCAATCTTACCCGGCATACCATATAGATACACAAGCACTATCGCCTTCGGTTTACGACCTGTCTTTGCGATACGATCCTTGATAGCCTCTTCGAGCAATTCGGGAGACATATTCCATGTCTCAATCTCCGAATCCACAAACACCGGCGTAGCCCCGAGATATTTGATAGGATTAGCCGATGCACAGAAGGTAAACGACTGACATACAACCTCATCACCCGCCTGCACGCCACATGCAATCAATGCCAGATGTACGGCCGCCGTACCTGCCGAGAGGGCCACCACACGTTTCTCTTCGCCCACAAAGGCCTCCAAATCAGCCTCAAAACCGTTCACATTAGGACCGAGAGGCACCACCCAATTGGTGTCGAATGCCTCCTGTATAAACTTCTGCTCCTCGCCCGACATATGCGCCAGACAAAGGTAAATTCGATTTCGCATAATATATTATTTTTCGTCTATATATTTTATAACATCTTTCATATTCACCACAAAGGCTTGTGGCAGGTAATCTTGTGGCAGATTATAGACTTGTTTGTGAATATTCTGACCGTTATCTATCAAACATATTGTTTGCCAACCCAATCTATTGGGAGTAATAAAATCTTTTTTCAGATTATCACCAATATATACATACTCATCATTGGGGTACTGATTCATAAAATACCTATAATTTCCTTCGCTTGGCTTCTCGCTACCGAACTCTTCTGAAATCACGATATTTGACCTCTTAATATAGCGAAACAACTCTAAAGATTCTATTTTATTATATTGTGTTGTTTTTCGACCATCTGTTAATAATCCGATAACACAGCCCTGTTTAATTAAGTAGTCCAATAACTCTTTGGAGTCTGATGACAATACGATATTCGGCTTATGCTCCCTATACATATTTAACAAATCCGTTATCGAATAATCTAAATTATACTCTTGTATAATGGATGCAAAAACATTTCTGCCAGTATTGTAAAACTCCATCATCTTTGCAAAAACGGTTTCTGTCTGCTGATTCTGCAAACAAGATGCAATCTTCCCAAAGCCCGATTTGAGAAAATCAATCTCCTTATATAAAGTATCGTCCAAATCAAAAACTACGACCATAATGCATCATCTTATACAAAAACAGCATCATCGTAGCGAAGCATTAACACTCCGTCTCGCCAACTATCATCATAATCGAGAACCTCCTCACAGAAGTATTCTCTAATTAAATATTCGGGATAGTTCGCACCAGCAGCACAGGTTAACGGATAACCTCCTCCAAAACGAGGATTTATCTCAATACCGACAATATCATCATCTTTGTAGAACAATTGTAGACATATGCAACCGACAACGCCAGGGAGAGAATGCAACCTACTTAATAAATAATCTACAATACCATTCTTCTTTGTAATGCCTTTATTAATCTCGCCAGCTCTAATCTCAATTCGTTCTCGCGGAACAATACTTTTCACTATATTATCCCTACCATAATACATATCCACAGTAAACTCTTTATAGATAGTCTTATCGATATATTCCATAAAGATTAGTTTTGGATTATTAAGTATTTCCTCTGTAATAGCATTAGCATCTTTTATGTAATACAGGTCTTTACTTAACGAGCCGTCATAAGGTTTAGCAAATATTGGGAATGTAGGATTATTTATATCGATAATAGTTGGTATACGAATGGAATGAGATTCAAATAGTGTTGCCGTATTTCGTTTATCTCTACACGACGCAACGAACTCTTCACTTGGCACTATAACAACTATACCCTTTTCTTCGAAATTACATTTAGCACGAGCCAATACCAACAATTCTGTATCAATCGTAGGAACAATCATTCCGATTTGATTATCCTCACAAATACACAATAGTTCATCAATATAGTTCGCAGCCGTAACTCTCGAAACTTTAAAGCAACCATCAGACACATAGCTTGCTGGTGACAACGTGGGATTAAGTTCTGTAGTATATACTTTTGCTTCTGGAAAATATTTAGCCAAGGCCTCCTTAAAGATTTTAACCAACGCTACTCGTTTTCCAGCAGATGTTATCAAAATATTATAGTTCATATCCTAATTATTTCCGTTAAACTCCGACATCGTCGCCTCGCCCGCTTGCGAGATATCCGCACGACAGAGCACCTTTTTGATTGTTATAAATATTATCTGCAAATCTATCTTTAACGATAAGTTATCGACATACCAAACATCCAACCTAAACTTCTCGCTCCATGAGATAGCATTACGCCCATGACACTGCGCCCAACCTGTAATACCCGGGCGAACATCATGACGGCGTGCCTGCTCCGCACTATACAGCGGCAGGTACTGCACCAATAGCGGGCGTGGGCCTATGAGCGACATATCTCCCTTCACCACGTTAATCAGTTGCGGCAGTTCATCAATCGAGGTCGAGCGCACAAAGCGTCCGACTCTGGTCAATCGCTCGGCATCGGGCAACAGTGCACCATCAGCACCTCGCTCATCGGTCATCGTCTTAAACTTTACGATCTTAAATACCTTTCCGTTCAACCCCGGACGCTCCTGCAAGAAAAATGCGCCAGCACCCTTATTGGCGAAGTGGAGCCAAATGGTAACCACAATCAAAATCGGACTGATACACAACAACGCTACGAACGCTATCCAAAAGTCAAAAAACCTCTTAAAAAAGTATCGATACATAACTTACAAGCCTTTATACATCTCTACCAATGCCTGCCATATATCACGCTGGTCAAAGCGAGCAGAGACCATATCTCTCGCCACTGAGGCCATCTTCTCGGTGCGCTCACGCTCGACGACCATATCCCGCATAGCGCAATAGAGTGCATCTGCATCCTTTTTGGGTATTATCACACCATTTACGCCCTGCTCTATTGCCTCATCGCTACCATTAACATCCGTAACAATCACAGGAAGGCCCATCGCTCCTGCTTGCAATACAACATTGGGGAAACCCTCTCTGTATGACGGTAGCACCAACGCATCCGAGGCCACCAAATATGGTCGCACATCAGTTTGATAGCCCTCAAACAAAATCTTCCCATTTCGTTCGATACGCTCCTTAGTCTGCGGCAATACCGGGTCGAGTTCATCCTCGAATCGTCCAACAAGGCGCAATGCGACATCGTCTCGTTCACAACACAAGCGGTCGAAGGCCTCGACAAGTTCGTTAATCCCCTTATCCAGCACCATACGGCCAATAAATACAAATGTAAAATCAGTTTTGTCGCTACGAATCTGTTTTGCCTTCGCCACTACCTCCGGAGTGAGGTCAAACCATGTGAGGTCAATGCCATTTATGTTTCCATTAAGAATCTTCTGCATCGGCTTGCGAGTAATTCTCTCTCGCAACAATGTCGCCTTCACGCCATCACCCTCCGGAATAACCTTCGTGGCACAAAAACAAGTTATGCGCTCCATCGTTTTTAGAACCAAGCGTAAGAAACCGTGTGTTGTCTCAAAGCGCAGACCCGTAACCAGATATATTCGGTGAGGAACACCACAAAGCATAGCGGCAACCATACCGAGCAGACTCGCCTTCGGAGTATTTGTATGAACAATATCGGGCCGCTCACGACGGAAGAGTTTAATCAGCGTCCAAAGCGACTTGCAATCTGCCCACAACGAAATCTCTCGATGCATAGGCACATCTACAACCCGCACACCTTCTCGTTCTGCCACCTGATGCAGAACTCCCGTATCAGCAGCAACACCCACAACCTCAAAGTGCTGGGAGAGGTAGCGCAACTGACCTTTCAGCAACACATTAAGCGATATATCGGCAGTAGTTAATCGAAAAAGTTTAGGCATAAGAGAGTCTATTTTCTTTTTATCCAATTATACATCTTAAACATCAGCACAAACAGATAGGACAAGCGCCATTTAACCATACGGAAACGGAAACGACCTTTGCGAGAGAACGCCCGCTCGTCTAACTCTGAAGCAATCGTTTCGGAGCCAACAAACGTATTATTATATCGTTTGATATTCTCAAATTTATCAGTTATTAAATTTATTCTTGCCAAAAATTGGAAAGCCATCTTTGTTTTATAGAAATCCGCTGCATCGGATTTGGATTCAAAAAATTCCGTCAAATGCTGCGCAACCCCAATCATCTGATTTACAGATTTTTCCCCATACCCGAATGTCGTAGCATTGACATTTGCACGATTATAATGATAATAGGAACCTCTTATCTGCGATAAAGTTCCACCAAAGTACAACATTCGAGCGACCAAACCATTATCCTCCCACATATTCAATCCAGCCCAAGGATATATATTATTATCCACATATAGCGAGCGTCGAACTAATTTATTATGTAAGAATAGGCCGACCGTATGGCTATACCAATTCTTCAACACCTCACGACAAGTTACAGGCAATGGATCTACAATATGAAGTATACTCTCACTCTTCTCCTCATAAATCTCATCACAAACAACAATATCTGCTTTTATTTGCACTGCACACTGATACATTTTGTCATATAAATCAGCATCGACCCAATCGTCGGCATCACAGTGTATAACATAATCACCAGAAGCCTTTTTCATTCCAAAACTTCGCACAATTGCCTGACCACTATTTTGTGGCATATTATATATGTGCGTTTGGGCAATCCTTGATGGATAGTCCGACAACACTCTTTGCAAAATATCCATTGAATTATCGGGAGAGCAGTCGTTAATAAACAGCAACTCGATATCGTCCAACGTCTGCTCAAACAAACTACGAGCGCAACGCTCAACGTAAGGAGCAACATTATAAACCGGAACTATAACTGACACCTTTGGCATAAAGACGAATCATCTATTCTTGTGAACGTATGAATAAATGCTTAATGGAAGCAACCACTTAATAGTCGGAACTACTACACTTTCGAGATAACGATACCACGGCAAACTAAAAGTTCGACATATGCGCAAACGATGTAACGCTTCATTTCGACGTGTCACATACCCACGTCGCGCTGTTGCATTTCTATCATCTCTCATCATATAAAGATGTTCCTCTATATTGTATCCTCTAAATCCTTTTTGATACATCTTCAACCACAAATGTTGGTCCTCCATTCGCAACAGATACTTCGACACTGTATACCCATCAACCGCTAAATATGCCTCTCGGCGTACCATACACGGTGCATGACAAAACGTTCTACCATTAATAAAATCTTCACTTTGCGGCTCATACCCACCTACACCTCTACGGAACTCGCCCTGCTCATCAAAATAGATCATCGGGGTACTAACAATAGCAAATTCAGAATGAGAGTCAAGGAAATTAACCTCTTTCTCAAATCTTGTTGGCAACGAAATATCATCACCGTCCATACGAGCGATATACTCTCCTTTTGCGACAGCAAGACAGTTATTCAGTGTCTTATTCAAGCCCAAATTTCGCTCATTCCTCAACAAAACAATATTCGGATGACGCTCTTTATTACGCTTTGCTATTTCATAAGTATCATCCTTCGACCCATCATCACATAGGATAATCTCAAAATCTTGAAATGTCTGAGCATACAACGAATCCAACGCCTCTTGCAGGGTATTGGCACAATTGTATATTCCCATAATCACCGATACTTTGCACATATCTTAATAATATATAAACGTCATAAACAGTGTAAATGTAAGATGTGCAAGCGCTATATAATTTGCTTGCTTATATTGTTGCGGATATAGTTTTTCATTAAAGAACGGATATATCAGCACAATCGGCAATAACTGCCACGAAAGATATGCGATACGATTGGTAAAGTTTGCATACATACAAAGCAACCATATGCTATTGGTCAAGACGTAAAGATTATAGATAAAATTAAACCGTTCAGATTGTAATTTACGCTTAAAAATCAAGTAATAGCCAAGAATTATCGGCATCGCACTATATATAATAAAATCGAGTCGAAATCCTGTTAAATGCAATGCTTCGCTATTCGAATCGAACACTAAATATGCGGCTCCAGAATCATCAGTAAACCCTGCAAACAGATGCTGGAAAAAGGATATATGAAATAGCGCCATCAAAAAACTAAAACCCCATATCCAAAGGTAATATTTGGGATTCTTGATAAACGAGACTATAATATATGCCACAATCAACACCTGCATAGAGTGATGGATTCCATAAGATAATGCCATCAATAAATAAGACAACCACCTCTTGTCACGATATGCAATAGCAACCAAAAACAGCGAGGCCGCTGCACCAGCCTTAATTCCATTGGTAGCATAGGAGAATGTACTAAATGCTGCAAGATATATCAAAAATGCAAATAGCACATCTCGTGGGAACATCTTTTTGCAAGCAACAAAGATTCCACCAAAATATATAAAAGATATGATTGTAAAGAATATCGTCCAGCCCCAATTATTACATGCTACCCAATACAATAAATTATCAAACAAGATATTGTCTGTATCAATATTGAAAACAAATCTATCCCCTGAATAATATTCAATAATCCTTATGTAATTTCGCGAGTCGGCAAACCCAACCCAATCAGGGCGTAAGCCAATAACTATCGCACAAGTCAGCATCAATAACACCGATGGTAGCACTCTTGAACGAGTACGATTATCCAATAGTCTATATGGGGTTGTAATATACCTATTACTTTGATATAAAGTCATTATAGTAACAACCACCAAATATATGGTATAATAATAAGCTCCCAGCATATCAAATAGTTGCATTTACAATACTAAAAAAAGCAAATATAACCATCTATCTTATTCTAAAATTTTCCGCTACAACATCTGTAGAATTTAGCCAACCAACCCAATCAAAGAAAGTCTCAAACTTCCACTTACCCCACATGGTTTTGGCTAGAAGATTGCCAACACATTCACAGCCATCAAACTCGTTGACGTGGAAGCAATACGGCAAATCGTACTTCTTGGCAGTAAATATCACAAGTTTCTTACAAGGCACATCCCCATATTCATAAATCTGCTCGTGGGTTATACCATCTCTATCCGTTGCCATTATGAATATATTATCAGTCACAACTCTTCCAAAACGTTTTTTCCAAGCATCAACACCTGCCTCAAATGAATCATAATGAGTAAAATGGACCCTAACATCACCCAACCGAGCCATTAGACCCTGTTCTTTCTCAAAAGACGCACCTCGATAAACATCAATATTCTTCACAAAACAAAATAGGTCAGGTTGTGCCATTGTGATATTAATTGTAGGGCTCTGAAATGGCAGATTTAATTGATGATACATATAGCCACCCATACAATTACCGCACAAAATCGTCAACTTTTTTTGCGAGTTGCGTTTACGAGCACGATATTTATTTAACAGGGTTAAAGGATAATATTTATTATATAGGACATCTATTAATCGCATTCTTTTATCCTAATTTAGATACAACTTTTTATGACTGGAATTTTCTTTAATATATATGTCAGAACAACCGACGAAACAAGTGTTATTATGAAAGACGCCCAAGGCAACCACCCATCTAATAATGAAGGCAAAGATGTCTTATAATATATTATCATTATCACAAACTGATGAATTAAATATATTCCCATTCCCAATGTTCCAATCATAATAACACAACAGGGATTTCTCACCCTTGTAGCAACATATTGCGACATCATGTAAAGGCTGAATAAACCTAATGTGGCATAAATAGTACGCACCAAGGTTGCCATCGAATATCCGGCTATTTTAAAAGCAATGATAAGATAGTAGGAGTAGGAGTAACACAACTCGCATTACGGTTATATTCAACAATATGCTATTCCCCATATTAATTTTTGACTACAAATCTATATTTAACCCCGGGCCGCAGAAACTCTCCTTTGTATGATTTACCTTCAACTTCAACATTAAGGCCGTGCTCCAATGCCAAATTAAGGCCAGGCAATATATCCCAAGAATACGCACCTTTCAGATGCTGAAATTGCGCATAACTTCCTCGTATAACATTATACATATTATACATACAGCACCCCATTATACGAAACTCAAAGCCTTTGCCCAAAATTTCAAAATCTTTTGGAGTCATATAAGAGGATAAACCACAGATACGGGAATCATAGAATCTTTCTAATTTATCGCCAGAGCACAAACACACATCCAACTCTGGCAACGCAATCATTGATTGATGATGCTGTCCTTGTTTATAAACAGATACACCTACTCCCCACTCCTTCAAGCCCGAAACGAAGTTCTCTGTACCATCTATTGGATCTACAATAACAACCCAATCATAATTATCTATCTGCGAGATATCAACTGATGACTCTTCCGATATCACCAAACAGTTTGGGACATTCGCACTTATAAAGTCAAATACCAATTTCTCACACAGATAATCGCCACGAGAAACAAATGTTCCATCGCTTTTCAACATTCGGGTTGAGCGTAAAGATAATATCTCCTCTATATGCTCTCCTATAATAGTATAAATCTCTTTACAAATATTCATCATTCAGCCCTATACAATGAAGGTGTGACAAATCTTATATTCAAATATTGAGATAATTGTGTTATTTTTGATGACATAGCATTATTTATCTCTGTACACCGCTCTGTATTACAATCAGCATTAAAGGATTTATGACAATAATTCTCTGCATTAGGTTTATATCCGTCCATTCCCGCCAAATAAATAGTGCCAACTTCAAGCTTTGATAATAAATTTAGCAGAATCATTGCTGTATTATCACGAATAATATCATTCTCATTAAGCAATGACGAATAGTTCACTACTATACTACCTTCTTTTACACCATTTATGTTTGAAGTACAAATCATCTTTACAAACCTATTAGCCTCACTAAACGCAGTTTGATAACGGCGCAAGTTGCTTATAAACACATAATCACTCTCAATAAAGGTAGGACAAAATGCAACCGACATAACGATACAATTATGCCGAGTAGCAGTTTGAATAATTTGTTGCTCACATTGCGTAATAGATGCGCCAGGGGCCAACACCAAAATATTACGGGAATGTAATTGTTGGCGAAGTATTGCCATACTTGCCACATCATCGACTTCATTTGACTGAAACTCTAAATACTTATGCTCTATAAGTTTTTTATCAAATAGGGGCCTACTTCCCGGTTCTATCATTCGCAATATTGTGGCAATATTACGAACAGTAAGCGTCTTTTTATTATTCAAATATGAGGCATAATTAGGGTGACAGCCATTTATTGCAGCCAAATAATACGGCACACAATATCCCCAATCATATTTCGCCTTAATATCCATTATAAATTCATCTACAACCTCCAATATAGGCTCAATATTGAAAGAGCATCCTTGATGTTGGTTTAAATAACTTGCTATTAACTCTGTATTAAGGTTTCCAGCACCACGGCCCATTCCATACACTGACGAGTCTAAAAATATTTCCCTATCACTATTTAACGCAGCCAAGGTTTGGCAGTTTGAATACGAAAGTTGTAGATTGTTATGAGAATGAAATCCCATCTTGATACTTCCCTGCAAATTATTGTCTATTAAATAGAAAAGGCGCAACACATCATTCTGTTGCATTAAGCCCAATGTGTCAACTAAATAAAAAGCATACGGATTTAATTCGTTAACTTTTTTTATCAATGACAATAATTGCTCGTCTGAATAACTTGTTGTACCAACTGGCTGGACAAAGACATCATAGCCTTTATCCATAATATGACGACAATACTTCAAAGCCTCATCGACTTCGTCATAATGAAACGTCACCCTTATACCATCTATGGACGTTCCATCGTAAGGGGAAAGTTGCTCCAATGTATACTCACCATAGCAGGCCATAGCAACATATTTTGTTGACTTTCGGTCACTCGGCAACATGTTTTTTATCTGCTCAACCGTGGTATATAACGAATACTCGGTACTGTATGGCACATCCTCCAAAAAACCACACTCCACAATATCTACACCAGCTGATGTAAGTTGTGAGATTATCTTTTGTATACCATACCTACCAAAAGCCCAACCGTTAATATACCCGCCATCGCGCAGTGTGCAATCTAATATTCTGGCTCTACTCATTTTTATCCAATTTTTCTGCAATTAGAAGTCTAACTTTCTCCAAATCCTTGTATGTATCGACCGATATGGACTCTGAATCAACATATGTAAACATTAATGTCTTGCCATGCTCCAAAAATCGCAAATGATCTATATCCTCAATCTTCTCTGCCACACCTTGCTTTGTAGAAACAAAGAAGTCAAGAGCCTCTTTCGAAAAACACTCTATGCCGACATATTTATTATAATCAAATAACAACGTACCTTTCGGATATGGAACAGGCGTACGCGACATATATACACATTGTCCCGTCTCCGACACTACAATTTTGATATTTGCTGGGTCTATAGTCTCAACAGGATTGGTAAGTTTTCGCATTGCTCCACCAAAGTAAAATCCATTTGGCTTATTCTTTGGCAACACCTGTTCTATACACTCAGGAGCAATCATTGGTTCATCTCCGTTAACACACACATACAAATCCGCATCTATTCTACTAGCAACTTCGTGTATACGCGATATATGTTCCGGGTGATTATCTTTAGTCATGATATATTCCATACCAAGTTCGACACACGTTTGTCGAATTCTTTCATCATCAATAGCAACAACGACTCGATTGAGGGCATTTACCTTTGACACCTGTTGATAGACCCACCAAAGCATTGGCTTACCCAAGATATCCGCCAAAGGTTTTCCTGGAAATCGTGTTGACTGGAAACGTGCTGGAATAATTGCTATAATATTCATATTAAATTATTTATTTAAAACCTGTAATAAATCAACTCTCTCAAAGGCTTCTAACTTGCCCCCTCTTGTAGCATTATATACCCGAACCCCCATTTTACGGGTTGCAATTTCGGCGGTCTCATATGCTATTGTAGACTCCTCTATGCGCGGAAGATTATTCATATTTGTATATTCAGTCATAGTCTCAGAGTAATTCTTGTTATTATCCTGACTTTGCCTAACCGGACGCCCCTTTGAATCTCTTATCACATTATAATTATGGTCTATGCCAAGAAGATATATCTCCGAAAAACCCATATAAACAGCCATCTGAATTGCTCCATAAGTAACCGTATAGCCTTGCTGTATTGCCTTGGAAGCATTCTTGCTAAACTTTGCCATGTTAGGATAATATAGTCGTTCCTGCAATACAAAAAATCGAAACTTCCCATCTGTAAACCGTTTCTTATATTCTACAGGAATAAACATCATATCAGCATCTATGGTTGCGATATTATCCCCAAAGCGATTGATTATATCGTGATCCTGACACATATAATAGGTTGGACGCCACGATGTTTTATTAAGCAATTCATATATTCTATTTGAAGCAAAGGTAATCTCACCTTTAAGCAGGTCTAAATCCGACAGCGTCAAACTTGGTCCGGTTCCTATAATAAAACAGCGTTGTCCCAAATGCTTGTTTTTAAGAGATTTTATTCGTTGTATATCTTCGACAAACGAGCACCGTTGTCGTATAGCATGACGTGCATATATGACATTATACACCAATCTCGTAAGATAAGGGCTCCACTTTACTAAACTCAATATACTCATACTCTTTTAAGATGTATTCGAGACAACAAATCTTTTCGCTGTTTACTATCCAAAACTATATAAGCAACAACTGTCATCATTCCAATGCAAGTAATCCCCCCCATACCTATCAACTCCAACCAAGACGACGGCTGACACGTATTACTAATAACCCATGCCAACACACAAGTCACTGTCAATATTACAGAAGAGTATAACATAGGCTTATAAAAGGCATAGAATTTTTGTTTAATACACAATGCAGCATAAGGCGCATTGAATAGTATATTTCTAAACAAACCAATCAAAGCCGACACAACAACAATAGCATAAACACCAAGGTCTGTAAACTGCAACAACAAATAAACTATTGCAATATTGGCAACACCCGTTACAAACAGCACTATCGACGGCATTTTGACTCTATTGACTACTGTATACAAATAATTCACACTATTTATACCAGCTCCTGTAAAATTAGGGACAATAATAAATATGGATAAAAGATATATAGTTTCAACATCTGCACTCGGCGTCCACAATTGATAAAAAGGTAGACCAAATCCTATCAAAAAACTAATAGGCGCACACGATATAACAGTCATAAATCGAATACTATTATTTACCTCTGCGAATAAAGCTTTGTAATTATTTGTTGAGAAATGTTCAAGATACTTTGGAGTAAATAAATTCGATAGAGTACTAACACAGGTTGAAACGACTGATGGTAATGTTCCCGCAATTGACAAACTGCCCATTGCCACAACACCAATCATAATATTACACATCAGCAAATCAAACCCATGCAACAAAACCCAAGATAAATGATTAAAGGAGTTCCATACTCCTGCAGATATGATTGTCTTTATGGCTCGCAAAGAGACCGTCCTTATATTAGGTTTTATATCTGGAACCAACCGCCTATTGTAGTACATATTAACAACGGCTACAAATACGCTTGCTATCAGAGTTGCTACTCCTATATATACTATAGAAGTCTCAAAACAAGCATAAAACGCAATTAGTAATCCCGCCTTTAACAAGTTGGACAATATCGAAATAACAGAAGACAAATCTAGCCTATTGCGTATAACAAACACCCCAGAAAATACAGCTGTTCCTACATTGACACACATGTTGACAAATATTATATAGAACAGTTGTTTTACATCAGATATTATGTCTGTTGGCACATCTACAAAATAGTCAATATTCCAGATACCTACAACTGCTGGACCTATTAAAAACAATACAAATAGTATATCTCCGAATAAAACCGACGAATAATAACGAGTCGCTTCAACAATATTCTTATTATAGTATTCTACCCCTATAAATCGGGCTGACATAGAATTTAACGCAGTTGAAACTATCAAAGTATAGGATACAATCGTATTGGCCAAAACAACAAAGCCATAAGCCGTTGACCCAACAGTCATCACAAGATACGATGTAAGGAAGAAGCTAACTGCAAACTGAATAGCAATATTAAATATTGTTGCTATTGTATTTATTGCGAATTGTCGTTGAAGCACAATTTACAACTATTGATTTTAATTATCTTAAAACTATTTTATACAGAACGCTCTAAACTTCATTAAAACAAATATCACCCTATATAATCTATATTTTAAACATAGACGCATAATATTTAACAAAAATGAATTGGTTCTATCTGTTTGACATATAATACCGTCCAAAATAGCCTCATCAACAAAACCTCTAAATATTCTTACATTTTGTCGGGCCGTAACGCTTCTATCCTTTGACATCTGCCATATTAATGAAACTACAAGATTAAACGATGCATTTGCAGCTGCGATAACGTAATCGTTTATCGCTGCACGTTTTATCTTCTCTCTATACAAATCTATTATTAAATTCCACACTTGATCATAATTTTTGGATTGCTGGAGCTGTCCTGTAATAGACGACGTGCTTGCTATATAATTATAAATAACATTATTATCAACATAAACTCGTCTACATCGTCTAATTAAATCGACATTGAACAACTGGTCCTCATACGGCTTTAACGACGTATTAAATCTTATACCATAATCCAACAATATATTTTTCCGACAAATCTGCTTCCACGCAAAACCATGCAGGATTCCACCTTTACGAGTTGGGCCAAAAGCATTTGGCAATATATCTCGTTCAACTTGTACGCCTTCGTACAAACCAGTCTCAAACGGAGGTGCAAAAACAACCTCTTTTTGAGAGTAATGCGTACGCCACGATGTAATATAAAGATCGCTGTCAAATTCTGCTATTTTTGATATAGCCCTATCATAACCTGCTGGTTCAAGATAGTCATCCGAATCACAGAAACCGACAAAATCACCGGAACATTGTTCTATTCCTATATTACGAGCCTTTATATATCCAACATTGTCTTTAATAGTATAAACCACTATTCGAGAATCTCTCTTGGCATATTCTGCACATATCTCGCCACATCTGTCAGGGCTACCATTATCTATCAGAAAGAACTCCAAATTTGGACTCTTTTGCGCAATCATAGATTCCAGCAAACGGGGCAAATCCAATTCTGCCTTATATATAGTAGTTATAATGCTTATCCTCATATCCTATAAAGCATCTAACATTTGCTCAACAGCACTAACAGTATTCTCTTTTGAAAAAAGCTTAGCTCTTGTTTGAGCCTTATTGCGGTAGTTATCACGCAAAGATTTATCCGAAAGCATTTTACACATACCATCAAATATTCCATTCTCGTCATTCGAGGTTACTATACCATATTCATTGTTATTACCTAATAATTCATATGCACCACTACAATTTGTGCTAACCACTGGCAATCCCAACACTAATGCCTCTGTAACCGCTGTACTAAACCCTTCTCTACGAGAAGAGCAAACAAACATATCGGCATTAACTACATATCTGTATGGATTTTCTCTAAAACCAATAAGATGAAAGGAGTCAATAACATTAAGTTTAGAAATGGTCTCTTCAATTTCTGTTCGCATATCACCCTCTCCCAATATGTATATATGATGCATTAATCCGCAATCTAATAGTTGTTTATGAACTTTTATCAAACGGTCAAAACCTTTTGCTGGCACCAAACGACCTACAGAAACAACCCTCACAACCGAAGATTCTTTCCAATCCAACATAGGCTCATTCGCCTTCTGACGAATCTCGTCATACTCGTTTGTATTGTACAACACTAAACACGGATGATTTAGTTTAAATAACCTTGTAAAGTCTTGCTTTACAGATTCTGCAACACAAACAGAAACATCGAAACGATTTATACATTCGTACGCTTCGCTTGCAGAACGATAACTATATGCAGCATTACGAATATTATTCTGCTCCACATGCACCCAATTAACAAGTTTGCTATCCGAGAACGGGCAACCGGATACGATACGAGCGGTTGGACCTTCAAGATATGACACTACAATATCATATCTTCGTCCAATTAATAGTTTATATAAAAACCTCGGTGAAAAAAGTGTCAATAATTTAGCATTTCCTCTAAATACTTTTTTGAAACAATATTTATACTCAATATCTTCTTTTAATCCTCCTTGATGAACTCCTTCGGCGAACAATGTCTGAACCGTAATCTTATATCTCTTACGATCCATATTATTGACAAGATTTACTAAAACCCGTTCTGCGCCGCCGCCACCAAGCGTGGGGATTAAAAATAAGACTGTTTTCATTGCCACTCTTTTTTATTCGACAAAACCACACCCATCTTTTAACGCTTCAAACATCTGCTCCCTCATTTGATTTGTAAACGAAGGGTTTCGCTCTGTCCATTCGCCACTATAAACTGGACGAGACTTCATTAGCTCCTTATTTCGTGATATAAATTCATCAATTGTATGTATATATATAGCAGGAGAACCAGCAACGACAACGTTCGATGGAACATCTCTGGAAACCGTACTATTTGCGCCAACAACTACATTATCTCCGATAGTAACACCAGGCAATATCACACTATCCGCTCCAATAAAAACATTGTTTCCAATTACGACATTACCAATACGCATACCCTAAAAAGTGTTTTGTGCTTGTATCGTGAGCAAGTATATGCACCCGAGGGGCAAGTGCAACATTATCTCCAATCTTAATATGCCAACAATGAGAGGGATCTATAATTGTATCATGCATTCTCTTGAAATTTGCACCTACTTTTAGTCCTCGCTCTTTTAGCTGCTCTGTCGTATAATTACTACGCAATCTATAATACAATCGCTTTATAAACTCTTTCATTTCCAAAACACTTTGTTAATACTATGCGCTTTTACTCTATATTTTAGCGATACAATTGTTTGTATTCTTCAAAACTCATCAAAGATTTATCCTTCTCTGAAATTATCAGATTACCCTCTCCTCCAATTAAATGCATTGGCCAATCAATTCCTATATCTGAATCATTATAGATAATACCCGAATCGCCATCTGCGTAAAAGACCTCTCCACACTTATAGCTTACAATACTATCTTCCAAAACAAGATAACCGTGACCAAAAAATGGTGGCACATAGAGACTTTCTTGATTATCGCCCGTAAGATTAAAGCCCTGCCACTTACCAAATGTTGGAGAATTAGGACGTAAATCCACTATAACATCGTAGATATGACCACTTATACATCTAACCAACTTGGCTTGTTGCTTGTGCAACTGAAAGTGTATAGCCCGAATAACACCACGCTTTGAAATAGTATAGAAAGTCTCCTTAAGGTTATGTTCAATACCATTTGCAAGAAATGTATCCTGATTATAATCTTTGATAAACCCGCCTCTATCATCTGTCGCATAAAATGGAATTATTCTATATGCACCAGAGAGCTCGGTCTGATGAAAATCAAACTTTCTTACCATCTTAACATTGTTCTTTTAACCAATTCATTGTCTTCAAAGCGCCTTCGGCAAACGACAGCTCTGGAACAAAACCACAATCTTCTGAAATTGCCTTAATAGAGAAGACTGATAGTGGCATATTTGTTCCTGTGAATGGAATATCACCAAAGATAGGGGCGCATTTAGCAGAGCAGCTATCAACCATCTCCAAAATAAATTCTTTAAGAGGTCGTGCTGTACCACTACCTATCATATACTCACAAAATGGTTTACCACTCTCTGCAACTAGATAAAAAGCTTTTGCCACGTCGGTCACATATACAAAATCATAATTTTGTGTCGCAGCCGTAAACTGTAAAGGTTCTCCATTGATAATCTTTCGCAATGTAGTATTTACAAAACGAGGCGATAACTCTCCTACACCATAAGCATTTGTAATCATTGGCCATATCAAATCAATACCAATATCAGCAGCAACACTCTTACACAGACAATGCGCTATATGCTTTCCCATTCCATAAATATACCCTAATCCCGGGCGACTGCCTTGTGTATGAATAGCCGATTCAACTTCGTATTCCATGATACTTCCTGCACAAACAAAACGAGTGCAACCCAAGAGCTTTGCTACTTTTAAACATTCAACCGTATTCAGCGCATTATTCATTTGCAGATTATAATCAACACGTTCATTACCTGCAGAACCCTTCCATGCAAAATGAACGAACGTATCATATTTTCCTGATGGGATATTTGCAATCATAGCATCACGATTAGCAATATCACACTGCATATATGTTAAATTAACATGGTTTTGCAAGCGTTTAGGGTTGGGCATTATATCCAATGCCAAAACCTCCTTGCCCATTGATAAAAAATGATTAACTGTATAACTTCCGACGAAGCCGTCAGCACCGGTTATTATAACTCGCTCCATTTCTATTTATTCACTTAAAAATTCCTTTATTTGTTTATCCATTACTACACAGACATCTTTCCCAGACGCCCAAGACTTGCTCCACTCCACAACTTTCTCTACAGCTGTATCCAAATTCCATCTTGGGGCCCATCCGAATTTTGATTTAAGTTTTGAACAGTCCAATTTTAAGAAGTTCGCTTCATGAGGTCCTCCATCATAGCGATTTATCCATTTTAATCCTTCGCCCCATTTAGAGACAAACATATCAGCCAAAGCCCCGGTTTGATAATAGTCAATATCATCTGGGCCAACATTATACCAACCTTCATAAGTAATATCCTCACACTGTTTGGCAGCAATCATTAAGTATGCATATAATGGTTCCAACACGTGCTGATAAGGCCTTGTCGAGAATGGGTTTCGCACCACAATATCATCACCATTTATAGCTGCACGCACACAGTCCGGGATAATACGGTCTTGTGCGAAATCTCCACCTCCAATAACATTTCCTGCTCTAGCCGTGCTTATCGCCACCTTTCGTTGAGAATCCATTCCTGAAAAATAACTATTCTTATAACAATGCGTCACTAACTCTGAACAAGATTTTGAATTACTATAAGGATCATATCCATCTAACTCGTCAGACTCTCTATACCCCCAAGGCCATTCTCGATTAAGATAGACTTTATCGGTTGTCACATTCAAAAATGAAACAACAGAATCACACTGACGAACACATTCCAAAACATTAACGGTACCTATTACATTTGTTTCGTACGTATAAACTGGACTATCATAACCCTTTCGCACAATTGGTTGTGCGGCCATATGCAACACTATCTGAGGCTTACACAAATCAAAAGCATTTTTTAATGCGGCCAAATCTCGCACATCTCCTATTACAGAACAGACTTTATTACCTATCCCTGCTATTTCAAATAGTGATGGAGCTGTAGGGGGGGCTAACGAGAAGCCTGTAACATCAGCCCCAGCCAGATACAACATTTCACATAACCAAGAGCCTTTAAATCCCGTATGACCAGTAACCAAGACTCTTTTACATCTGTAAAAATCGCCAAATAGTTTCATCGACAAACTGATTTATTTACCAAACCTTCCAAGGAGCGATGTTTTCGTTCCACAATCGTTCAAGTTCTATATTATCACGCAATGTATCCATTGGTTTCCAAAAGCCACTATGCTTATAAGCATGCATCACGCCATCTCGCACCATATCTTCCAAAGGTTGGCGCTCAAACATAACAGTATCTGCATCATCGTGCAAATAATCAAAAACGTCTGGTTCACACACGAAAAATCCTGCATTAATCCAATTACCGAGGCCATCAGGTTTTTCCATAAACGATCTCACTTTATTGGTTGAAGGCTCTATATCAACTGCGCCAAAACGACCAACAGGCTTAAACACCGTCATCGATATCTTCGCTCCACTTTCATTATGAGCCTTTATTGATTCCGCAATATTCATATCTATCACGCCATCGCCATATGTTAAAAGGAATTGTTCGTCACCCACATACTTTTGAATGCGCTTCAATCTTCCTGCCGTCATAGTTTCCAAGCCGGTATCTACAATTGTGAGTTTCCACTTTTCGGAATGATTTTCCAGTAATTTAACACTATTATCAGAAAGATTTATGATCACGTCCGAATTGTGCATAAAATAATTCATAAAATACTCTTTGATAACATACTGCCTATATCCTGCACAAATAACAAACTCATCAATGCCATAAGCACTATAAATCTTCATTATATGCCAAATTATTGGCTTTCCACCAATTTCAATCATCGGTTTTGGTTTGTATTGAGTTTCTTCACTAAAACGAGTACCAAAACCTCCTGCAAAGATTACTGCCTTCATATTTCTCTGTTTAAATTTTTCTATAACAAACGTACACTACATCACCAAACCACAACTTCCCATTGCCTAATGGGCACAATCGGAGGGGGGGGGTAATAGCGATAAAACACATTGAACACCAATCAACTACACGATTTAGCAACAAATATACAGCAGACATTCTCGCACAAGCCGTATAACCACAACAATCTCTTGTATTGCGTTTATCGCACAACTCTATCATAGTCTTCTATTTTCCGATTGCGTAGTAGGTAAAGCCCTGCGAAGTGAGATCTTGACGGTCGTAGATGTTGCGGCCATCGACAATCAGCGGCGTACGCATCAGGCGCATGAGCGTTGTCCATGACGGAATGCGGAAAACCCTCCACTCGGTGACGAGCAGCAGCGCATCCGCATCGGTCGCTGCGACATACATATCGTCGCAATAGTGTACGCTATCCCCCAATCGGCGACGGCACTCATTCATTGCAATCGGGTCGTAAACCTGCACACGGCAGCCCGCTGCAAGCAGCTGCTCAATAAGCACCAACGACGGAGCCTCTCGCATATCGTCGGTCTCAGGCTTGAAGGAGAGCCCCCACAACGCCACGGTCTTTCCCTGTAACTTGCCGTCAAAATGAGTCGAAAGTTTATCGAAAAGTATTGATTTCTGTCGTTCGTTCACCTGCTCGACAGCCTCCAAGACTCTCATTCTATATCCGTTCTGCTCGGCGGTCTTTATCAGCGCCTTAACATCCTTTGGGAAGCACGAGCCACCGTATCCGCAACCCGGATAGAGAAACTTCTTGCCAATACGTGTATCCGAGCCGATACCCTTACGCACCATATCGACATCGGCACCCACTCTCTCGCAGAGGTTTGCTATATCGTTCATAAACGAGATACGGGTTGCCAACATCGAGTTGGCTGCATACTTAATCATCTCGGCAGAGGGAATGTCGGTAAATATCATACGCTCGCCACTTAGCATAAACGGCTTATAGAGGCGAGCCATAATCTTCTGCGCTCGCTCGCTATCGGTGCCGACAACAACACGATCAGGCGTCATAAAGTCGTTGATAGCAGCCCCCTCCTTCAAAAATTCGGGATTAGAGGCCACATCGAACTCAATATTCTCGCCACGAGCCTCCAACTCGGCGGCCACCACCGCCTTAACTCTCTGCGCAGTACCGACAGGCACCGTCGATTTAGTGACCAGGATAGTATATTTGCTGATATTCTGTCCAAAGGTTTTTGCCACGGCAAGCACATTCTTCAAATCGGCCGAGCCATCTTCATTCGACGGTGTCTCTACGGCCGAGAATACCACCTCGACATCCTGCAAACAATCGCATAAGTTGGTAGTAAAATGCAGCCGACCGGACTCGACATTACGCTTGACCAACTCCTCCAAGCCCGGCTCATAGATAGGAATCCCGCCTCGGCGCAGACGCTCTATCTTTGCAGCATCGATATCCACGCATGTCACATCGATACCCATTTCCGAGAAGCAGGCCCCGGAAACCAAGCCTACATATCCCGTTCCAACAATTGCAATATTCATTTTTGGTCTATTTTTAACTATTCGATTCGCTCGACAAACTCTGCCGGCAACGTCGGAGCAGCCACTGCCGCCACTCCCTCAATCTTCACAACCACACGGCGATCTCGCACACCCGCAACCTTCGCAAGCACACCCTCTACTCCCGCAAACGGTCCTGCCAGAATTCGCACTCTCTCCCCCTTTGCAAGTTTGGCGTTCTCCTGCGGAAGAAACATCACTCGCTCGTCATCGCTTCCCGCCACAATCACAAAAGAGCGCATCTGCTCCTCAGGCACAACCATTATCTGACGCTCACCGTTCTGCGTATGCATCACATAGCGCAGATATGGAAGATGGTATTGTTTCAGGTTGTCAATCTCCTCTCGTGTCGAGTGGATAAAGATGTAGTTGTGCAACAATGCACGAGGTTTAAGGCAATAGCGTCCACCAACAAGACGACGTTCTTGACGCACGGGAACAAACGACTCTATGTTGCGCTCGGTAAGAAACCGCTTGGCTATCAATTCTCGTTGATATGTCACCCGCATCGCATACCACTGTTCGACATTCTGCTCCACGCCCTCGCCAAATTTTACCCCACGACACCCTGCCTTATTGACAAGTGCGCACAATTCGGGGACATCGATACCGACACAACACAATCAGTATCAATCAATTACACAAATTACAAAAGCATTGTATTCCTCTCTGCTCGCATACACACGCTCGCACGAGCGGAACAACTGACGCAAATTTAGGCAAAAATATTCACAAAATCAACTTTGCGTGACACAATTTTTCATTTTGCCACGAACACAACAGAGGTAAGCCTTTTTGGAATAAATACAATTTTACTTTTGCGGCACAAGGCGCACCTGCAAATCAATCTTACGATGCGGCTTCAAACGGAGGGCAAATCCCACTCGGCGGCTATCTTTATTCGGAGCATCGTAGTCATGCGGCGGATCATTCGACAGGATAAACGGTTTGACCTTATTCGGCGAGATTACCTCAACACGCAACTTGCGGCCTTGCGATTCGAGAATTATCGTACGACTATTCTCGATTCGAGCCTTCGCAGGTGTACACATCGTCCAGCGCAATTCGGCTGGCTTTGCTGCCACAAGTTCATCATCGATAGCGACCACTCCCGACTCATTGATTGTGATTTTACGTTTTACGCTCTCCACCCCGTCAAAAAGCGTGGTCAGGTCGAACATTGCACCATGGCACTCCGGCGAGTCATAGACCTCAACCATCTTTGCAGCACCCTCATAGAGGTGTTTTTTGCCATCAATCGTAAGGGTCGAATGCGAGAAGTTATTGAGTCTGAACACATCCCAACGAGGCGAATCCTGACCCTTAAACCAAATCTTTACACCACGAGATTCGAGAGAATGATAATCCTGTGAGCCGAGATCACTTGCCCAGCGCACACCTCCCCACTCATAGACAAACGAACCGCCATCCATATGGGCGTGATTCAGCGACGGAGAGCCACCCTTGGCAGCAAGATATGTATCATCTTCTCGTCCCCAACCGCTACGATACACAAAGAGCGGTTGCTCACCATCTCCATACCAGAAACTATCCTTTATCGGCGTGATATTCTCAAAATCACATTGCGACAAATAGAACAGAGCAAGAGGTGCAAACCTGCGCTCTCCGACCCTAAATTTTCCTTGCTTCAACACCTCCAAATCACGATAAATAACACCCATATCATTCAACTCCGAGGCGAACCATGCGAGCAGTAGATTACTCTGTACCGAGGAGCCTGCTCCGCAATCCGAGAAGTTAAATGAACGACCCGACGGAGCGACCATAAAGTTCATAAAATATGCAGATTGCAAAAATCCTACACTCTTCTCCAAGCCAAAACTATCACCCAATGCCGAGCGCAACGCCTCAATCATCAGCACCTGATACCACGTACCGTAACTCCAATAGGAATATCCCTCAGGATAGATTCCGTCAGGAGCATAAGGCTTCAATCCGAGCGCAATAGAAGAAAGCGACTTTTTGATTATTCTCACTGCAAGATCCGGCTCTCGGTCGGCAATTGCCAGAGCGCCCAAAACAAAGCCTCCGTTACAGACCTGATTCCAATTGTTTTCACGACGATAGAACCACATCTGGCTATCCTTCTCGGCGCCGAGCAGACCCTTCAAGACTATCGCCTCCTCAATCTCCTTGCGACTCTGTTCCGACAACACGTCGTAGAGCCAATCGTAGCCTATCGCTAACGCCGTAACCATCTCCCCAACATCTAAGAAGTGTGACGGATTCCAATCCTCGAAGCGTGCGGCAGCAATCATCTCTGCCTCCGCTCTGTCGGCATACACCTCCTCTCCCGTCATCAGGTAGGCACACGAGCAGGAGAGTACTCGTTCCAAGACCAATCGAGAGACAGAGAGCAACCTCTTGCCCCTCTTTTTACGCTCACAAACGGGCTCTTCAAGGACCCTATCTGTTCTCTTCATTATATAGTCATACAGCGCCTCAACCTGTGGCACCCGCTCTACCGATGTTCGCACCCTATCGACATCCCCCTCTCGCAGAAGCAGACGAGGGTGCGACTTAATGTCGGACATCATCTCGGCAGTAATATTGTGTGCAGAGAGACTTCCCGAAAGAAGAATCGAGAAGAATATTGCGATTTTTAAGATGTTTTTCATATTTTTCGCTTTTCGTGTCAGCGAATTTAGTAATTTTACGCCAAATTGTCAAACCGGACTGACAAATTTGTCACAATCGGCACATTGGCACACCTATTGATAACTTACAAAGTAAAACAGAAATTTTAACAAAAAACAATACAACTATGAACGTAAAACCACTTTCAGACAGAGTTCTCGTACTGCCTAATCCGGCAGAGGAGAAGACCGCCGGAGGTCTTATCATTCCGGATACAGCCAAGGAGAAGCCGCTTGCAGGCAAGGTTATCGCAGCAGGTCCGGGTACCGCAGAGGTTAAAATGGAGGTTAAGGAGGGCGACCAGGTTCTCTATGGCAAGTATGCAGGCACCGAAATCTCATTCGAGGGCAAGAGTTACCTCATCCTCAAACAGTCGGAGATTTTGGCAGTAATCGAGTAATCATTCAGACAAACACTCACAGAAACAGACAAAAACTATGGCAAAAGAGATTAAATACAATATCGAGGCACGTGACCTTCTCAAAGAGGGCGTAGATGCCTTGGCAAATGCAGTAAAGGTAACATTAGGACCAAAGGGTCGCAATGTAATCATCGACAAAAAGTTTGGCGCTCCACACGTAACAAAGGACGGAGTGAGCGTAGCCAAGGAGGTAGAGTTAGAAGAGCCTATTGCAAACATGGGCGCACAGTTGGTTAAGGAGGTTGCTTCGAAGACTAACGACGATGCGGGCGACGGTACTACTACTGCTACCGTATTGGCACAGGCGATTATCGGCGTAGGCTTGAAGAACGTAACCGCAGGTGCAAATCCTATGGATTTGAAGCGAGGCATCGACAAGGCTGTCAAGTTGGTTGTCGGCTCGTTGCGTGAGCAGTCACAGGTTGTAGGCAACGACTTCGCAAAGATTGAGCAGGTTGCGACAATTTCGGCTAACAACGACAACAACATCGGTAAACTTATCGCCGAGGCGATGTCGAAGGTGAACAACGAGGGCGTTATCACCGTCGAGGAGGCCAAGGGTACAGACACACACGTGGAGGTTGTAGAAGGTATGCAGTTCGATAGAGGTTACCTCTCGGCATACTTCGTGACCGACACCGAGAAGATGGAGGCACAGTTCGAGAAGCCATACATTTTGCTCACCGACAAGAAGATTTCAAGCCTCAAAGAGATTATGGGCATCTTGGAGCCGGTAGTACAGAGCGGTCGTGCTTTGGTTATCGTTGCTGAGGATGTTGACGGCGACGCTCTTTCGGGCTTGGTAGTAAACCGCCTGCGTGGCTCGCTCAAAATCGCAGCTTGCAAGGCTCCGGGTTTTGGTGACCGCCGCAAGGAGATGTTGGAGGATATCGCAATTCTTACCGGTGGTACCGTAGTATCGTCGGACAAGGGTATGCGTTTGGAGGATGCAACCATCGAAATGCTTGGTTGCGCCGAGAAGGTAACCCTCAACAAGGAGAACACCACTATCGTAGATGGTTGTGGCGACAAGGAGGCTATCAAGGCTCGTGTAGCACAGATTCGTGCCGCTATCGAGGTTTCTAAGTCGGACTACGACCGTGAAAAGTTGCAGGAGCGACTTGCCAAGTTGGCAGGAGGCGTAGCAGTTCTCTACGTAGGTGCTGCAACCGAGGTTGAGATGAAGGAGAAGAAGGATCGTGTTGACGACGCTTTGGCTGCAACCCGTGCTGCTGTTGAGGAGGGTATCGTTCCTGGTGGTGGTGTAGCATACATTCGTGCTACTGCCGCTTTGGAAGGCGTCAAGGGCGACAACGATGACCAAACAACAGGCATCCAGATTGTTAAGCGTGCTATTGAGGAGCCGCTCCGTCAGATTGTAGCCAACGCCGGTGGCGAGGGTTCAGTCGTAGTAAACAAGATACGTGAAGGCGAGGGTAACTTCGGTTACAACGCTCGTGAGGACCGTTACGAAGATATGCTCGAAGCGGGTATCATCGACCCTACGAAGGTGTCACGTGTTGCGTTGGAGAACGCTGCTTCTATCGCTTCGATGCTCCTGACAACTGAGTGTGTATTGGCCGAGAAGCCATCGAAAGAGCCTGCACTCCCTGCAATGCCGGGCGGCGGAATGGGCGGTATGATGTAGTAACACAGCACATAACAGCAGAGATAAGGCTATCCCTTCAACGGGTAGCCTTATCTTTTTATCATCCGCAGACCTGCAAACGACACTACAAAAAGGACCAAAAAACCTCCAAAAAGTGGCTTATTTAGAGAAAATATACTCCAAAATAATATTTCTGACAGAGAATATATTTTTCTTTTAGAAAAATGTTCTACCTTTGCGCCGAATAACGGTTAATAAGAAGACGACATACATTACACGATAATAGTTTGAATATAAGCAGAGTACTAACATTCAGGCACAAAAAAAACGGAGTACTTAGCCTTTTCAACCTGATGTACTGTCTCAAAAAAAATAGGGAGGTGATTCCCAGAGAAAAACGAGAGAAGACTAAAAATGATAAAGAGAGATTTTAAGCGCTACATTTGCCCAGACATCGACATTCATTCAGTGCCGGCCGAGGAGGGCTTTGCAGCATCCGGAGGTGCCGGCGGCGGTTCATACGGAGATTTTGGAGATCTGGAACTGGATCCAAATAACGACAACTATTAAATCTCGAACTGCCATGAAACTGCATATCAACAAATTTATCATCTGCGTACTCCTTGCAATATTGTCAGGAGCGTGTACTAACTATATTGATGAGGCGACTCCGGAGATTAAACCGCTCCCGATAACCTATCGCACTGTACCCGTATCCATAGAGGCGGGCAAGAAGGATGAGATCAAAGAGGAGGAGTCCGAGCAGAAGGAGCAGAGCGCCCCTACACACAGCCGTATTGAGGTGGGCGAAATCAGCGGCGGCAACGTAACATACAAGTGGAGCGAGCGAGACTCTATCGGTATCTTCCTGCTTAACGTGCAGCCAAAGCATGTAAACATCTCTGCTGTCGGCACCACTGATGCAGGCAATCCAAGCAATGCTTCTTTTGATTTCAACGCCGAGTTTGTTGACAACTCTGACAAGGACACCGACGTTGAGAGTTACGACTCGCACCTGGATATGTTCATATACTACCCGTACAACTCCTCAATGGTCGTACCGCAAAAATATACCAGCGGTAGCGATTCAGGAGAGCCATGGTATGGACATGAATATCTGCACACCAAGAACGGCTTGGTATATCGTGTGCCTGCTCTGCAAACAATGCTGGAACATGAGATTGGCCGACAGGGGTGTACAAAGGCTATAAGCCGTTATGGCTTCTGCTACGACTTCCTGCGCTATGAGAATAATGGCAGTAGCAACAAATTCGCAATGCGTCATGCTAATGCCTACCTGCGTGTGCGTGTAACAGGTAGTCAGCACAATGCCGAGAGCACAGACTTCGGTAACGGCGAGTACTTCCTAAGAAAAATTATCGTTCGTGCAGCCAATACGACGGGCGAGGAGGAGGTTAATGCCAATATTGCAGGTACGTACCACATGTCGTACGACTATGCAGCAAACGGTTCGGCAGTCACAGGCGACGAGGAACTCACACCTCTCAGCACGGGAGGTATCACCCACGTATCGACCGAGTTGCATACCCAACTTCCAATCAAACAGCACAACAACATCAAGGATGGCTCCGAGCAGGATGCCGGAACATACGCTCTGCTTACAATATCGCCTCACGAATTCGTGAGCAAGGGTGTAAACAAACTCTTCTTTACGGTCGAGTTGGTAAAGCATATGGGCGCAAATGAGTCGGGCATTACATCCATAACCCGTTCGCTATCGATTTCGAGCGACAGAATTCAGGCAGGAGGCCTCTACGATATAACATTCAATGCACAGGAGCCTGTAAACGAAATTACAAAGTTGGATGCCGAGGATACCGCAAATACCTACATCATACGTTCGCCGGGGGCATACATCTTCACAGCCGACAAGGCAGGTAACGGAGTCTTACCTTACAAGACCTCTTTTGCAGAGTTGGGCATTGCCGAGAATCTTATCGACGACTCGAAACACTATGATGTCGATTGGCTCTGGGCATCAGGCCCGGTATTCGAGGGCAGGAGCGTAGAGGATGTATGCGAATTCTACTACAATCCGGCAGATAAGAATATTTTGTTCACGCTCAAAGATGGATTCTACAACGCTTCGGGCAACCTCGTGCTTGCACTCTACGAGAAGCAGGGCGAGAACAACAATGCAGTAAAAGAGATTGTATGGTCTTGGCACATGTGGCTTGCCGAGCCTTCACACTCACACTTCCGATTTGCCAACACCCGTGCGGCAATCGCCCTGAACAACGAGGAGTGGCACATGATCGACCGCAACCTCGGAGCCGAGACTGCCGACCTCTCGTGCAAAGCCTACGGTTGCTACTATCAGGTTGGCCGCAAGGACCCGTTTATCGGACCAAACACTGCACAATTCGAACCAGGAAGTTTTAATAGTATGGGACCAACCTGGTTATGGTGGAGTGAGAGTTGGGTTCGTATTGCGACTTTGCAGAACACCGCCAAGTTCGGAATACTCGCCGAGTGGAAAGCCAATGTCACAGATGAGAGCTTCTCCGGATATAACGACGTGGAGACCTATCGTCACAAATATCCTATGTGGCTCATCTCACGTGACTTCGAGCATGCACACCTCGACCGCAACAAGTATGCGTGGGTACACACCGAGGGTCAGGCCGACTTCAACACCAAGACTCTCTTCGACCCATGTCCTCCCGGATACAAGTTACCTACAACACGTGAGTGGGACAACTTCAAAAACAACGAATTCGAGTACACCAACCCTGTGGCCTACTCATCAGGTCCGTTCGGATATTGTTTAAGCACCGAGGCTGTGGCTTCAAACAAGGCTATGGCGATGACCAATGGCGCATACGACTATCCGGAGACCCACGATGCGTGGGCGACATTGGCATCCCGCAGAGAAGCCGGCGACTACTACGAGGTGGACGAGTATAACGGCCGCAGGTATCATACCGTTGCGCTATCGGCACACGGCGACGAGATTATTACCTGCTTCCCAACATCGGGAGCATTGAGCGAGACCGGCCAATACCATTCCGTAGGCTTCAACTTTGCTCTTTGGGCTTCGGGTCGTGTGGAGCCTCTCAATGGCGAAGATTACTCCGAGACTCGCTATGATGCTCACTGGTTTGGTATTAAAGATAACTGGTCGTCCGACTGGAAGGAGTCTTATGATACGGAGTGGGATGACACAGGAGATTGGAGGATATACTGTCCGTACCTGCGAGATGATGCGAATTATTCCGCACGAATCAACCTTATCAACAACCCTATCGGTACGGCTGTCTATGGCATTGGCACACCTGCCATGGAGATCGACGAAAGCGGTCACCACTCTGCACTCGGCAAGGCCAGCAACTACGCTGTACCCGTTCGCTGCATCCGCCAATACGACTCAACAGCAGGTCGTTCTAAATAATAAATATATAGTATATAGAACTAAGAAGGGCTGTCACAGCAAATTTGTGACAGCCCTCTTTATTGCAATAATAAGAATTAAATCAACAACTACTTGTCGAAGTATTTATTGAGCAAGTAAGCCAATCGATAGCCTGCATTACGAATCTGAATAGAGACCAAATCACGAGAGAGTTCTACGGTGTTTGGATTGAGGTCGTAGGTGTTATGAGGATTCCACTCGTAAATCACACGATTTTTCTTACCGCAATCGTGCGCCCAATCGTGGAAGTCGCCACGCTGAATCTTGCGAATCTCGCCCTTCTTACAGTTGTCGAGTTGAGCAGCCAACTCGTCAGGGTTGATTTTGCCCCACAACATATTAGGCATACGGTCGTAAACCCCATGAAATGCCTTCTGCTTCTTGCCATTGAGTTGGCACTTCCAGAAGCAACGAGGGCCAGGAACATATGAGTGTGTCGGACAGTGAAGGTCGCCGGCAAAGTGCAACACCATACGCAGGTTAAACACTACGGCACTATCAGTCAGGCGCTCGTACTGCGATAGGTTATAATCGGAGACTTTGAGAGCGAAGACGCAGTCGCCCTTGTAAAGACGTGGATTTGGGTCATAGACAGCCTCCTCGTCCACATTATAGACATGCCATGAAGTTGTGTAGGCGATAGGCTCGTCACGACGATGCTCGTCCATCCACACTGCATCCTTTTTCAAGTCGTAGTTCATATATTTGGCAATATTCTCCTTTGCCTTCTCAGTAAGGTGACGTTGCGCTACGGCAACAACTGCTGCGTGGCCAAGACGACCCCACGCCATTGCACTGCCTGTGCAAGCAAGCAGGGCAACAAGTATCAAAAGACTCTTCTTCATAATTATAAGTTTTTTTTCTCGACGGAGATACCACTGTTATGGTGGAGCATCTCCGTCGCATATCGTATTATATTGTTAGATAATCTCGAAAGCAATCTCCATCATATCGGTAAAGGTCTTCTCACGCTGCTCGGCGGTAGTCTCCTCATGCGTTACGAGCGAGTCCGAAATGGTGCAGATACAGAGAGCCTCATTGCCACTGCGAGCCGCATTCATATAGAGAGCCGATGCCTCCATCTCAACAGCCAGCACGCCCATACGCTGCCAACGCTTCCAAGCCTCAGGGTCGTCGTTGTAGAAGATTTCACTTGCGAGGATGTTTCCTACACGGTAATTTACACCCAATTCCTCAGCCTTATCCACCGCCAAACGCAACAGATGATAGTCAGCAATCGGTGCAAAGTTACCCGGCAAACGATACTGTGCTGCATAGTTCGAGTTGTCGCACGCACCCATGGCAATCACGATGTCGCCGATATGCAAATCAGGGTGATATGCACCGGCCGAACCGGTACGGATGATGCGCTTAACACCATAGAAGTTGAATAATTCAAAGGTATAGATACCTATCGAGGAGATACCCATTCCGTGTCCCATAACCGACACCTGCTTACCTTTGTAGGTACCCGTATAACAATACATGCCTCGCACCTGGCTCACAAGCACAGGGTTTTCGAGGTAACGCTCTGCCATAAACTTGGCACGCAAAGGGTCGCCTGCCATAATCACACGCTCGGCAATCTCGCCGCATTTTGCTCCGATATGCGGAGTAGGAGTCAAATCTGCCATATCATTTCATTTTTTAGGTTATGACAAAGATAGGAAAATTTTGCGAAATCAACATATTTTGGCTATCTTTGTTTTTATAAAACAAAAGATTACAGAGATGAATGTCCGCATAGCAGAGGATTGGAAGCAGGTTCTGCAACCCGAATTCGAGAAGCCATATTTTGAGCAGTTGGTAGAGTTTGTACGTGAGGAGTACGCCTCGCAGCAGGTCTTTCCGCAGGGCGGCAACATCTTCCGTGCATTCGACAAGTGTCCGCTCGACAACTTGAAGGTGGTAATCATCGGCCAAGACCCATATCACGGTGAGGGTCAGGCAAACGGACTCTGCTTCTCGGTAAACGACGGAGTGCCATTTCCTCCGTCATTGCAAAATATCTTCAAGGAGGTCAGCAGCGATATGGGCGTGCCTATTCCGCAAAGCGGAAACCTCGACCGCTGGGCAGAGCAGGGAGTGCTGTTGCTGAACGCCGTACTTACAGTGCGTGCGCATGAGGCGGCATCGCATGCCGGTCGGGGCTGGGAAAAGTTTACCGATGCCGTAGTGCGTGCCATAGCCGAGAAGAAGCAGGGCGTAGTATATATGCTCTGGGGAAGTTATGCACAAAAGAAGGGAGCCATTGCCGACCCATCAAAGAATTTGATTCTCAAAGCCGTACACCCTTCTCCACTCTCTGTTTACAGAGGATTCTTCGGCTCTCGCCACTTCTCGCAGGCAAACGCCTACTTGCAAAGCATCGGCAAGGAGCCGATCGTATGGTAGAGGCCGGAGCGAGGAGCAACATAGTTTACATTCAACATTAAAGGCGGGTATCAAAAACGATACCCGCCTTTACTCATTGTCATTCATTCGACCTATTCTACTATCAGCAACGACGAGTCACCATACGACAGAAAGCGGAAATCGTGAGAGAGGGCATAATCATATATTTGATGCCAATCATCGCCCACGTATGCCGAAACAAGCAACAGCAGAGTCGATTTCGGCTGGTGGAAGTTAGTCACGATGCGATTTACAATACGGAAACGATAACCTAACGGCGTAATCATAATCTGCGTAGCAGCCTTCAATTTCGAAAGTCCCTCCTTCTCCATATAGTCAAGCAGCGTACGAACAACATTCTCGCCCGTAAACTCGGCAGGAATATCGTAGAGTTCCCACTGCCCTATCACACGCTCGGAGTGCGGATTAACGAACTCGTGAATACGCCATGCCAGAGCCGAAAGCGACTCCAATGTACGCACCGAAGTTGTTCCCACAGCGGTAACGAGTCCCGCCTTATCACGCAACAGACGTAACGTCTCGGTCGTAACCTCGAAATGCTCCGTATGCATCGAGTGGTCGGCAGCGTTTTCGTCCTTCACCGGAAGAAATGTTCCGGCGCCAACGTGCAGCGTTACCTCTCCGAAACTAAAACCTCTCTGCTGCATACGCTCGATAAGTTCACGAGTAAAGTGCAAACCCGCCGTTGGTGCAGCCACAGAGCCTTCAAAACGAGAATATACGGTCTGATATCGGGTATTGTCTATCTCCTCGCTATCTCGGTTAAGATACGGAGGGATAGGAATACGTCCTAAATATTCGAGCAACTGTCCGAAGGTCATCGGTGCATCCCACTCGAAGCGAACAATATGTTCACGCTCACCTCGCTCATCAATGAAGGCCTGCAAAGTATAGGTTTGACCATCAAGGTTGAAAGGAATCTGCACAGCACCCTCTTTCCACTTTTTGAGGTTACCTACAATGCACGACCACTTACACTCGCCCCTTACAGCAAAGGCACGCTCGTAATCGGCAGGAGCCGACGGCTCCAAGCAAAAGACCTCGACACGTGCTCCCGAAGGCTTATGCATCACAAGTCTTGCACGCACCACCTTCGTATTATTAAAGACCAGCAGCGACCCCTCTGGCAACTCCTGCTCGATATCTGCGAAATGGCGTTCGGAGATCTCTCCATTACGATATACAAGCAACTTCGACGAGTCTCGCTCCGAGAGTGGAAACTTCGCTATGCGCTCATCCGGCAGCGGATAATCAAAGTCGGAAATGTTTATATGACGTTGCATTGCTCTGTTTTTAAGATTTAGGCTGTCCGTTATCGAACAGCCTAAATGGGATAATTGATTTAGACGGATTTTTACAACGCTCGACGGAGTTACGAACGAAGGGCTGTACTTGGGGGTACTGCCCTTTGTAAGCATATTGCGTTAGCGACAGTAAAAACCGTATAAAAGCGATTTAGATTAGAAACCCTTACCGATAGCAAGGAAGTCCTCTGCCTTCAAAGCAGCACCACCGATAAGACCACCATCTACATCCTCCTTTGCGAAGATCTCGGCAGCGTTAGAAGGCTTGCAAGAACCACCATAAAGGATTGGGCACTCAGCAGCAGCCTCGCCAAACTTAGCAGCCAAAACCTCACGGATGTAAGCGTGAATCTCCTGTGCCTGCTCTGCGGTAGCAGTCTCACCTGTACCGATAGCCCATACCGGCTCGTATGCGATTACGAGGTTAGCAAACTGCTCCGGAGTGAGGTTGTAAACTACCTCCTCAATCTGAGCCTTGCAAACTGCGAAGTGATTACCAGCCTTACGCTCTTCGAGGCTCTCACCTACGCAATAGATAGGGGTCAAGCCGTTAGCATAAGCCTGAGCCATCTTCTTATTCAAAGTCTCAGAGGTCTCGCCGTAGTACTGACGACGCTCCGAGTGGCCGAGGATAACATACTTACAACCGAGTGCTGCAATCATCTGAGCAGCAACCTCACCTGTGTAAGCACCCTTTGCCTCAGTTGCGCAATCCTGTGCACCAACAGCAACATCCGAACCCTTAACAGCCTCTACAACCTGTGCAATGTGGGTAAATGGAGGGCAAACGATAAAGTTTACGCACTCGCAAACCTCCGAGCGACCTGCTACTACGTTCTTTGCCAACTCAACGCCCTCAGCAGGGAGAGTGTTCATCTTCCAGTTACCTGCAACGATTTTCTTTCTTGCCATAATTTTCTTGTATTTTTATTTGTTTGGTTAATATTATCTTTTCTGTTTTATTCCTCCTTGTTAGCCTCAATCCAAGCCTTGATTTCGGCAGTACCGAGACCGAGTTTATTCTTCTTATTAAAACCACAGAGGTCGTTGAATAGTTTCATTCCGCTGCTCTTCACGGTATTGCGGAAAGACTCTACGGTAATGTAGCCCATCTTCTGGATTGGTGCAACCCACTCGGCAGGGATACCCTCAGCGGTATATGCCTCCTCGCTATCGGCTACCACCTTCTTCTCCGGACGCATTGTAGGGAAGAAGAGAACATCCTGAATCGAGGTCTGACCCGTCATAAACATTGTAAGACGGTCAATACCCATACCCATACCCGAACAGTTAGGCATACCGTACTCCAACGCACGAACGAAGTCCATATCGATAAACATCGCCTCGTCGTCGCCACGCTCCGAAAGACGCATCTGCTCCTGGAAACGCTCCAACTGGTCGATCGGATCGTTCAACTCCGAGTATGCGTTACACAACTCCTTGCCTGCAACAAACAACTCGAAACGCTCGGTCAAGTCCTCGTTATCACGGTGGCGCTTGCAGAGCGGCGACATCTCGATAGGATAGTCGCAGATGAAGGTAGGCTGTACAAGGTCACCCTCGCAGTACTGACCAAAGATTGCGTCGATAAGTTTACCCTTACCCATAGTATCGTCAATCTCAACATTGAGGCGTGCGCAAGCCTCACGCAACTGCGCCTCGCTCTGACCCGTAATATCATAACCCGTCTTCTCTCGGATAGCGTCTGTCATGGTCAAGCGACGGAATGGTGCCTTGAATGAGATGGTCTTGCCGTCGATCTCAACATCAGTAGTACCGTTTACTGCCAAGGCGATACGCTCCAACATATTCTCCGTAAACTCCATCATCCAGCGGTAGTCCTTGTATGCGATATAAATCTCCATACATGTAAACTCCGGATTATGAGTTCTATCCATACCCTCGTTACGGAAGTTCTTACCGAACTCATATACACCGTCGAAACCACCTACAATAAGGCGTTTGAGATACAGCTCGGTAGCAATTCGCATATAGAAGTCTATATCCAATGCGTTGTGGTGAGTAATGAACGGACGAGCCGAAGCACCTCCCGGAATTGGCTGCAAGATAGGAGTCTCAACCTCCAAACAACCATGCTCGTTGAAATACTCACGCATTGTAGCGATAATCTTGGCACGCTTTGCGAACACATCACGCACCTTAGGATTTACCACCAGGTCGAGGTAACGCTGGCGATAGCGCACCTCTGGGTCGGTCAAAGCATCGAACTGCTGACCATCCTTCTCCTTCACTACCGGCAGTGGGCGGATAGACTTTGAAAGAACGGTGAACTTACGACAGTGAACCGACAACTCGCCTGTATTGGTACGGAATGCAAAACCCTCAATACCGATAAAGTCGCCAATATCGAGCAACTTCTTAAATACAGTGTTATAGAGTGTAGGATCGCCCTCCGGACAAACATCGTCACGGCGGATATATACCTGAATACGGCCGGTATGGTCTTGCAATTCAAAGAATGATGCACTACCCATAATACGACGGCTCATCATACGGCCGGCAATGGTTATCTCCTGATACTTCTCAGGTGCAGCATCAAAATTCTCGGCAAGTTCACGGGCTGATGTAGTCACATCGAAACGCTCTGCCGGATAAGGATTTATACCGAGGTCACGCAATGCTTTGAGTGACTGACGGCGCAATTGTTCTTGTTCGCTGAGATGTTCCATATATTTGATTTTTTATTTTTCGTTCAATAAACCGTGCAAAGATAGGCTATTTACCTGAATTTCCGAAGCGTTGCATCGAGTTTTTTATATAATAGGTACATTAATCCACCGGAAATCAAACCAACACCTACACCAAGCAGAAGATCCATCGGGAAATGGCACGCCAGATAGATGCGTGAATAGCATATCAAAATGGTCATTACAACCATTGCCCAACTAAATACTTTTCGGCGCAAAACGAGCGATGAGAAGAGTGCCAAAGCCGAGACCGTGGCGGCGTGTGCCGAGACTGTTCCATAAGGGCCGTGAGCGTAGGACACAACGTGCGACAACTCTCTGACTGCCAAGTCAAACATCGGACGATGACGAGCAGGAAACGATGCCCACAAATTCTTCAAAAGACCCGTATGTTTGAATATTCCGCAGAGCATATCCGCCAATCCCATGGCAAGTGCCAGACAGATTATAAAGGCAAGCATAGTACGCCAACCGAAACGGCGCAAAACCACCCAAAATATAGCAAGGTAGAGCGGAATCCAGATTAACCACCCCGAAACAAGTTCCATCAAGGTGTCCATTACAACTCCACCGTCAAAATTGAGCCAAAGGTATAGTTTGTGGTCAAATGTGTACATAGGCTTCTTTTATTTTAACAATTACTGATTACAACTCTGTTGTGGCTATTTCAACTCCCCGCCCATCGCCTTGGCAATCATCTTCGGGATGTCGGTATTATCGTAGCATTCGTAGAAATTCTCATAGCCCACACCCTTAACCCATAGAGGCACCTGACTACCCGTGTGTGAAAGGCTTATCCAATCGATATAGGCACGCTTGTTGAGAATCTTGACAGCCTCCGACGCCATCTTCTCGTTGCTGGTATAGAGTCCCACAACCTTCTCTCCGTTGACCAGGAAGTTCTTCTCAAAAGTTTTGCGCAACGCCTTCTCATCCTTATCTCGCAGTGTAACTTTATCCCAAAGACCGAGGCGCTCTTTGAGCAGAGCCTGCATATCATCCCAATCGGTTTTACCCTCCTCACGCATACGCTGCATAACACGAGTAAGAGATTCCATCGAGATATTTTGCCAAGCCAAACGCTCCAATTTCACCTTATACTTCGAATATCCGACAATCATGCCTCCCGTCTCGTGGTCCGAGGTTACGATGATAAGGGTCTCATCGGGGTGGCGCTCATAAAAATCGAGAGCCAACTGCACCGAAGCATTCAGGTCGTTAATCTCATAGAATGTCGCCGCAGCATCGTTATCGTGGCAAGCATAGTCGATACGACCACCCTCAACCATCAGGAAGAATCCCTTATCGCTCGCACGCTCCAAGTAACGTATTGCCGCACTCGTAAAATCGACAATCGAAGACTCCTTCTTATCTCTATCCAGAGCAAATGGCATATACTTTTTGTTCAACGACTCGCTAAGCAGAATCACACGCTTTCCCTTCACACGGGCTGCCTCCTCAGGCTTCTGTGTCACCTTGATACCAGCCTCCTCGGCACGCTGCACCATATCCTTCGGAGTAAGGCCACTCTTGCTACGACAAAGGAAGGTCGCACCTGCGGCAAAATCCATCTCTCCCTCAAAGAGTTGAGTGCTCAGTTCAAGGTAATTATTTCTATCCTTGCAGTGCGAGTAGAAGGCACTCGGTGTAGCGTGATTCACAGCAACATTCGTAGCCACTCCCGTAGCATAGCCCATCTGTTGAGCCAACTCCGCAATATTGCCTACACGCTCGCCCTCCTCGTTTACGCCGAGGTATCCATTCTTGGTTTTAATACCCGTGGCAAGTGCCGTACCCGCCGCTGCCGAGTCGGTTACACCATAGTTTGTATGATTGGTAACGTATGTACGCACAGGAAAACGTGTAAAACTGAGGCGACCATCTCCCTTACCCATTGCGGCATTATACAACTCCGTACCATAGACCTGATTAATACCCATACCGTCGCCAATAAAGTAAAATACATATTTGGCACGATTTTGGGCAGACAGACCACCTATGCATAGAAGTATAAGAAGCGTGAGCAATGTATATCTCTTGATATTCTTCATCTTCGATTAAGTTATTTAAGGTTATGTTTATTAGTTCTGATTCTGTTTTGCTGAGATTAATCTCTGTTGCGGCCATTCATCAGCGCAATGTAGTATATCACGGAGGCGATAGCCGAAAGTGCCGCCACAAGGTATGTGCGGGCAGCCCAGCGGAGCGATGTTCTTGCTCCCTCCATCTGCTCGCCGTAGAGAACCCTGCTCGATTCGAGCCACTCCAATGCACGAGCCGAAGCGTTATACTCAACCGGCAGAGTCACGATGCTGAATACCGCCGACATGGCAATCATTCCGATACCTATCCAGCAGACGATGGTGCTGCTTGTCGAGGCGGTCATAATCAGACCGAGGAGAATTACCCATGTAGCCATACGAGCCGAGAAATTAACAACAGGCACAAGTGCCGAGCGCAGTTGCAGAGGTGCGTAACCCTCGGCATGCTGAATAGCGTGTCCGCACTCGTGGCAAGCCACAGCAGCAGCGGCAATAGAGCGTCCCGAATAGACCTCATCAGAGAGGTTTACCGTCATTGTTGCAGGGTTGAAGTGGTCGGTCAACGAACCGGGAACGTGGGTTATGCGCACGTTGGTAACATTGTGATCACGCAACATCTTAGCGGCAATCTCGGCTCCGGTCATACCACCGGGCAGAGGCTCCTTCGAGTATTTTGCAAAGACAGAGCGCAGACGCATCTGCACCAAAAAACCTGCGATTCCAATAATTACGATAAGCAGGAAAGCCTCCGAAGTAGTAATATTTGAGAGCGCACCGTTGACGTTCTCATATCCGGATTGTAAAAGAGTTAAAAGCATTGTATCTACTTTTTTATATATGTTTCATTATTATGACGGACAAATGTAAGAAAAATTGTGTAAATTTGCCAAAATTGTACGTTCTAAAAGAGGAGCGATTATGAACAAGAACATTTCAACCATAAGCGACAATGAGCGTTTCATGCAGATGGCCATCGACCTCTCAATTGAGAATGTAGCCAATGGCGGAGGCCCTTTCGGTGCCGTTATCGTTCGTGACGGTCAGGTCATTGCAACTGGAACTAACCGAGTAAC
Source organism: Alistipes sp. (assembly GCA_045659425.1). Taxonomy (GTDB): domain Bacteria; phylum Bacteroidota; class Bacteroidia; order Bacteroidales; family Rikenellaceae; genus Alistipes. Next base: position 102,562 of record JAZOWW010000032.1, on the reverse strand, counting down.
CGCATCGTGCGACCCTACGGCACACGCAGAGGTAAATGCCATACGCAACGCTTGTACAAAGTTGGGTAACTTCAAGTTGACAGGATGTACAATTTACACCTCATGTGAGCCTTGTCCGATGTGTCTGAGCGCAATCTACTGGGCAGGCATCGAGCGCATATATTACGGCAACACAAAGGAGGATGCCAAAGCCATCAACTTTGACGACTCGTTCATCTACGAACAGATTGCACTACCCTACTCGCAGCGTGCCATCCCGACGCAAAACCTGATGAGGGAGAGCGCCCTACAAGGCTTCCGTCTATGGAGCGAGAAGGAGGATAAAATATTGTATTAGAATAGAGTAGCACAACCCAAAACGATGAATACCCCTCTGCTTATAGCCCGTCGAACGGCACAAGCGACAACCTCAACGCAGCGCATAATGGTGCATATCGCAACCATTGCCGTTGCCGTGAGTATCGCCGTGATGATTATCACGTTGTCGGTCGTTATGGGATTCAAGCAGCAGGTACGCAACCTCATAGGAGGTCTTACGGCAGAGGTTACGGTGACTAATCTTACCACCTACGGCTCCGGAACAACGGAACAGATTGCCGACACCCCTGCCCTGCGAGAGTTCATCGTCGAGAGTTGTCGCAACATCGACATTACAATCGATACCTACGCCACACGTGGCGGAATCCTGCGCTCCGAATCAGGCTCGGCGGCAATAATGGTCAAAGGCATAGACTCACTGCGCCAGACCGCTCTCTTGGAGAGTCGTTTGGTGGAGGGTACACTCCCTTCCACCTGCGGAGCAAGGCGCAGGGAGTTGCTTATATCATCAACCACAGCAAAGCGTTTAGACATCCGCACGGGCGATCGTGTCGAGATATTACTGACACGTGAGCAAGGCGCTCCGCAACGTGAGTTGATGAAGATCTGCGGCATATACACGGCAACTGGCGAGGAGGTGAGCGCTCTGGCGTTGGCCGACATACGCAACGTGCGCAGAATGAATGGTTGGCAGGAGAACGGCATCTCCGGCTACGAAATCACCACCAAAGGTGGTGACAAGATGGCTGACGAGGTGGCCGCACGACTCAATATGCGTCTGATTTTCGACTATACGGGCGACGAAAACCTCTCTGCTGTAACGATGCAGGAGTTACATCCAGGAATCTTCTCGTGGCTCAATACGCACAACGTAAACGCCACCGTAATCGTGGTAATAATGCTCATCGTGGCGCTCTTCAACATGGCCACAGCACTGCTGATTCTCGTTTTGGAGCGTACCCGAATGGTCGGCATACTCAAAAGTCTCGGAATGGCTAATCGTGAGATACGTCGCATATTCCACTATCGAGCGGCTATGCTCATTAGTCGAGGCATAGGTATTGGTGCAGCAGTGGCAGTCACCGCAATGCTGATACAACAACATACGCATATTGTCAGTTTGGATGCAACGGCATACTACGTTGACCACGTACCCGTTTCAATCGAGGCATGGTGGGTAGTATTGCTATGCCTGCTCTTTGCGCTGATAATTCTGCTGCTACTGAGTGCAACAACCTCAATAATATCACGCATAAAGCCCGCCGAGGCGATTAAATACGAATAATAAGCATAAAAAACAGATATGGAGAAACAACAACCAATAGAGCGCAAACGTGACCGTGTAAAGCAGATGTTCAACGACATTGCACCCACATACGACTCGCTCAACCACATCCTTTCGCTCTCGATAGATAAGTTATGGCGACGTCACACAGTACGCATCGTGCGCCGTCTGGGAGCAAAACATATCCTCGACATGGCAACCGGCACGGGCGACCTGGCAATAGCGTTGGCTCGACATATCGAGGGTTCGACAATCTGCGGAGCCGACCTCTCGCCAGAGATGTTAGAGGTGGCAAAGGTCAAAGTTAAGCAGTTGGGGTTGCAGGAGCGCATATCGCTCACAGAGTGCGATGCCGAGCATGTGGATATGGCCTCGGAGAGCGTCGATGCCGTGACCGTAGCATTCGGCGTACGCAACTTTGAGAACACGGCAGAGTGCTTGAAAGAGTTGCACCGCACCATTCGCCCCGAGGGACATATCGTCATCTTGGAGTTCTCAAATCCACAAAACAGACTCATCGGCTGGTTCTACCGTATCTACTCGCACCATATTCTGCCATTTATCGGCGGACTCATCTCTCGCAACAGGGCAGCATACGAGTACCTGCCCGCTTCGGTTGATACATTCCCTGCACCGGCCGAGTTTCGCAAAATGCTGACCGAGGTAGGATTTACGGAGGTAACCTCCCGTAGCCAGAGTTTCGGCATAGCACAGATTTACATCGGCAAAAAAGCAAAGTAAATGAAAAGAGTTTTCAAAATATTATTACTATTTCTGACTCTCTCTGCACTGCTCTGCACCCCGAGTTGCAAGCGTGACAAGCAACCGCACCATAGCGAGCAAGTAGCAAAACAAAGGTCCGAAGATAGGACAAAGCGCACAGGAAAGTCGCTTGCCGAGAGATTTGCCAAGAAGTTCGCTATTGAGGCCGTCGAGGGAATAGAGGGCTCTCTCAACAGTGGTTGGCGCCTTAAATTGCGGGTACGCAACGACTCCGCCTACTCACCACGCATAATCGCCGCCAAAGCTGATCTCTATAACGGAAAAGCCCGTTTAGCAAGCGTAACGCTCTCTGAACAGGTCGAAATACCAAAACGCAGCGTCACCTCGCTATCCGTTCCTCTCAACCTGTCATTAGGTAATCCACTGCTTGCACTCTCATTGCTCTCACGCTTCAAGAGTGGCAACTTTGAGGGGTTGCAGGCCACATTTACCCTCACTGTCGAGATACTCGGAACGGTCCGCACAATAGAGATTGAGCGCACGGATATAAATGCAATTTTAACCAAACTAGGATATAATATATAAATATATGTATAAGAGACTTTCACTTCTGCTTCTGTTTGCAGTATATAGCACAGTGGCGGGCAATGCCCAAAATGTCGAAAACTTCAAGCAACATCTCGCTTCGCCCGTACAAATAGATTCACTCACCACCGTCACTAACACCGTGCGCATCACCGAGCATGGCGATACATCGACCTTCATCGTTCGAGAGAAGGCTGATGCTCCGAAAGCGGTGAACGGCTTCCGAGTTATGATTTTTATGAGCAACTCACAAAGTGCCCGTAACGATGCACTCGCAGCACGAGAGTTATTCGACACATCATTTCCCAAGGAGCGCAGTTATGTGACATACGAAAATCCGTACTTCAAGGTTGCAGTCGGCAACTGCACCACCCAGGAGGAGGCTCTGATTCTTTTGGAGCGTGTACGAAAACTCTTTCCGAAGGCCTTTATCATGCGAGAAAATATCCTTTTCGAGGAACTTGCGAAATAAAATTGCAGGAAAAAGATAAAAAATATGCAAAAAAGTTTGTTTTTTATCTATCTATTGCTTAATTTTGCTATAACAAACTTTTTGTTTAACGCTTAAAACTTTAAGATTATGAAAAAGATTCTTTCGTTGGTAGTTCTTTTTGCGGCTACTGCTATGATTAGCTGCTGTGGTAATAATACAAAGAAGGCAGATTGCCCTGCTGCTGCTGAGTGTCCTGCTACTGAGTGCCCTGCTGAATGTCCAGGTTGCCCTGCTGAGGCTGCTCCTGCTGAGGCTGCTCCTGAGGCTCCTGCTGAGGCTCCTGCTGAGGCTCCTGCACAGTAATCTTACCAGAACTTACAATTTGAGGCTGTCCAATGTAAATTGGCAGCCTCTATTTTATTTATATCATAAGCGATATTTATCACTTTTCCTATCTATACTACTTTTTTTTAATAAAATTGCACTCCGTTTCGAAAATATTTAGTATCTTTGTCTTTTCCAAAATTCAAAGTTGATTTTTAACCTTAAAAATTCTTAAATAATATGAAAGTTGTATGTGTTTGTGATGCGTTCATCACAAAAGAAATGATGGAAGAGAGTGTTCGTCCACGCCTTAGCGAGGGCGATACCATTGAGTCGTTCTTCTTCGGAGAAGTTGACAAGGTAAATATGCGTGACATCGTGAAGTCGATCGAGGCTCGCAACTTCGAGGGCATTCCAATGCCTGAGGGTCTTTACGAGTCAATCGAGGATGCAGATTTGATGATTGTTCACCTCTGCCCTATCAAGCGTGATCTTATCGAGCGTGCAAAGAACCTCAAAGCAATTATGAGCTGCCGTGGCGGTTTGGAGAACATCGAGGTTGACGCTGCTACCGAGCATGGCATCATCGTATCGAACAACCCTGCACACAATGCAAACGCTGTTGCAGAGTTCGTTGTCGGCATGATTCTTAGCGAGACACGTAACATCGTTCGTTCAAGCATCGCTCTTCGCAACGGCGAGTGGCGCAACGTTTACCCTAACACCGAAACCACAATCAAGGAGATGGTCGATATGACAGTAGGTATCGTTGGTTATGGTTCTATCGGTCGTTTGGTGGCCTACAAACTCTCGACTTTCGGTTGCAAGATTCTCGTTGCAGACCCATTCTTGAAGGAGTGCAAGGAGGAGTACGCTACACTCGTTCCAATGGATGAGTTGCTCGCTACTTCCGATATCGTAACCCTCCACGCTCGCTCAAACGGTGCAATTATGACCGATCGTGAGTTCGGCTTGATGAAGCAGAATTCATACCTTATCAACTCTGCACGTTCATACCTCGTTGATCCTGAGGCATTCCAGCGTGCAATGGATAGCGGCAAGTTGCTCGGCGCAGCATTCGACGTATTCGAGTCTGAGCCTGTAATCCCTGCTTTCTACCTCAAATATGATAACATCACCCTCACAAACCACTTGGGTGGTCAGACCATCAACTCATTCCGTGATGCTCCGAAGTTCTCTATCAACAACTACCTCAACTATGTAAATGGTGGTGAGTTGGCATTCTGGGCAAACAAACAACAGTTGGCAAAATAATTATTAATCCTTAAAACTTTTTTAATATGAGCTCAATTTTAACAAACCGTCCTGCTTTGAAGCAGGTACTTGACGCAGCAGCCGAGGTTGCAGGCTATCTCTGGGAGAAGGGATGGGCTGAGCGTAACGGCGGTAACCTTACAATCAACATCACCGAGCACGTTGACGACGAGATGCGTGCTATGCCGGCAATCAGCGAGGTTTTGCCTATCGGCATCACCCTTCCACACTTGAAGGGCTGCTACTTCTACTGCAAGGGTGCAGGCAAGCGTATGCGTGACCTTGCTCACGACCCAATGTGCGCAGGTAGCATCGTTCGTATCTTGGACGACTGCGCAAGTTATGAGATTATCGCAGACTCTCCTATCGTTCCTACATCGGAGTTGCCATCTCACCTTGCATTGCAGAACTATGCAATCGGTTGCGGTTGTGGCTACAAGGCAACACTTCACACCCACCCTATCGAACTCGTTGCAATGTCACACTCGAAGGAGTGGCTCGACTCTGAGCACTTGACCCAGGTTCTTTGGTCTATGATTCCTGAAACCCTCGGTTTCGCTCCACTCGGTATCGGCGTAGTACCTTACGCTTTGCCATCATCTACCGAGTTGGTTGCTCCAACCCTCTCGCTCATCGAGAAATACGACGTAGTATTGTGGGAGAAGCATGGTACCGTTGCAATCGCTCCACACATCATGGAGGCATTCGACCAGACCGACGTACTCAACAAGGCTGCAACTATCTATATGACTGCTCGCAACTTCGGCTTCGTTCCTGAGGGTATGACTCCGGAGGCTGTACAGGAGATTCGTACAACATTTAACCTCCCTGATCACCGTTAGTTATGAAGAAGATTTTTGCAATTCTCTCTGTTGCTGTTATGGCCTTCACCGCTTGTACACAGCAGAGTCATCAGGTAAAGGTTCTCGCTCACCGAGGCCACGTAAGTTCAGGTAAGGAGAGAGTAACCGACGAGAATTCTCTCGACGCACTTCGCCGTGCACAGGAACTCGGCGTTGGCGCAGCAGAGTTTGACATTCATCTTACTGCCGACAATCAGATGGTAGTTCACCACGACGATAAGATTGTCGATGGTTTGACTTGCCAGGGTAGCACTTTCGATGAGATTCGTGCGCACCGTCTTCCATTCGGCAACCAGATTCCTACTCCTCGTGAGTGGCTCGAACAGGCAAAGCAGACTCCACACATCAAGCAGATGGTAGAGATTAAGGCCCAGAAGAAGGAGGGCAGCGAGGCCGAGATTGTTCGTCAGGTATTGGAGATTGTTCGAGAACTCGATATGCTCGATCAGATCTACTTCGTTTCATTCAATAGCGAGACTCTCGACGAGGCAAAGCGTCAGGAGCCAAACGTTAAGGTTGTATTCAATTCGAGCAGCCTCAGCAAGTCTTGGCCTCCAAAGAAGGTTCACGAGCATGGTTACGACGCTGTATCGTACAACGTGAGCGTTATCCTCAACCGCACCGAGTGGATCGAGGAGTTCCGTTCTTACGGCATCGAAACCTTCCTCTGGATGGTTAATTCGGATTTGCTCTACAACGTGGCAAACGAGTGGAAATTCGACTGGATTACCTCTGACTACTGCGAGTTGTTCGTTAAGTAAGAATAGCGTATAACCACTTTATAAAAAAAGAGTTCGACATGTCGGTCGGACTCTTTTTTTTATTGCAAAATCACGGTCGGTGTCGCTCCCCGTGACAAGGAATAATAGAGCGTTGACAACTGACTCGACGGCTCAAACGGAGCAAATACAATCTGCTCGGCGAGGGCGGCAACAGCCCAATTACGAAGTTGTGAATTGGAGAACGAGGGGCGGTCGTAATCCCTGAACGAGATGAATAAAACTCGACCCTCATCATAGGCAGATTGCAGATGCAACGGAATTCTGCGATAGAGCGAACGCCCGATAGCCACAACTACCGAGGCCCCCTGTGACAGTAAAACATCAAGCACAAGGCGCTCTATCGGAGAGTGAAAGCCACTGATTACTATCTTGCCGGAGAGTGACATATCGTGCGCCCACTGCCGAGCGAGCGACTCCGCCTCGGAGGGTGCAGTGCGGGAGGCAAAAAAGGCGACTAACGGCCTATCGAGCAAGGCCTCATTTCCGGATAAGTTCATAAAAAAGCGCAGGCTACTGCATACTACTTATCCCACTCCGAGGTCTTGGCTACCTGTAAACCGAATAAGCAATACAGATAGCCCACGCCGAGGATATATCTCACATATCGAGCCAAACTCGATAGTAGGGATACACACCTAACGTGGACATCCGACTGCAAATCCTCGGTTTACTTAAACTGCCAAGTTTCAGAATGGAAGATTACAACAAAATGTCTAATCTATGTAATTGGCTAACAATAAATATTGCAAGCCATTACAAAGATAGACAAATTTTCGTAAAGCCGAAAATTATTTACAAAAAGAGAGGAAAAAAGAGATGGGCCATCCAACGAGTTTTGCAGACAGCCTATCAAAATAGTTAATCATTTATAATCATGCCCCGCCACCTTGAGTCGCCACATAACAATCGTACCAATCTTCTCTATCCCAATATTCAAAGTGATTGTGTTTTGCATAGACATAATCGGACTCTATAAATGTAAAGGAGTATCTACAACTATATTTAGTCTCTTCTAATATTTCAAAATAGGCTTTGACAGATATTGTATGCCTTGGATCCCCATATACCGTAGCAAACTCATTATCAAAGATAATTAAAGGATACTCCCCGACAACCTCATACAATGAAGCAGGTGCACCCATACACGAGAGGCTACTCTTCTGTGAACCATGAGCGAGAATAACCAAATCATCAACACCCACACATTGCGAGCGCAACCTTATCTCGTGATTAGTCTGATTAATATATGTAACCTCTGTTATTGATACCGGATCTCCTACTATTGTGCAGGAGGTCGCCCCAATAATTATCAAAGCGACAACCAAAGTCCATCTAATAATCTTATTCATATTAGCATAAAAACTTCCCCACCTTTTGCAAATATAAATATAAAATATGAGAAAAACAACAAAAATAATAAAAGTAAATGAGGTTGCCGATATTATAATTATCGGACAACCTCACTCATTCTTATATTGGATTTAATCTTTTAGCGTCTTTTAAGGCCATATTGCACAGCCAAAGCCTCCAACATCTGATGCGCAGCATCGTAGTCGTTCGGAATCTCGCCGTCGAGAATCGCATTTTTAATCTGTTCCTTAATCTCGCCAAGCAAACTGCACGGAGGAACATCGTACTCCTGCATAATTATGTCGCCCGTAATCGGCGGCTGGAAGTTACGGATGCGATCACGCTCCTCCAAATCCTTCATCTTATGGCGTACGAGCGTAAAGTTTTCAAGGAAACGCTTCACTTTCTGCTCAATGCCCGACGTGATGTCGGCCTCACAGAGTGTCATCAGTGCCTCAACATCATCGCCTGCCTCAAATAGCAGACGGCGCACAGCCGAATCAGTAACAATATCCTCGGCTAAAATTATCGGACGCAGATGCAAAAACACCAACTTCTGCACAAAGCGCATCGGCTCACCCAACGGCAGTTTCAGACGACGAAATATCGACGGCACCATCTTGCTGCCCAGCACCTCATGTCCGTGGAATGTCCATCCCACCTTCGGGTCGTAGGCCTTCGTGAGCGGCTTGGCAATATCGTGCATAACGGCAGCCCAACGCAACCATAAATCATCGCTGCGGCGTGCCACATTATCCAAAACTTTAAGCGTATGTTTGAAGTTATCCTTGTGTGCGTGGCTACCCTTGCGATCGACTCCGCAGAGGTTGTGCATCTCCGGGAAAATCAGTTCAAGAAGTCCTGTAAGTTCGAGCAATTCGAAGCCCATAGACGGCACAGGGGAAGCAACTATCTTATTAAGTTCCACTATAATACGCTCCTGCGATACAATCTTGATACGCTCTCTGTTTCGCTTGATGGCCTCGAAGGTTTCGTCGTCCAAATCGAAGCCGAGTTGGGTTGCAAAACGGATACCTCGCATCATTCGCAAAGGATCGTCCGAGAAGGTTATATCGGGGTCGCAGGGGGTGCGGATAATGCAATCCTCCAAGTCGTACATTCCGTCGAACGGATCGACCAATTCGCCGAAAGTTTCACCATTGAGCGACCACGCCATAGCGTTGATAGTAAAGTCTCGACGACGCTGGTCATCCTCTATCGTTCCATCCTCGACGTGCGGCTTGCGAGAGTCAGGCGAGTAGGACTCCTTACGTGCGCCGACAAACTCCACCTCCATACCGTCAGCACGCAACATCGCCGTACCGAAGCGCTTAAAAACCGAGACATTTGTCCTCAACTCACGGCCCAAAGCCTCGGCAATCTCAATACCACTACCAACCACCACAACGTCTATATCGGTACACTTACGGTGCAGATAATAATCTCGCACGTAACCACCGATAACGAACGCCTGCACACCTCGCTCATCGACAAGGCGTGAGATACGCTTAAATATTGGTAACGAGAGTGGATTCTTCACTATTTTGCTTTTCTGATTTCACGTTGGTACATCTGCACGGTATTTTCCAGACCGTAGTAGAGCGCATCGCTGATAAGAGCATGGCCTATCGAAACCTCATCACACCACGGAATACACTCGCAGAAATATGCAAGGTTTTCGAGCGAAAGGTCGTGTCCTCCATTCAGGCCCAAACCACACTCACGGGCAGCCTCGGCAGCCTCCACATAAGGAGCGATAGCAGCCTCACGATCAGCAGCATACCCCGCAGCGTAAGCCTCCGTATAGAGTTCCACACGGTCGGCACCGCACTCCTTTGCTCCACGCACCATTTCGGGCTTCGGATCAACGAAAATCGAGACACGAATACCATAGCGGTGGAAGAGTTCACACATCGAGGTCAAGAACTCACGATTCGAGATTGTATCCCATCCCGCATTCGAGGTGATAGCGTCGGGAGCATCCGGCACAAGGGTCACCTGCGCAGGGCATACCTCACAAACCAAATCAACGAAACTATCAACGGGATTACCCTCTATATTGAGTTCGGTAGCAATAACTCGTTTCAAATTACGCACATCATCATAACGAATATGACGTGCATCGGGACGTGGATGAACGGTGATTCCATCGGCACCAAAGCCCTCGATAGCGAGTGCCGCCTTCACGACATCAGGCAAATTGCCGCCACGAGAATTGCGAATTACGGCAATCTTATTGATATTTACACTAAGTTTTGTCATAAGATTTCTATTTATAAAGGTAAAATATTACCTTTGTAGCACAAAGTTAAGAATTTTCCACGAGATTACGGCAATGAAGATAGCACTTTTTTCAAGACCAAAGGCAGAACTCCGCATCGACGACATTAACCAAATATTCTCCGAAATAGAGAAATGGGGGATGGACTACACGGTAAATGAGGAGTTTGCACAGTCGGTATCAGCACAGACTGGACGCAATATTCCTGCCACAAATCGCTACGGTCGAGAACTCGGCGAGCAACCCTCCGATACCGTTATGGTATGCTATGGCGGCGACGGAACGCTACTCGAAGGCGTGCATCGTCTTTGCGGTCAGGCAATACCCGTTGTCGGCATCAACTCCGGACATCTCGGATTCTTGGCCCTCGCTCCACGCAGTGAGATTGCTGAGGTTTTCGCCTCGATTGCCGAGTCACGACTCTCGGTAGAGGCACGCTCGATTCTCTCGGTCGAGGGTGTAACAAACGACTGCAACCTCCCACTTTATGCACTGAACGAGGTGGCGGTACAGCGTCTTGGAGCGACGATGATTTCGGTCGAAACGCACATCGACGGCAAGTACACCTCGGCAACCAATGGCGACGGTGTAATAGTCTCTACACCAACAGGTTCAACAGCCTATTCGCTCAGTGCCGGAGGCCCGATTATCGCTCCTACATGCCACTGCACCGTACTCACTCCATTGTCACCGCACAACCTCACAATGCGCCCTATCGTAGTGCCGGATACAAGCCTTATCGAATTGCACATCCGCACACGCAGCAACATCGCTTCAATATCGGTTGATAACCGCACATTCGAAGTACAGGATAACACCATTTTGCGCATAAAAACCGCCGAACGAAAGATTTTACTTGCCGTGCCACACAATATTTCGTTTTACGACACGTTACGAAATAAGATGATGTGGGGCGTGGATGTACGATAAAGGGCTTTTTTAGGTCGAAAAATTCGCAGCAGAAGAGTACAAACTGATAACAAAAAGCGTGTATTTCAAAAAAAAGAGGTATATTTGCGTGTTTATATGGACAAGAAAAGCATTCCGGCTCACGTTGCAATCATAATGGACGGCAATGGTCGCTGGGCAGAGGCCCACGGCAAGGAGCGCTATGAGGGACATATTGAGGGTGTTCACTCTGTTAAAAAGAGCATCAAGGCGGCTCTGGCAAACGGGGTGAAATTTCTTACGTTATATGCCTTCTCGACCGAAAACTGGGGTCGTCCGGCAGAGGAGGTAAATGCGCTAATGGAACTCTTTTGCAAGAGTGTGATGGACAACACTGCCGAGTTGAAAGAGCAGGGCGTGCGTGTTAGGATAATAGGTCGCCGTGACCGATTCTCGGAGCGTGTATGCGACCATTTGAGAGCCATCGAGGAGCAGACAGCCGAGGGTGAGGCTTTGACATTGGTTTTAGCCTTCGACTACTCCTCTCGTGACGAGATAAAAAGCGCCGTGCAGAAGATTGCAACGGCAGTAGCAGAGGGCAGACTCGCCGCAGAGCAGATTTCGGAGCAGACAATCTCCGATGCACTCTATACGGCAGAGATTCCCGACCCCGACTTTATTATACGCACAAGCGGCGAGTGCCGTTTGAGCAACTTTTTACTTTGGCAGGCATCGTACGCCGAGATGTATTTCCCAAGCGTGATGTGGCCGGACTTTGACGAGAATGAATTTGATAAGGCTATGGAAGTATATGCGCAACGTAACCGCAGATACGGAAAGTTATAGCCAGAACAGATAAGATTATAGTTTGATGAAGAATTTTTTCAGAACTTTATTGCTGAGCGTAGCAGGTGCAACTCTGCTCTGCGGTAATATATATGCACAAACAGAGGAGGTACAGCCTGCCGTAGAGCAAGAGACCTCAGACTCGTTGAGCGAAAAGGAGCGCAGAGAGATTGACAAGGAGAATCGCAAAAAGGCACGTGAGGAGTTGCGTGAGTCGATGCGTAAGGGTGGAGCGACAACGCAGCGTCGTGGTCCGATAACCATCACCGAGAATCCGGACACTAACTTCACCATCCCTGAGGGTGCAGAGTTCCTCGACGGTAGCCGTCAGCAGATGTACTACCTGCGCAACGTAAACATCCACGGTGTAAAGTATCTCAACCACGACATTCTTCGTTCGGCATCGGGCTTGGTGCCAGGCGACTCGGTATATCTTCCGGGCTCATTCATTCAAAATGCGGCCAATCGTCTTTGGTCACAGCGCTATTTCGCCGACATCCAGATTGGTGCTACAATCGATGGCGACAGCGTAGATCTGGAAGTAGTACTCAAAGAGCGCCCACGTGTAATCAACTGGGCAATCACAGGTGTACCAAAGGGTAAGTCAGCAGACCTGCTCGAAGAACTCAAACTCAAACGAGGCAACGAATTGTCGGACTACATCATCGACAAGAACAAGAAACTCATTCAGAAGCACTTCGGAGAGAAGGGTTTCCGCAATTGTGAAGTGGAGACGAAGATCGAGAACGACACAGTAATCACACAGGGCGTAAACGTAACCTTTCACGTAACGAAAAATGAGCGTGTCCGCATCGGCGAGATTACTTTTGGCGGAAACAATGCCTTCGATGCAAAGCGTCTTGCCCGCACATTCAAGAAGACCCACAAGAGAAGTTGGATGTTCTGGCAGAACACCAAGTTTAACGAGGCGGAGTATGCCGAAGATAAAGATTTGCTTATCGACTTCTACAACTCGAAAGGTTATCGCAACGCAAACATCGTAACCGACTCGGTATATGTTATCGACCAGAAACGTCTCGGTATCCATATCGATGTGGAGGAGGGTAACAAATACTACATCCGAAATATAAAATGGATTGGTAACTCGAAGTTCGATACCGAGCAGTTGAAGCAGTTGCTCGCCGTAAAGCGTGGCGACGTATATGACAAGAAATCAATCCACAAGCGTTTAGGTATCGGCAAGGAGCAAAATCCAGACGATATGTCAATCCTTACGCTCTACCAAAACGATGGTTACCTCACCTCGCAGATTGAGCCTGATGAGGTTATCGTGGGTAAGGACTCGCTCGACCTCGAAATAAAGATTTTCGAGGGTAAGCAGTTCACCATCAACAACATCGGAATCTCTGGAAATATGCGTGTAGATGACGAGGTTATCCGTCGTGAACTCTACACTCGTCCGGGCGAGTTGTACAACCGAGGCTTGTTGATGCAGTCTATCCGTACATTGGCAGCGATGCAGCACTTCAACGAGGAGGCTATTATGCCGGACATCAAACTTGTGCAGGGTGCCTCCGACCTCGTTGATATTAACTGGCCGTTGGAGGAGAAGGCTTCCGACCAGTTCAACGTTGCTGCGGGTTGGGGTTCGGGAACATTCGTAGGTTCGGTGGGTATCACACTCAACAACCTCTCCATACGCAACTTCTTCAAGAAGGGTGCTTGGAGACCTTACCCTATGGGTCAGAACCAGCGTCTCTCGATCTCGGGACAGACCAACGGTACATACTACAAAGCGTTGTCTTTGAACTTCTCCGATCCTTGGTTGGGTGGCCGCAAGCCAAACTCGCTCTCTATTTCAGGACACATCTCCGAGACCAATGACGCATACTATATGTGGCAGAAGCCGACGACATATTTCCGCTCGTACGGTTTGGCGGCAGGCTTCGGTAAGCGACTCTCGTGGCCGGACCCATACTTCCAGTTCTACGGAGAGTTGGGATATCAGCGCTATGGATTGAAGGGCTACACCTCATTCATCATGTCCGACGGACACGCAAATATGCTCTCGTTGCGACTCGTGCTCTCACGTAACTCTACCGACCAGCCTATCTACCCACGACGTGGTTCGGATATCTCGCTCTCGGTACAGGCTACACCTCCATTCTCGGCTTGGGATGGCAAGAACTACGCCGACCAAAGCATGTCACAGCAGACTCGTTACCGCTGGATTGAGTTCCACAAGTGGCAGTTTAAGGCTCAGTGGTTCCAGGCTCTCACACCGAATAACAACCTCGTGTTGATGGCCAAGATGGAGATGGGATACCTCGGACACTATAATAAGAATAAGATTTCGCCATTCGAGCGCTTCCAGGTCGGTGGTGACGGTATGACCGGATATAATATATATGGTGTGGACATCATCTCGCTTCGTGGTTACGAGGATGGAGAGTTGGACCCAGCCGGCAGTTCGTACTCTATCGCATACAACAAATATACGTTGGAGTTGCGCTACCCTATCATCTTGAAGCCGTCGTCACAGATTTATGTCCTCGGATTCCTCGAAGCGGGTAATGGATTTAACTCTTGGAAGGAGTTCTCGCCATTCAAGGTTAAGCGTTCGGCAGGTCTGGGTGTAAGATTGTACCTCCCTATCGTAGGTATGCTCGGTATTGACTGGGGTTGGGGATTCGATCCACCGGCAGGCGATACCAAGCGTAGCGGAAGCCAATTCCACTTCGTTATCGGACAAAGTTTCTAACGAAGGTGACTTTGGCAACCTATTTGAGAGAGAAGAGAAGATATAACTTAAAAGTGTAGAGATATGAGACGTATAATTGCAACTTTGGCCCTAATTTTGGCTTGCGCAGGCAGCGCCTTTGCGCAGAAGTACATTGTAGTGGATAGCGAGAAGATTTTTAAGTCGCTCGATGAGTACAACAATGCAATGACCACGCTCGACACCCTCGCAAAAGAGTACCAGAGCAAGGTAGATGCAAAGTACAGCGAGATTGAGACTCTCTACAACAACTATATGGCGCAGAAGGCATCGCTCCCAGCACAAACTCGCACACAGTACGAGCAGTCGATACTTGCAAAGGAGCAGGCTGCGGCAGAGTACCAGGAGTCGATATTCGGCAACGAGGGTGTGATGATGAAGAAGCGCATCGAGTTGATTCAGCCGGTGCAGCGCAATGTATTTGCTGCCATTGAGCAGTATGCGAAGGCGCAGGGTTGCGACATGGTTGTTGATAAGGCTTCTAATACGACGTTGCTCTACTGTTCGGAGGCAATAGACCACACGCAGAAGGTTATCGAGATATTGAAACGATAAGATTTATAACAAAATAACAGATTACAAAAGATGAAAAAGATTTTCAAACTAACCCTTGCACTCGCAATGTTGATGGGTGCAACAACTGTTTCAGCGCAGAAATTGGCTCGCATCAATACCCAGGATGTATTTGCAGTAATGCCTGAGACAGCAGAGATGCAGAAGAATTTGGAGGCATTCGGCAAGGACCTTCAAGAGCAGATTGAGCAGATTCAGGTTGAGTTCAACAACAAGTTCGCAGAGTTCCAGAAGAACCAGGCTACAATGGCTGAGTCTATCAAGCAGATGAAGCAGCAGGAGTTGGAGCAGTTGCAGCAGCGTTATGGCGAGTTCCAGCAGATTGCACAGCAGGACTTCCAGAAGAAGCAGCAGGAGTTGGCTGCACCAATTCAGGAGAAACTCTCCGCAGCAATTGCAAAGATTGCAAAGGCTGGTGGTTATACCGCAGTATTTGACACCTCGATCCCTACATTGGCTTACATTGACGAGGCTCAGACTACCGACCTCGCTCCGGCTGTAAAGAAGGAGTTGGGTATCAGCGAGGATGCAAAGCCTATTCAGTAAGCGAGTGCCCGCATAACATATGACGGCCCTCGGGGCGAATTATGGGGCGGCTTATATAATATATATAGGTATATAGAAAAACGGGGAGGGAATTTTTTATTCCCTCCTTTTTTTTATGTTATACACTTCTCTTTTAATTATTTTTTTTATCTTTGCACTCGGAAAGGTTCCCCAAAGGTTTGCGCAACCTGCGGGGTGAAAAGGAAACTTGGTGAGAATCCAAGACAGTACCTGCTGCTGTAAGTTCCTCTCCATAAGGGAGAAAGTTAGTTTGAAGCACTCTTTGCCACTGACGAGAATCGTTGGGAAGGCGCCTCAAACGGAATAAGTCAGAAGACCTGCCTTTACCAAGCGATTGTTGAGCCTGCAGGTGTACGGGATCGGAATCAAAACAGTTTTTCATCCCGGGAGGCTTACAAAACCTTAATCGAGAGCAGATGCAACCAAGGCAATATGCCGATAGTAGCACAAAAGCACAAGATAGGCAGCGTAGCAAACGAAAAAGTGTTTTGATAGACCTAATTACCGTAAACCGAAAGGCTTACGGTAATTTTTTTTAACTTTTAACAGGTCTATTAAAAGAGATGGAAAGTAACAAGAGTTTTTACACCACACCAACGCTACGGCGTTTAAGTGTGAGCGCAGAGTGCGGTTTTGCCCTCTCGCAACACAACCCTTCACAGTGGGAGGATTGGGATTAAGGAACTTAGCCTAAACAAAAGTTCCAAAGACTATTTATCAACTAAAAAGAATTTTGACAATGAGAAAGATTTTGATGATGATAGCAATCCTGACCCTCGTGGCAGGTTGCTCACAAGAGAGTTCATACGAGACAACACTCAGCACATTGACCCTTAAAGGGTACAGTCACAACGACAACAACAACATCCGCACCACATTTGGCGAGCCATCTGCCTCGCAAATTCCATTCCTTTGGTCGGCAGGCGACTACATCTGGGCGGGAACATATCGCAGTGCGGCATTGGATGCAGAGTGCAAGTACGCCTCATTCACATTTTCCCCTGCACCTTCCGTTGTTGGTCACTATCACATCTTCTACAACATCACGGGCGAGAGCAATCAGGCATTGATTCCTGCCGAGCAGAGCCAGGCCGGCGAGCATATTAACCTCGGAGCAAATGGCGACTTCGGCTATGCCGAGAGCGACGACTTCGGCACCTTCTGCCTCTCCCACAAGTGCGCCTACGTATGGTTTGCGCCTACAACATCACTCCCTGAGTTGAAGGTTTCATCCATTACCCTTTCGACAACCTCAACTGCAATCGCAGGAAAGGCGACCTTCGACCATCTGAATGATAGTTGGAGTGCAGTATCGGAGGGAGCAGAGAGCATTACCCTCACATTCGACGAGCCACGTACCATAGCGGCGACCTCGGAGGGTATCTTTGCAGCCATGGTACTCTACCCTGCCAACCTCTCGGGCGAGCAGGTGACCATCCTCTACACCTTTGCCGACGGCTCGACATATACCGAGGAGCGCAATGGTCGCACACTCGTAGCCGGCGAGACTCTCCGCATAGCGTCCGACATCACAGCGGTAGAGAGCGCAACACCTGAGATTGACTACACGCTCCGCACCCTCACCTTCGAGGATGAGGATACGAAGTTCGAGGCTTACGAGTGCGAGTTCTACTTCCCATTCAACTTTATGGACCCTTACGTATATCAGACCGTTGAGAAGTGGTCGGATTACATCCCTCGTGACAGTCAATATGGCAACGGCCACGGTGCATACGAATGGTATGACCAGGGCAACACCGAGTTGGCATTCATCAAGCCGGAGATTGAGTCTTGGTGGGGAATTTCGGGACACGCAGGCATATCGGACTACGTAGGAAGCGATTATGTAAACGAAGGAAACTATATGTACGACCTGCAAGCATACAACGTTATAGGCGGAGCAAACGGCTCGAAGAACTTCTGCTCGCAGTACGGTTACCTCGACCCCGAAGAGTATGCTACACAGTATTCACCTCAGGGTGTGCTGCCAGGATTGCAATTCTATGACGGTGTAGCACGAGTAATCGAGTCGATGTACGTTACAAATACCACCTACGCATACAAAGTCTTGGTAAGCGGCGAGTGTGACTTTGGTGGCTCGTACGAATATACCGATGATAGCACATTCAAGATTGTCGCATACGGATACGACTCGATGGATGACACCGAACCTACCATTGCAGAGTTCTACCTCCTGAACACCGGCAAGCGAATGGTTACCGAGTGGACAAAGTGGGATTTGAGCGGCCTTGGCGAGGTTGTCAAGGTGGAGTTCAACCTTGTAGCGTGCGACAACGGCTACGGAATCTACGGTAACGTCATCCCTGCATACTTCGCATACGATGACGTAGTGGTACGATTTCCAAAGGAGACAAACGACAAATAGGAGAATTTAGAATATAATGAGAAAGTTTTTAGGGATTTTTGTGTTTAGTGTGCTGTTTGCAGTTACCTCGTCTTGCAATATAGACGGGGTAATTACAGACGCCGAACCTCCAAAGATTCTGCTCGACAAGCAGAGCGGTATCTATACGGTAAAGCAGGGTTGTGAGATAAAGATTGCGCCCAAATACGAGTCGGCAGACGGAGCCACATTCTGCTGGACAATGGAGAGCGAAGTGATTGGCACGGGAGCGTCACTTCGTTTCTACAGCGACGAGGTGGGCAAATATTATATTACCATTACCGTTACCACCGAGGCGGGCTCGACCTCGGAGGAGATTCGTGTCGATGTGGTGGAGTTGGAAATCCCGACTATCTCAATCGTTGGCGATAAGAGCCTATGCGTTGTCATAGGTTCGACATTGTCGCTCACAAGTTCGGTTAAGGCAACATCGTTGGCGACCTCTATCGTGTGGAGCCTCAACAACGAACAGGTTGCCGAGGGCAAAACATACACCTTCGACGCCTCAACTGTCGGCATCTACACCATAACGGTGACGGCATCAAACGAGGATGGCACACACTCCGACACCATCGAGGTCGATGTGCGCAACCCAGAGGATATGCCTTTCTATTGGGATTTTGACCGCACTACCTACCACTGCGTCGCAGGCCGCAAGGTGCTTATCAAGCCTTCGGTAGTCAGCCGAGAGGAGGTGGTGTCGTTCCAATGGATAGTTGATGGCGAGAGCGAGTCGACCAGCAACAGTTCATCACTGATATTTACCCCACGCTCGGTGGGCGAGTACCATATCACTGCAACGGCGACGCTGCAAAACAGCAATGGCGAGAAGACGACGCTGAGCCGCAACTTTACGGTTACCGCCTACGAGGAGGGTGCTTTCTATCGTCCGAAGAGCGAATCTTCAAAGGCAGATTGGGACAAGGTGTACGAATACAGACCTGCCCCCGGTCAGTTTATCAACGAATTGAAGACGGGCGGCTTCAACGGCACGCAGACAACCCATGAGGCTGCAATCGCCTACGCTGAGGCACGTATGTCGCAGACCGACAGCAACGGAAACCCAAACCCTATATGGGTATCCCTTGGTGGTTTTGGCGGTTATATCGTTGTAGGTTTCGACCATAGCATCGACAACTCATCAGACTACGATCTGGGCATCGTTGGCAACTCGTTCGACGGCTCATCGGAGCCTGGCATTGTATGGGTGATGCAGGATGAGAACGGCAACGGAGAGCCTGACGACACCTGGTATGAATTGGCAGGTTCGGAGACGGGCAAGGATGAGACAATCCAAAACTACGCCGTGACATACTATCGACCAAGCGGCACGGGTATGCCTGTACAATGGACGGACAATCAGGGCAACAGCGGCCAGATTGACTACCTGAGAACATACCACTCGCAGGAGTATTACTACCCTCTCTGGATTGAGCAGGATAGTTACACCCTCACGGGAACATGCTTGAAGGCTCGCAACTACGATCAATCAGGCAAAGGCTCTATGTGGGTGAATCCTCACTACGATTGGGGTTATGCTGATAATTGGAGTCCTATCGACCGCCTCTCGACAAGCGAGAATTACAATGCCGAGGCAAATGCCAATCACTTCAAACTATCGAATGCAATCGACTTCGAGGGCAAGCCTGTCGAGTTGTCATTCATCGACTTTGTAAAGGTACAGACAGGCGTAAACACCAAGAGCGGATGGCTTGGAGAGAATTCGACCGAGATATTCGGATTCTTCGATAAAAGTATGAAATAATAGGAATATGGCTACAAAGTTCGTCAAATTAATATTCACACTCCTGCTGCTGTCGTGGCTTCCCGTATCGTGTATGCGTTGGGAGTATGGCTTGGAGGAGGAGTTTGCAATGTCGGGCGAGGGTCTTTTCATCTGCAACGAGGGCAACTTCCAATATGGTAACGCCACGCTCTCGTACTACGATCCCGAAACGAAGTCGGTGCAGAACGAGATTTTCTACCGCTCGAATGCTATGAAGTTGGGCGATGTAGCACAATCAATGACTATTCGCAACGGCGTAGGCTGGGTGGTAGTGAACAACTCGCACGTAGTCTTTGCCATAGATATCGACACATTCAAGGAGGTGGGCCGTATCACAAACCTCACCTCGCCACGATATATCCACTTCATATCCGACGAGAAAGCCTACATAACGCAGATTTGGGACAACCGCATCTTCATCGTAAATCCAAAGCGATACGAGGTAACAGGCTATATTGAGGTGCCGAGAATGACTATGGAGTCGGGGTCAACTGAGCAGATGGTGCAACTTGGCAAATATCTATACGTAAATTGCTGGTCGTACCAGAACCGAATCCTGAAAATCGACATCGAGACCGACGAGATTGTGGACGAACTCGAGGTGGGCATTCAGCCGACATCATTGGTATTGGATTGCAACAACAAGCTCTGGACCGTGACCGACGGAGGCTACGACGGCTCGCCATACGGGCATGAGGCGCCTTCGCTCTATCGTATCAACCTTGACACGTTTAGCGTGGAGAAGCAGTTCGAATTCGAGTTTGGCGACTGGCCATCCGAGGTGCAACTCAATGGCACGAAGGACAAGATATATTGGTTGAACGACGACGTATGGGAGATGGAGGTGACTGCCGAGCGAGTACCTGTAAGGCCATTCCTGCCATATAACGGAACGCTATACTACGGACTGACCATATGCCCTCGTACGGGCGACGTATATATTGCCGATGCTATCGACTACGTGCAGCAGGGAATGGTATATCGCTACTCGAAGGATCGGGAGTTGCTCGACAGTTTCTATGTAGGTATTATCCCCGGTGCATTTTGTTGGAAATAGGAGTTTAGAGAATGAAGAGGCTGCTGCTCTACATATTGCTCGTTATTGCTACGCAAAGTATCGTAGCACAGGAGATCGACACGAGCGATTGGGTACACAAGGGGATAAATATCCCCGAAGTGAAGGTCTATGGTCAGCGCCCGATGAAGGAGATTGGCGTGCAGCAGACCAAATTTGACACCATAGCCCTCAAAGAGAATATCGCACTCTCGATGGCCGATGTGCTTACATTCAACTCCTCAATATTTGTCAAGAGTTACGGCCGAGCAACCCTCTCGACCGTGGCATTCCGTGGTACCTCCCCTTCACATACACAGGTCTCGTGGAACGGAATGAAGATAAACAACCCGATGCTGGGAATGACCGACTTCTCGATGATTCCTTCCTACTTCATCGACGATGCTTCACTGCTGCACGGCACATCGTCGGTAAATGAGACCGGCGGAGGCTTGGGCGGAGCCGTGAAACTCTCTACAAAACCTGCCGACGCAGAGGGATTCGGTCTGCAATATATTCAGGGTGTAGGCTCATTCAAAACCTTCGACGAGTTCCTGCGCCTGACCTACGGTAACAGCCACTGGCAAATCTCGACACGAGCCGTATATTCATCCTCACCAAACGACTACAAGTATCGCAACCACGACAAGAAGGAGAATATCTACGACGAGCAAATGAACATCGTGGGTCAATACTACCCCATTGAGCGCAACCGCAGCGGCGCATACCGAGATCTGCACATCTTACAGGAGGTATATTACAACACGGGCAAGGGCGATCGCTTCGGTCTGAATGCATGGTACATAAACTCCAATCGTGAATTGCCGATGCTGACTGTGGATTATGGCGATGATACCGCCTTCGACAACCGTCAGCGTGAGGAGACCTTCCGAGGAGTCTTGTCATGGGATCACCTGCGCAAGAATTGGAAGTTAGGCGCCAAGGCTGGATACATCCATACCTGGATGGCCTACGACTACAAGCGAGATGTGGGCAATGGAACAATGGCACACATGACCCGTTCTCGCTCACGCATCAACACCATATACGGGCAGGCGGAGGGCGAATACTACATCGGTCGCAAGTGGCTCTTTACGGCAAACTTATCGCTCCACCAACACTTTGTCGTAAGCGAGGACAAGAATATCATCCGTCAGGATGGCAATAAGGCTATCGTCGGCTACATCAAGGCTCGTCCCGAACTCTCCGGCTCTCTATCGGCCAAGTGGCGACCAATTGAACGATTGGGAGTCTCAGTCGTGCTTCGTGAGGAGATGTTCGGCAAGGAATGGATACCTATTATCCCTGCACTCTTTATCGATGGCGTAATATCGCAGAAGGGTAATGTCGTGGCCAAGGCCTCAATATCCCGCAACTTCCGTTACCCAAGCCTCAACGACCTCTACTTCCTGCCGGGAGGAAATCCCGATCTCAAAAGCGAGAGCGGTTGGACATACGATGCCGGCATATCGTTTGCCATCGGCAAGCAGGGTCGCTACTCGTTGAGCGGCTCGGCAAACTGGTTTGAATCACATATCAAAAATTGGATTATCTGGCTACCAACAACCAAGGGCTTCTTCTCGCCTGAGAATATCAAGGATGTACATGCATACGGCGTGGAGTTGAAGGCCGACCTAAATATAGTCTTTGCCAAAGAGTGGCAGTTAGGACTCAACGGCACTTTCTCGTGGACTCCGTCAATAAACGAGGGCGAGCCACGTACGCCTGCCGACCAATCCGTTGGCAAGCAGTTGCCTTACGTGCCGAGATACTCGTCGGCCATAACGGGTCGCCTGTCGTGGCGCAGATGGACTCTCCTATACAAGTGGTGCTACTACTCCGAGAGATACACGATGTCCTCAAACGATATCTCGCTCACGGGTAAGTTGCCGCCATACTTTATGAGCAACGTAACGCTCGAAAAGGTTCTCTCATTCCGCTGGGCAGACCTCTCGCTCAAAGGCTCGATAAACAACCTCTTCAACGAGGAGTATCTCTCTGTCCTCTCTCGTCCTATGCCGGGCATAAACTTCGAAATATTTGTAGGCATTACACCTAAGTGGGGAAAATCACAATCCAAAAGATAAGCCCCAATAAGTATTAAATTTACATGCGAAAAGAACTGATATAAGTATATTTTATATTGTTTCTTTGTATATTTGTGGTGTTATGAGAAATATATATCGCACCATCCTATTGGCACTATGCATTGCCATTGTCGCACATGCATCGGCAGAGAGCCGAGCAGAACGCCTACTCAATGAACTAAGGAATCCATCTTCGGAGTATGTCTTTGTAACAGCGCATCGTGGAGATTGGCGCAACTTCCCAGAGAATTCGTTACAAGGTATCGAGTCTGCGATAAAGATGGGTGTTGACATTGTTGAGGTGGATGTACATCGAACTGCTGACGGGCACTTGGTTGTCTGCCACGACAAAACGATAAATCGCACTACAAACGGTAAAGGAAAGATTGCCGAGTTGACGCTTGACTCGATACGACGTTGCTCCCTACGTGCAGGGCACAATCACATATTGCCGAAGTACAAGATGCCAACCCTCGACGAAGTTCTTGATCTGTGTCGTGGCCGTGTCCTTATAAATATTGACAAGGGCTACAACTACTACGACCAAATTATGACAATGCTCCGCAAGCGAGACATGGTCGAGCAGGTGGTTATTAAGGGCAGTAAATCCCCTGCAACTGTCGCAAAGACAATGGCTAATCACAAACAAAATATGCTCTATATGCCTATCATAAATTACACATCGAAGCGTTGGGAACGTCACAAGGTCCTCTTTGAGGAGTATCTCGCCTGCCCTTTGCCTCTCGTGGCCTACGAGATATGCTGGGATGGCACACTCTCGGGCGAACGTCGTATCTTCGAACGTGTACTACGTAGTGGTGTGCGTCTATGGGTAAATACCCTATGGGACAGCATCTGCGGCGGCGAGAAGCATGGCTTCGAGGATGACCGTGCGATAGGTAACGAAGAGAAGATATATGGCGAGTTACTCAAAATGGGAGTAACGATGATTCAGACAGACCGTCCGCAGTTGCTACTCAACTACCTCAACTCGAAGGGTCGTCACTCATTGCAATAGAATATGGCAAAGCAGAAGATTGAAAAGACAAACGCAGCACGACTGCTCGACCGTGCCGACATAAAATATACGTTGGTACCCTACCGTGTCGATGAGTCGGACTTGGCGGCTACGCATGTGGCAAAGGAGTTGGGGGAGCCAATAGAGCAGGTCTTCAAGACTCTTGTTCTGCGTGGCGACCGCAACGGTCTCTTCGTATGCGTAATCCCTGGCGACAAAGAGGTCGATTTGAAGATTGCAGCGAAGATTTCGGGAAACAAGTCAGCCGAGATGATACCAATGAAGGAGTTGCTACCCTCGACGGGATACATCCGTGGCGGATGCACCCCGATAGGTATTAAGAAGCGTCTGCCGACATTTATACACCCGACATCGTGCGACTTTGAGCATATATATATCAGTGCCGGTGTGCGTGGTTTGCAGTTATGCATTAATCCACAGGATCTTATCCGCTACACCGAGGCAACGGTAACCCCTCTGTACTCAGAGGAATAGGTCTTAGAGAGTCTATACCGCCTGGCGTGACTTTCGTCGCATAGAGGCAGGCGTATCATGGAAGCGCAACTTGAAAAGTTTGATAAAGTGCGAGATATTGGAGAAGGAACACTCGGCCCCAATCTCCGATATAGTTAGATTGGTTGACATCAGTAATATCTTGGCTCGTTGGAGTCGCTGGTCGATAAGCCACTTATGTGGCGGCACAGCAAACTGACGACGAAACTCCTTCTTAAAGGAGGTCAGCGAGCGATTGGTCTTGCGTGCCAGAGTCTCGATAGTCACATCGTTGAAGAGATTGTTGTAAACCTCTCTCGCAAACTGACCATTGACAATATCGGCACAAGAGATAAGCATCGAGCGCAGACACTCATCGTTCCCCGAAAGAATCAGGTATATCAACTCGTTGAGTTTGATGCGGCGATCGACAGAGTCATTACGGAAATCACTACGACGAAATGAGTGATTCACACCGTTGAAAAAGTCCCGCTGCGCCAACGTCGGGTGTGCAACAAGCAGCGTAGCATAACGGCATCGCTCGCAAGAGTGTTTGCTTTCGCAGGAGACACCATAATTGCTACTGAGCGAGATAATAACCTGTTGCAGCGTCTGCGGTGTGACGTAGAAGAGAATCTGCTCAAAGGTCTCGGTCAACGCAACATTCTCCTCATAATGCACTCCCAAGCCCAAAATAAACATCTCGCCCTCGTTTATCTCAATACCTCGGTCATTATGGTATAGGACCTTACGCCCACGCAGAACATAGCCTATGGCAACCCTCGACAGATTGATGGAGCGTACACCTTGATTTGTTGTTTCGATTACCTTTACAACATCTTGCGATGTTGCAGATTCATTTTTTTGTTGTAGCATAATGCATGTGTATTTATAACAATATTCTAAATTATTTAGCGTAAAGTTATAAATATAATCTATGCCACACAAACTTATTGGGTAAAAATAGAAGAAATCTGCCCTTTTATTATACAATTATACCGATTCAGGGCTAAATAGGTTATAGCATCGAGTATGAACACGATGAAGTCGCAACGTAAGTTACGATGCGAGAGACGATTGTACACTTATATACGCAGAAAATCGACTATCTCCTCTTTCGGCCGAGACAAGTACAGCGCAGTGAGCGGTCGCCCCAAAGAATTGAGAGAACGACCATCACGCCGAGCAATATCGGATAGTAGAGATATGGGATGATAGCCACAGGCGACACCTCAGCCAACCCTGAGGCCATAAGGAGTTGTGCGCCATAAGGGATAATGCCCTGCACGAAACAGGATGCCGTATCCATGAGGCTGGCACTACAGCGTGGCGGCACATTGTAGCGCAGCGAAAGGTCACGAGCGATAGGGCCCACGGTAAGGATTGCGATAGTATTATTTGCCGTACAGAGGTTGGTCAATGCCGTAAGCAGGGCGATAACAGCCTCAGCACCTCGCTTGCCCGACACTCCACGAGTGAGCATGCGAATCAGGAAATCGAAACCTCCACCCACCTTAACAAGAGCCATAACGCCACCAGCAAGCATCGTGACAAGAATCAACTCATACATCGACGCAAGCCCCTCTCCCGCCAACGTAGCAACTCCGACCAAAGTGAACGAGCCGCAAATAAGTCCCATAACTATCGTGAGCAGTGTGCCCAGGAGCAGCACTACCAGAACATTCATACCCGTAAGCGCAAGCACGATAACCAGCAGATAAGGCAACGCCTTATACCACTCGCCGATTGACGACGAAGCGACCTGAGTAACATCCACCTCGCTACCAAAGAGATATATGCCTAAGGTTATAAGTGCGGCAGGCAACACCAAGATAAAATTGGTGCGGAATTTATCCTTCATTCGGCAACCCTGCGTCTGCGTAGCAGCAATAGTTGTATCGGAGATAAACGAGAGGTTATCACCAAAGAATGCGCCTCCGACGACGATAGCCACAAACCACGCCGTATCGCAGCCAACCTGCGCAGCCAAGCCATTGACAACGGGCGTAAGGGCGACAATCGTGCCGACAGATGTGCCGACAGACATCGAGATAAAGCACGCCGCAAGGAAGATACCCGCAGGGAGAAACTCACTCGGTACGAAGTGTAAAGTGAGACCCACCGTAGCATCCACAGCACCCATACTCTTTGCCGAGGTTGCAAAGATGCCCGCCAGGCAGAATATCCATATCATATAGATTATATCTCGGTGCGAAGCGCCCTCGGAGAAGATGTGGATACGCTCCTGCAACGGACGACCCGTGGTAATGGCAACACCATATATCGCAGCCACAACAAATGCCGTACCGATAGGCATGGCGTAGAAGTCGCCGACAAGCAGCGAACCTACAAGATAGACTCCAAGCAACACAACAATCGGCGACAATGCCAACAATCCACGATAATTCTGCTTCATACTCTCTCTTTTGGAATTAACCCCTTCCCGAAAGCACATTCGAATCTATTCTCGACCAAATTGCCGAATTGCTATCCCAGGATTAGTATGCACAAAGATAACTATTTAGAGCGGAATAAGCAACCTCCTACCCCATAAATCAATTCACGAAAACTCCACCCACCCCAACAAAAAGGGCGGCACCCGAAACAAAAAAAAGGGCGGCACCCGAAAGCGCCGCCCTTTGGAATATTTTCGTTACGATTTATTCGTAAGCGAAGAATGAGTTCTCAGAAGTATAGAATACCATACTCTCATACTCGATAGCTCCATTTACATACTCACCGTAGTTCTGCTCAGTAATCTCTACACCGTTTACAGAACCACCAACAGAAGCACCGGTAATCTCAGTCTGTGGGCTAGCTGTTACGTTCTTGTAACCAATGTTAGACAAGTGGAAGCAACCAACGATAGCAGCGGTATTAGACTGTACGTGAGTTGACGCATTGCTAATATCTCCGGCATTGAGACATGTAGAGAATACACCTGCAATAGCACCACCGACAACACCACCTACGTGTGCAACTGTTGTCTCAGGAGCGTCAGTTACAAACTCAATCTTACCAGTATTAGCACAACCCTTAACAGAGTAGAAGTCAGCATCCTTAACGTTACGGTTAGATGCAATCTTACCCATCACACCACCTACGAATGCCTCTGCAGATGTCTTGTTAGACTTAACACGGATGTTACCCATGTTAGAGCACTGCAAGAAACGTGGGTTCTGAGCATTAGCACCCATAAGACCCATTACACCACCAACACAGAGACCTGTATTATCTGCATAGTAGAGAGCGCCCTCGTGACCGAAGTCGTAATTAGTGTTTACCTCAACATCCATTGTCGCATAGTTGTTCAACTCCAAGAAGTCAACACCTACGGCCATATTAGACTGTGCGAATGTTGCAATACCACCAACAGAGAAGAATGCCAAACCGTTAGTTGAACCCTTCAAATAAGCCGCCCAAGTAGTAGTAGTACCGGTCTTGAAGCCACCGTCCAAGAATGCATCATTTTGAGTAGCCTTAATCTTGAACTCACCGTAGTTGTCGCAGTAGCGGATACTACCCCACTGGAAACGTGAGCAGATACCAGCCAAACCTACGTTATTCAATGCAACCGGCTTGCTCTCATCCTGACCTACGAGGAAGCTACCATAGTTACGACAGTTGTTGATATCACCCATCAAGTTAGAAGTGTTGCTATTTACACGGTTACAGTTATAACCAACCAAACCTCCAACATAGAGTGTACCGGTCTTCATATCGCAATTCTCGATAACGATATTACCGTGATTCTCGCAGTTCTCTACAACGTAACCGCCGACCTCACCTGCCAAACCACCGACAATAGTATAGTAGTTGTAAGGAGTTGTACCATAACCTGCTCCCTGATTAAAATCATGGATCCAAATTCTACCATAGTTCTTACAGTTAGACATCTTGCCAGGAACCGAAAGATCGTCATTTGCACCCGAAGCTGCACCCAACAAAGCTCCGATGTTGATCTGGTCTTTCAAATCACCTGTACGGGTAATCTCTACCTCTGCGTAAGAGATACAGTTGTCGATATTACCTGTAGCGATGTTTGAAGCAGCCTCCTTGTATGGGTGACCACCCTTCACGAGCAATGCCCAACTTCTGTCGATAGTTGAACCGGAAGTAGCAGTTGCATCAACATACAACTTACAAGTCTCATCCAACTGGATATTAGAGAGAGTCTTGCCATACTCTACGTTTGCAAAGAGAGAGATGTTATGTTTTCTAACAACCATACCCTTAATCTTGTAACCGCAACCATTGAAGTCCTCAGTCAATGTTACCTGTGGCCATGTGTTCATATCAACGCTTGACATGTCAATATCGGCTCCGAGACCATAGCTACCGTCGATAGTACGATACTGCTGCATCTCCTCACCTGACTTACCTGCCTGCAAATCCAAGAGGAACTGACGAAGCATATCAACAGAGTTGATTGCTGTGATTGTTATAGATTCATCAGTAACTGGGGTGTAATCATCCAAGCAGATCTCCAAAGTAGAAACCTCACCGGTAGTGAATGCAGTTGCCGGAAGTGGCACAGTGTATATATCAGTACCCAAATAGAGTTTAGCAGTCAAAGTGTGCTCACCTGGCCACAAGCTCAAATATACAGATGTAGGTTTTGTACCATTGTTTGATACTACCAATGCAGACACAGCCTCGGCAGAGAGAGTCTTCTCAGGAGTATTCTCTCCCAAATCTTCAACAGTTTTGAGGTTGAAGTTATGAGAACCTGCAATGTTTGTATCAGCCTCCAAGTCGATACGCCAGAGTTTGTTGTTCATAGTCTCATTAGAGAATATGTGGAGGTTGAGCAATGCAGCAGGAGTCTGAACATCACAACGAATAGTACGTGTTGTACGGAAAGTCTGCTTGTTAGTCATCACGAACGGAGCAGCGTTACATACCAAGGAGTTATCTGTAAAGTACTGCTTTGCAGGGATAGAGATCTTAGTATTCTCCGGAGTCTCGTTAGTTGCATCGTATGGATGGTAAACGTAGAACTCCTTACCGTTCTGCTCTTTAGCTGTCTCGCAAACACCAGCGAAGGTATTGTTACCAGAGGTCTCTGAAGAGAGGTTTACAGCAGAACCTGCAAATACACCCATATCAGCACCGCTTACGAACATCGGAGCCTCACCTTCGTAACCAGTCGAAACATCCAAACCATTGATGATAGAGAGGAAACGGAAACCTCCATCAGTAGAGTCAATCACTGTACCGCAGCTGTGGAATGAGAACTTAGCCACGTTGCGCAAATAGTTAGTACCATTGTGGTCAACCTTATTGATACGCTGGTAGTTAGTTGAGTTAGTAGCACCAGCTGTCAAGTTAGAAGCAACACGCAGACGCATGAAGTAGTAACCCTCATCCATAGCCTCTACGAAGGTAACAATAGGGGTATTGTTACGCTGGAATGATGAACGATCACCTGCAAAATCCCTTGAGTAGGTAATCTGACCAGACCAGTAACCAGCAGGATCACCAGAGTGACCAATTGGAATACCGCTCTCGCCAATACCAAAGTCTTTCTCATTTGGAACATCAATAGTTACAGGATCATAAACAGTCCAATCGAGAGAATCGTAGAACGCACGCTTATCCTCATCGGTTACAGAGCCGAGGAACATACCTGCAAGTTTGTACTCATCCTTAGTACACTGTGCGTACTCGAAAGTATAATACTTAGAACCTGCATCAGTTGCCATATGGGTAAGGTCGCACTGGATGTTGGTCATAGGGGCTGTATTATATACAGGGAATGTCCAAATCCAGTAGTCACCCTCAATCTGACCCTGAGTCTTAGGAGATGAAGATGTTACAACAACACCATTACCGTCAGTACGACGCTTAACCAATGAAGCCTCGCTACCGCAAACAAACTGCATGTGTGCAGATGATTGAGAAGCAGTTGCAAAGTCGATTACAGTTGCGCCCTCTTCTGCCTCATCAGCCTCATCGTAAGCACCAGACTCCTCAGAGAGAACCATTGCAAATGCATGCCAGTTCTCACCCTTAACGTTAGTCTCAGAAAGGTCGTTAAACTTGAAGTTTACAGGCATACCGATAATATCTGAACCGTACTCGATAAGTGGGTGGAGATTATCACTTGGCTCGTGCTCAATGAAGAAGAGGTCATCAATACGATATACATCCTCTGATGTGTTCTCAAAACGGAAGTAAAGAATTTCACTTACATTTGGAGCGATAGAGAAGTCGTAAATATTAAGTGACCAGTCATTGGTTGGGTGCTTCTCATGGTGATAAGGCATCTCCTCCCAACGCTTCTGATCGCAAGAGATATAGAGTTTAAGATCCTCCTGACGGAACTTACCATCAGCGTTCTTAGCACCGAAAGTCATATAGAAGTCGGTGTTGTTCTGGTTGTTGAAGTTCTTAATATCGAAGTAGCCCTTACCATCAATCATGATGTTAACGCCACCTGAAGCTGAACTTACACCATAAAGAACATCCTCATAACCGAATGAAGGATCCTCCTTTGATGCATAAGCATTGTCAGAACCTGCATAACCGAATGCATAAGTACCACCGGCTGCTGCTACACCGCTGTATGAACGGGTAACGTTATCCTCCTTAACGAATGGATAGAACTTAACAACAGTATTCTCTGCTACTTTTGGACCGAAGTCATCAACCAAGAAACGGAGCTTACCCTCAGATGCATCAGTCAACGGACCACGCTGACGAACTGCTACCTTATAGGTCTTATCCATAGTTGAGAATACTACATAAGCAGAACGGTCGTAACCTCTGTTGGTAGTCAAATCCAAATAAACGTTGGTCTTAGTCTGCGCTGGAGCAGGACCACCCTTAGGAGTTACAGTCATCCAGTTCTCAGGATTCTCCTCGGTTGCGTTTGGATACTCTACGCTTACAGTCCAATAGATGCTTGAAGTTACCTCCAAGAAGGCCTGTGTACCGGTAGTACCAACACCGAGTTTATTAAGGACGAATTCGCTTCCCTCAGGATTAGCCTCATCCCATACAGCCGAACCTGTCGAGTAGGAAATACTGAACGGAACAACAGGAGCAGTTTCCTTGCCTTTCTCCGGTCCGACAGTACACGATGCGAAAACGAGAATACCCGCTACGCAAAGCGCTACTACGCTAAAAAATTGCTTTAAAGTTTTCATATTATTTTAGTATTTTATGTTATTCAAGAGTCCATACATCCGATTCCGAATTAGTGTAGAACTTCTTCGGACGCTTCATTGTCTCCTTGTAAGTATTACCGAAACGGTCTTTTACAGTAATTTCCAGTGTTGAACTTACGCTTGATGCCTGTACTCGGAAGAAATGGGTTTGGCTGTTTGTAGCACGAGAATTACCCAACTTACCTTGCTTTTTAAGTTGTGGAACATCATAACAAGCAATAGCAAGTGGATCTCTGTAACCGGTAACCTTATCCACACTCAGAGTTTTTCCATTCTCCTTTACTGTGATTGTCCATTCACCGTAATCGGCAAATTTACCAGTCTCATGACCCCATACGTTAATCCATACGGTATTCTCTGGCTCCTCCAAGCCAAGCGATGCCTTCGTCCAAGTTACGGTACCATCGGAGCCAGCAGCACGACCTGTATCAGCATACTGTTTAGCATCCTGGTTATTAACAAAGTACTTCTTAACCTCGTTCATATCGTAGGACTTGAACTGCTTGTCTTTACTCTGGCCAACAGACTTATAGTACCAAGAACGAGATGTTCCTTGTACATTGTACACGTAGTAACCCGCAGGGCAACCATCTGCAGCAAGGTTCAATGCTCCTAACTTAGAAGTTGTTCCTCCTGTGTACTGACTTGTATGCCACCAAATACCGCAGATTGCTGCGATGTTGTGCTCATACATGTTGGTTCCGAAGCCCGGAATCGAACGCATACGGTTTACGTGAGTGTGACCGCTGATGAAATCCACCTCCTTGTACTCTGAGAAGAGATTCAGGAAAGCTGTCCACTGCGCCTTGTCCGCAAACTCTCCATTATAAGCGGAGCCATTCCAATTACAAATAGGAATATGCATACCTACCAAAATAGGAGTATTCTTCGATACGTGCGAGAGATCCTTCTTAACCCACTCCATAACGTCTGCACGGAATCCTGCACGATAGTCACGCATACCCATCAATGGGTCATCACTATCCTCACCCGGATAGGTGTTATGATAGAGGATATCATCCAACATAATGTAGTGAACGTCACCAATATTGAGCGAGTAGTGGGTAGGACCAAAGGTTTGACGGAACGGTTGAGATGCAAGCAAATCAACAGCCTCGATAGAATCTAACTTTGCATGTCCATCGTTATCGTGGTTACCCATTGTTGACCAAAATTGGAACGGAAGGCTTGATACCTCAGCAGCAGCCTCTGGCACACCAAACTTATTAGAATACCAATAGTGATCCCAAGCAAAGTCACCCAGGTTGAGGCAATAGATATTTGACTTGCCGGTATACTCCTTAATAACCTCAGCCTTCCAGCCCTGATTGAACTGTACTGAGTCATTAGGAGATGCTCCACGATTAGCAAGGTGGATATCTGTTACCACCAACACGGTGTGGTTGGTATTTGTGGTATTCTTGACAAGTTCAAAGTTGTTCTGCTCTGATGTGGTGGAGGAAGTATCAGAAGAAGTTGACTTCCAGAAATCAGGAAGAGCCGACTTGCTCTTGATATCATAACCCTTTGGAAGAATAACGAAGACAACCTCGTATGTCTTCTTAGAGTTAAGCCAGTAGTGACCATTCTCGTCGGTCTCGGTAATATCAATACCATCCGAAACAAGAACACCCTTTACACCTACATTCTCACAGTGAACCATACCTTTGAGGTTATAGCCTGGCTTATCCTTAACGGTCAAGTCAACAGTCTGCACCAAAACCTTTACGGTAAAGAGTTCCTGTGTCTGCTCGCCTCGTCTAAGAGAGAAAGTATAGGTGCCTTCAACTATATCAGACGGAACACGGAACTGAGCGTACTTGCTTGTTGTTGCAGTTACAGGACACTCGTAAGTGTGCTCTGCATTGCTGATAACAATCACGTCTGTCGCCTTGTTTGCGCCCGCAGCCTGAATATTCTGAGTCTTACCCGCAGTAACAACCATCGATGATGGTGCTACTACATCGGTAACAAGGGTTACACCCTGACCTCCTTCACCACCGCCTACCGGGTCGGTACCGCACGAAACGATACCGAACACGATAGCCGTAGAGAGAATCAAACTTAGTATTTTCTTTCCAACACTGTTCATTTCTTTAATGAATCTTGAAATGTACGTTGTTTCTAAATCTTAACTAACTAATTCTAAATTAAGCGTTTTCGCCACCACCTGGGTTGGTATTCTCACCACCATCTGGGTTAGTGTTTTCGCCTCCATCTGGGTTAGTGTTCTCGCCACCATCTGGGTTAGTGTTCTCACCACCATCTGGATTGGTGTTCTCACCACCTTCACCTGGATTTGGATCAGGAGTAGGCTCCTCGAAGGCTTCTGCCTTCTGCTTAACAGTAACAATCTTGTAGTTGTTTACATCAGACTCCTGATATACAGTCAAAGTAGCCTCACGATCAAAACCTGTTGTATTAGGGTCGCAATAGATATCAAAAGCAAAGCTACCTGTGATATTTGCACGTACCCACTCAACTGGGAAGCCGTCCTCGTCATCATTAACTCGTACGTTCCACTTAACGTTAGCTGTAACCGAAACAGACTTAGCTTTGGTTGGGTTCCAATCAAAGTTCTGGATAGTCAAGAACGGCTGGATGAAGAAGGTAAGATCAAAGCCCTTCTGCTCTGCACGGATAGTCTTGATAATCTGGCCTTTACTAACAATATTAAGATTTACTACACGAGTATCGCCCTGAACAACGTTCTGAGTAAAGCTAATCTTGAAACGGCCATCATAATTACCGCTAGAAGGCCAAATAGTCACCCAATTATGGCGTGGCTCAAAGCACTCTGAGTAATCTGGAACAATCTCCCACTCCGATGCGTTGGTATACATATCGTAAGTGTAGGTTGTTGCATAATTCTTACCGATAAAACCCTCCTGGGTTACAAAAAGCTCTGTCTCAGTTGCTCCGGTACCCGCAAAGGTTACATAAATCTGATCTGCATCACCATAGGTAATGTACTGCGACTCCTTCTTACAACCCGTAAGAGCCAAAGTAGCAAACGCCATCACCGCAACGGAGAGAACCTTTACATATTTAAAAGTCTTTTTCATAACTGTAATCTTCTTTTAAAATTAGCGAATCTCCTTAGCAAGACCTGCCTGGCTCCACCATACAGGAGTCAACATATCGTCATTTCCATCGTAGTAAGTAGCACGAAGATGATCCAATGCAGCCTGATAGTTATCAGGGTTGGTTGTCTTAGTCTTCGTAGGATATACTATACGAGATGGGAACTGACCATTATTCTGTGTTCCTGTACCGATAGCCAACTGCGGATAACCGGTACGACGGTAGTCATTGTAAGCCTCAGTCATTACACGGAAGTTAGCAATATACTTCTCACGGATAATGCACTCAATACCGTTACGAACATCAAATGCTGCATACTCCTCAATATACTTATCGATAGCATTGTCATCGATAACAGGGACAAGTTCCATTCCTGATGTAGGAGAAACAGCAGGCTCTACTGCTGAGAAGTCACGATAAGACTGACCCTGAGAAGGTGCAAAGAAGCCGTCCAAACCGAACCAGTCACAGAAGAGGTAACGCCAGAACTTGCAAGACTGACGGATACCCTCCTGATACCAGTGCTCTGCAATTACGTTATTAGCCTTTGCTGACCAGTGATCATCATCGGTACGATAGTAAGCCTCTGCCTTGATAAAGCAAACCTCATCATAGTTCATGAACGATACAGGCAACTTGTAAGACAAGAAGATATTGTAGTTCATAATTGGATAACCGGTAGTAGAGGTCTCATCACCTGGCATACCAGATACTGCACCCATCCAACCAACAGACTTAGACCATGGAATAAACCACAACCACTTACGTGGGTCC
The DNA here is from genome assembly GCA_045659425.1 of Alistipes sp. Lineage (GTDB taxonomy): Bacteria > Bacteroidota > Bacteroidia > Bacteroidales > Rikenellaceae > Alistipes. Next base: position 66,858 of record JAZOWW010000032.1, on the reverse strand, counting down.
TGACGACCATTGAGCAAGCCGATAAAGAACTCCGCACCACGGTGACCAGACAAAGTATTCTGGTTGTAACCTCCCCAAGTATTCTGGAATGGAGACTCACCTGTAAAGTATACGCAAGCATTATCCTCATACGAAGACATGAGCGGATATTTTCCAGGGTTGTCAATGATGTGGTGAATCTTCTGAGCAACAGACTGACCCAAAACAATCTCCATGTCGGTGCTACGGTTTGAAAGACGCATCAAGATACGCAACTGCAAAGAGTTGGTAAACTTCTGCCACTTCTCTGTCTTACCGTTGTACAACTTATCCTTACCCGGATTAGTCAAGTTTACGCTAGAATTGTAGAGACTGTTAGCAAGGTCGAGATCCTTGATAAGCTGTGTATAAACCTCCTTCTCTGTATCAAACTTTGGCTTGTTGATATCCTCATCACGAAGCGAGAATGCCTCAGAGAAAGGAACCATACCAAAGATAGAAACCAACTGATCAGCCCACATTGCACGAAGGGTCAATGCGATTGCCTGATAGTTTGGTTGCTCAGCTGCAACAGCCAAGTCATACATATGGTCTGCATTAGCCGCCCACTTTGCACAGTTATCCCAGCAGTTCTCAATGTAAGAAGGGGCAAAGAAGTAACGGTGAATCACCTGGTTAGATGAAGCACCTGCCACGGTGTACTGCATCAACTCCGCAAACGTATCATAGAAACGCTGCTGGTAGTTAAGCGCACCGTTACATATAAGCTCGTCCATCATATCCTGTGGTGCGATAGATCCCACCTCAGCACTATTTGGGCTCACGTTATACTCCTCCAATGTACGACACTGGGAGAAGGTGAGAAGAACGAGAACGATTGAAATATATTTTAACGCTTTCATATTATATACCTATATTATATTATTAGAAGCCCAACTTAAGTGTTACACCATAGGTACGAGTCATAGGGTATGCACCGGTCTCGATACCACGGCTGATAGACGCTGCGTTGAAGGTTGCTGCCTCTGGGTCATACTGAGGGAAGTCGGTAATACAGAAGAGGTTTGTTGCAAATACACCTACTGAGAGGCTGCGCAACCATCCGATCTTCTGGATAGCCTTCTTACCGAGAGTATAGTCGAGGTTTACCTGCTTCAACTTCAAGAACGAAGTATCATAGGTGTTAGTCTCAGCATTCTTAGCGTTATAGTAGTAGTCGCTATAATATGCTGCGATAGAGTTTGTAATAGTAGTGTTCTTTGAGTATGTACCATCTGCTGACAACTGAACACCCTCCTGTACCAAACCATCATAACGGCCATAGAGTGTATCGGCAGTCTTACCGCTTGATGCCAACGTAGCGTGTGTACGAGAGTAACAGTTACCACCATACTGGTAAGTGAAGTTCATGCTCAAACGAACATTCTTATAACGAAGTGTAGTATTCAAACCACCCTTCCAATCTGGGTAGATAGAACCGAGGTCGATCAAGTTCTGGTTGTCCATCTGTGGATAACCGTCGCTTGTAACGATAATCTGACCAGAGCAATCAACACGCTGACCGGTCTCTGCATCGGTGTAGTAAGCACCCTCAGGAGCACGCTGGAAACCGTAACCGTAGATACGACCCAACTCCTTACCTGGGTAAGCGTAGATAAATACGTTGTTACCTGCGGTGAACGAAGTATTGAGCTGATACAACTCTACGCCAGGAGCCAACTCAACGAGCTGGTTCCAGTTACGTGACCAGTTGAAGTTGATATCCCAAGACCAATTGCGATGCTGGATAAGTTTTGCACCCAACGAAAGCTCAACACCGTGGTTGTTTACCTTACCTGCGTTAATCATCTTATAGTCAGCACCGGTAATCTGGTCAGTAGGAACCTTCAAGATCTGGTTAGTGGTATTTGAATCATAGTAAGCCAAGTCAATAGAGAGACGCTTCTTCCAGAGGTGAGCCTCCAAACCTACCTCCCAAGACTCGGTATTCTCTGGCTTCAAGTTAGGGTTGTTCAGTGTACCTGGCAACAAGTATGAAGCAGAGTAAGCAGAGTTGGTATAGTAGTCAGTGATCTGGTAAGCGCTGGTATCGTTACCCACGTTTGCCCATGAACCACGAATCTTCAACATATCCAACCAGTTGGTATCGCTCAAACCAGGGATAGCCTGATCGAGGAGAATCGCTGCTGAAACCGAAGGGTAGAAGTAAGAGTTGTTACCCTTTGCCAAAGCAGATGACCAGTCGTTACGAGCAGTGAAGTCGAGGAAGTAAGTATCATTGTAGTTCAACGAAACCATACCGTAGAGAGAGTTGATCATCTTCTCGGTCAAGATATAGCTTACTCGTGGACGGTCAACAGAGTTGTGAATCTGGTATACGCCAGGAGTTGAGAGTTTCTCTGCTGTGATAGTCTGGTTGCGGTGATTATAAACCATGTTGTTACCACCGAAGTTTACACCGAGGTGGAAACGACCAAACTGCTTCTTGTAAGAGAGCAAGAAGTCAGAGTTAACCTCATAACGGAAGATATCCTGAACACGGTACCAACCATTCAAGAATGAAGTTGTGTGAACAGGCTTGCGCTGTGTACGGTTATCATTGAAGAGGTCAATACCAGAACGAACGAAGAGGTTCAAATCCTTTGTAATAGCGAAGTCAACCTGTACATTACCATATACACGGTCACGCACCTGCGTATTAAGGTGCTCATAAGTCAACCAGTAAGGGTTGTTGGTTGTATCGGTAGCACCGTTACAGTTAATCAGAGAGTTGAGGTTTACAGCATCGGCATTACCACCATCCTTAGCCTCGAAAGCCTGATCGATACGACCGCTGATGTACTCATCCCAGTAAGATGTCAAATCTACGTCAGGGTGAGTGTAGAGCAACTGATAAACAGCAGAAGATGTATTATAACCGGTTGTAGGGAGGTTATCCGACTTCTTACGATAGTAGTTAACCTTAGCCTTAACTGTTACCACCTTATTAAGTTTGCTATTCACAGAGAATGAAGCAGACTCCTGATTGTAACCAGTGTTAGGAACAATCCAGTTGTTACGAGTATCCTGGAACGAAGCACGAACCGAAGTGCCCTTACCATTATTACCACTTACAGAGATAGAGTTCTTGAAAGTAAGACCTGTCTCATAAAATCCCTTATAGTAATCCTGTGGCAAGTATGGGAGCAATGTATAATAATCGGTACTTGCACCATCGTAGTGAGTAATCTTATCATCACCGATAGTCTCCTCCCAAGTACCTACAGAGATAGAACCCGGAGCATCAAGACGATTGTTCTTCAACTTCTCCCAGTCGAGTGATGCATACATATAGGTCAAACCTACACCATTCTCATCAACGCCATAGAGGGTCTCTGTTCCATACTTCATACCCCAAGCAGCACGTGACCACAAACGGTCAGCAATCTTATCAGTTCCCTGATATACGGTCCAGAATGAAGTATACTGCTGTGGAGAGTAGTCCTTCTGGTTGATACGTGCAAATGTGGTGATTGAAGAGGAACCTGAACCATATTCAGACTGAATCTCTGGCCAGTAAGATGCCTGTTCTCCAACGAATGAGAAGGTATAGTTTACACCTATACCCTTCTGCTTCTGACCACTCTTGGTGGTGATGATAACCGCACCGTTCTGTGCACGTGATCCATAAAGCGCTGTTGCAGCAGGACCCTTCAAGACAGAAACCGAAGCAATATCGTCAGGGTTAAGGTCACCAAGACCGTTACCGTAGTCGATAGGAGCATCGGCATCCTCAGATGTACCACCGGAAGCAGTCTTCTCATTACCCAACGGCACACCGTCCACTACGAACAATGCCTCGTTGTTGTCGTGTGAGAGCGAAGACTCACCACGGAGGGTAACACGAACTGTTGCAGCAGGACCGGTTGAAGCAGAGTCGAATGACATACCTGCAACCTTACCGTTCATACCGTCCAACCAGTTACCCGACACGGTCTGTGCGATATCGTCACCCGACACCTTAGACACGGCGTAACCGAGTGACTTCTCAGCACGTGTGATACCGAGAGCGGTAACCACGACCTCGTCAATCTTCTGTGTGGACTCCTTCAACACTACGTCGATAACACTACGAGCACCAACAGGAAGTTCCTGAGTCTCATAACCCACGTAGGTAAATTCGAGAGCCGGCTCAGCAACACCCGACACATCAATCGAGTAGTTACCGTCCAAATCTGTGAGGGCAGCACGAGTTGCAAGACCTTTGACCGAAACTGTTACACCGATCATTGGTCCTCTCGCATCGGTAACCTTACCAGTTACCACCTTTCCCTTGCCCGCCTGCGCATATGCGACAGCAGGGCTAAACAATGTACAACAAACTAACAAAGACAGAGTTACCACTGCCGTCATAAATTTGCGGACACCGTTCGAAACAAGAAGTAAATCTCTTTTCATAGGTTAATTATTAAGTTTTATTAAAAATTTGGTTGCTTAAACTTTCACAAAAATAAAAAATTATTTTTACACTAACAAGATTTTCGAAATTATTTTTCAAGAAAAACCGATTATTTTTTCACCATTTCACAGATATTGTCATTCATCTACCTGTTCGACTGCAATTACCAATTCGACAGAGCTCCTGTCAAATTTATCGTTTCTCAGAAAAACACATTCTCCCCAAACGCCAAAACTCGGAACAACAAATCCGTTTAGGGCAATGAAGTAAAGAAATTTTTCATATTTTTGCCAGCACGAATTATTTGAGAAACAAAAGAGATGAAGATGAAGAAAAAGATTTACATTCCGACCTTTGGCGAGGAGGTTGCCAATTCGGTTTCCCACGGCGTGATGGCATTAGCAATGCTCGTCGCACTGCCTTTTTCTGCGGTATGGAGTTATCTGCACAACGACAACAATCCGACAGTTGCAGCAGTGGGAGTTTCGGTGTTCGTTATTTCGCTTTTCTTAATGTTCTTAACATCGGCACTATACCATTCGATGCAACCTACATCCCGACATAAGGAGATATTCCACATTCTCGACCACATCTTCATATATTTCGCAATAGCAGGTAGTTACACACCTATTGCGCTGTCAGTTATTGGCGGTTGGCAGGGAATTTTGATTGTCGCATTACAATGGGCAATGGTCATCTTCGGAATATTCTATAAGTCGCTATCCCAACGCTCCATCCCCGCAGTAAGTTTAACCATATATCTCATTATGGGATGGACCGTAGTATTCTTCTTCCCGCTCTTTATGCGCAATGCCTCATTAACACTTTTAGTACTAATTGCAGCAGGCGGAATACTCTACACAATCGGTGCGTGGTTCTACGCCAAGAAGGGGTTTCGTTATCACCATTTGGTATGGCATCTGCTGATAAATTTAGCCGTTATCTGCCACTTTATAGCGATAGTTTTCTTCTTGTAAATTAGGAAAAAGAGAGTAGCGGACACCCCATCGGGTGTCCGCTACTCGTATCTACGCATCAAAAAGAAGAGGTCTATTTATTACTATTTGAAGAGACTGATTGCCCTTTCACGGCAAGCAGATGCAAACCTCTATTGGTCTGCACTTTAATCACACGATGAAAGACTCCCTCATCAACCTTCAAGGCCTCTAAATGTACGGTTATTTCGCCCTTATCACCGTATTGCAGAGGACGACGTGAATACTCGGTTTTAAGACACGAACAGGAGGTCTGCACACCAAGCAGAACGACAGGTTCCTTGCTTCGATTTTCAAAGCGAAAAACGTATGAATGGATAGCCTTCTCACGCACCACTGCACCAAAATCACAGACCGTTGTTTCAAAGCATAAATCGTCATCTTGCTGAGCCACTACAATGGTTGGCAACACAAGAAAAACGGAGAAAAGCAAAAGCAAAAACCTCTTCATTATCATCACGTTTTAAGTTTGAATATATAGGTAATCGTACCACCTTGCACGAATGCCTTACTCTCGGTAAATCTGGCCTTTTTTGCCGCTTTGATAGCGGCCTCGACCAGCGCCACATCGGAGGTTGTCGACCCCTTTGGCTCGAATGCTGCCTCAGTCACGGCACCTGCACGATTGACCGCCACACGTATCACAACCTTGCCGCCACGGTTACCTCCCGGAAACTCTGGTGTCGGCAAAGCCCCAACCAGACCACGACCCTGCAAGCCGGCATCAAGCGCATCCGTACCCATCGGATTCAATCCCCCGCCGGTACCCTTCGCCTCGTCTTTTTCTCCCTGCTTTGCGTATGGATTTCCCCCATCCACGGGTGCGTCCACGCCACCCTTATTCATCTTAAAGAGCGCTCGTGTATTGACCGTACGAGTCTGTTCTTCCGTACCACTCACCTGCTGCGAGTTGTCAACCGGCGCAGGCTTCTCATGCTGCGGAGCCTTCGACACACGCTTTACCGGCGGCGGTGGCGGCGCAGGCTCAGGCTTCGGCTCCACAATCTCGATATAGAGCGTATCACCCTCACGTTGCGGCGGCTCTATCTCGAAAGAGAGTTGCGCCATAGCCGTGGCAACAGCCACAACATACAGCACTGCCGATATGTAACCTAAATAGTTTGGTTTCACTGTATTATACACTTCTTTTTAGGGAATTTAGAGAGATTAGGGATTACGCTACATCCAGCCCAAATCATTCTCTTAATTCGCCATTGTAAAGCTATTTTAAGGTTGGGTTGCAAGTATAAGCCTGTAACCATTATCCTTTGCCACATTCATCACCTTAACTACCTCATCTACGGCTACGGTTTTATCGCAATGGAGCGACACCGTAGGCTCGGTCTGACCTTCAAGGCGAGTGCGCAGAGCCTGCTCAACACCTGCAATGCCCACAACCTTATCAAGTTCGACGTAGTACTCATACGAGGAGCCTTTATGCTGTATCGACACGGTTGTTACAGCCTTGTCCTTCAACTGATTGCTACTCTGCGGAAGCATCAGTTTGAGGGCATTGGGATTGATGAGCGTAGTTGCTATAAGCATAAAGATAAGCAACAGGAACATCAAATCCGTCATTGCCGACGAGGAGAACGACTTATCGACTTTTGAGCCACGTTTTATAGCCATAACCAACTATTTTTGAACAGGTTGATTCAAAATATCCATAAACGCAATCGAGTTTGCCTCCATCTGGAATACGAGTTTCTCGATACGTGCCACAAGGTAGTTATAACCAAAGTATGACGGAATACCGACGATAAGACCACCCACAGTGGTTACCATCGCAACATACATACCGCCCGAAAGCAGAGCCATATCCACTGTACCGCCTGCTGCCGACATATCCATAAAGGTCTGCACCATACCGATTACCGTACCCAAGAAACCAATCATAGGCGCACCACCTGCGATGGTCGCCAAGGCCGGAAGGCCGTTTTCCAAACGAGAAACTTCGAGGTTTGCCACATTCTCAATAGCGTTCTGCACATCGCCCATAGGACGACCAAGGCGCTCGATACCCTTCTCTACCATGCGTGCGATAGGAGTATTAGTCTTGCGACACAACTCCACGGCCGAGCGAATCTTACCCTCCGAGATATAGTCACGGATACGATTCATAAAGTGCATATCCAACTTCGAAGCACGGCGTATAGCCACAAAGCGCTCCACGAAGATAAACACGGTAACACCACCCAAAACAAGCAGTACCCACATCAACCAACCTCCGGCGTTAAAGAGCTCCCAGAGGCTCATCTTGGTCACCGCCGAGGTCTGCTCTACCACCTCTGCGGCCTGTAACAATGAAAAATTCATAATACGTTTATTTATTTGTTTAAGTTTTCGTTCTTGCTCTTAGTATTCTCATCGCCGCCCTGCTCACTGCGAGCCGAGAGTCGGCGCTTGCGGCTGAAACGACTCGCCACACGACAACGCAGGTCGGCAGCATTATCGAAGTCCTCCTTATAATATATACCGATACCGGTCTCTTGCAGACCCTGGTTCTCGTCAAAGCGGTCAATAGTATGTGTAAAGCCCTTGAAGCGGAGCGTTCCCGCCTTATCTATCAACCAGGTCACATACGCCTCGCCCGTGAACGATGAGGCAGCATTCACCACCTGCGATCTATCCACAAGGTAGTTACCCTCAACCTCTATCAGCACTCGGTTATTAAGCAGTGCTTGCGAGAAACCGAAATCGACCTCGTCACTCATCATCTGCTCGGTTCGAGGGCGGTAGCGCAGCACGATATTCGAGTTTTCGGTCGCCAACCAGTTACTCAACTGATTGGAGAGGAGTTCAAATCCCGTAGCGGCAGCCGTGGATGCTCCATAGGTAGATGCCGTCGCCGTATTATCCGAGATGAAGGAGTTGGCAACAAGCAGGTAGAGGAACTGCTGCGATCGGCGCTCCGGAGTCGAGAGTACGTTGGTAATAATCGACTGTATGTTAGGGTCCACGCTCGGCACAAGCACATCGAAGGTCACCGTCGGACGTGTAAGTCTGTCGGTAAGGTGTATAACGCACTCCACAGGTACGGCACGTGTCGGTATCGAGTGCGAATCCTGCGATATATAGCCGTCAAGCAGAGGCTGCAACGAGGCTTTGAGTTTATAGATGGCATCGATATTGAGTGTTGCATCGAGCGGTTCGCCCGTCCACTGAATCGTAGAGCCTCGTTCGATAACGAACTTCTTATTGATGATATTTTGGAGCGTAAAGAGGTAACTTCCCTCCTCGATGGTATAGTCGCCATACATCTCGAAGATGTTCGCCGTCGGATTTATACGCAGATTGAGCAGACCATCGCCTCGACCCTTGATAATATCGCCCACCGTAGGGTCGATAACGAGTTGCACCTCGGCATTCGGACGCACATCGAGTGCCATCGTAATATCCATACCGCCACCAGAGGTTGTACGCTGACGCTGGCGACGCTCGAACATCAACTTTTTACGCACGAGGTAGGAGGTGGTATCGACACTGCTCGGATTTACAAAGGTAACGAAGTCGGCCGACGAGATATTACTCTTATTGGAGAGCGGCATATAGAATCTGGAATTATCCTCCGACGAGGCAACGATATCCATCGTAACGCCTGCCTTATCGCCACGCACCGAGACTGTACCTGAGCCAAATACATTGCCGTAGAACATGTCGTTATCTCGCTTGACGGTATTGAGTACCTGCATATTGCGGAAGCGTGCACCAATGTCGTATTCGATATTCGAAAGGTGGTTGAGGTTCACATTGATATTGAGCGCACCTTTGTTACCCTTCGCATCAAAAATCGGCACATCCGCAGCGGCAATTACATTCTTGGCCACCTTAAACGTCGCCTTTGGCGCTGAGTATGTACAGCCCGTATATATGAGCTTCGTCTGCAAATCCCGCACATCAATCTCGCCCGAAAGATCGGCAATACGACCTTGACCCATAAGCACCAGGTCAACCTCTGCCGTACCTTGGGTATCGGTAATCACGGTCTCCAAAAGCGGTTCGATAAAGCCCAAAGGCAAAGCCCTGGCCTGCATACGGGCATAGTATCGATGATCCGACGGCGAGTAGTATCCTCGGACAATCTCCTCGTTATTCTCTGCATTACTCAACGCAAGACGGGCCCGTGAGCGACCAAAGTCCCAATTCGAGAGCAGGCGCAGGTTTGGCACCTTTCTGCCATTAGTTTCAACATTATCGAACGAGACATCGGCGTGAATCTCCGAGTTATGCAGCGCCGAACGTACATTGATAAATCCGTCAATACTACCCGAAAGGCGATAACCAATCTGTTGCACAAACTGTCCGAGCGGCGAGAGTGAGAAATTATCGAGTGTAACCGAGATAGAGTCCTGCTTGCTACGTGACGCAACACCATCCACAAGCAGTCGCTGGCTATGTCCATCATCCTCCACAAGGAAATGCTCCACAGCAATACGAGTCGAATCGATAGCAATCTCGCCTGAGGATATATTCCAATGTCTATCCTTATGCACGATGGTTGAAGGGCGTATCTGCATATCCACGTGGCGCATACCGTTACGTCGTGACAATCTCGCCACAGCATCCACATCGCCACGCAGACCTCCTACCGTATCAGCAAAGAGACCCTTGACATCTACCACATTATCCTTCACTCCGCCCTGGAAGTGCATATTATTTAGGCGCATCGAGCCAAGATACAAATCCTTCGTCCCGAGCGACATCGAGAGCGAATCCCTCGCATTACCGGCATTGAGTTTCAACTCCGTGGCCATAATATTGTTGCGTGAGATAAAATCCGACGCACCTCGCATCAGGAATCTGTTCTCCGACGGGTTCATAAAGAGTTGCAGCGTCGTACCCTCTGCCACCTCGACACCATGAGTCAGGCAGGCAAGCAACGGATCTATGCGCTTGGCCGTAGCCGAGAGCATCGCCACATTATTGCGCAATGTCTCGCCTTTACGCTCAATTTGTTCAAGCACCTGCTCGTCGTAAAACTCCGGCAGATAACGAGCAAGCAGCGTTCGCACATAGTAAATCACATCCTTATAGTCGCTACGACTCTCAAATACCACATCGGCAAAATCCGAATCGAGTTGTACGGTACGTATATCCTCATTGCTCGACACCTGCAATGTCGCCAACTCGGAGTAGAGCGTCGTATTATTGTATTCGTACGAAGCGTCCGCAACACTCAACTCTCCGTCAAGAGTATCGAGCGTAGTTCCCTGAACAGACACCGAAAGCGAAGCCTTCAATACCGAGACAGAGTCTCGACGATTGACACCCATAGCGTGCAGGTCGGCCCTCTCCAACTCCAAGACTGCCTCGCAGGCCGGCTTATCCTCATCATCAAGCAGCAACTCATCATCGTCGTCAGGCATGTCATCATCCGACTCTTCGTCCTCTCTTTTCTCCTTTTGCTTTGGCAAATGCACAGCGGCATAGAGTTCTGCTTTCAGGCTCTGGTCGTCGGCATTCAGGTCGAGTGTAGCATTACGTTCCGCTCCGAGGTAATCGGCCGTAAAATCTATGTTGCGGTATGTGTAGTCATTTACAGTGAAGCGCTCGATTGCTCCATCACCACTCAGTGTCGCATCACCATCGGCAAGCGTCACATCGGCATTGAAGCGACCTGTAAGATCACCCAAAAGCGGTTGCGAAAGAATCTCTCCCACATCCACATCCCTCGTTGCAACTTCCGCAACAATGTGCATATCATCCGTTCCCCTCTGCATCGAACATTTCGCAGAGAAGCCTCCGCCGATACCCAGCACCACATCGGCATCTGCCTCGAATTTCGTAAGCACTCCTCTGAAGTGGCCCGATATATTGAGTCTTTCGGTACGGTCAAGGTACGGTATAACGTTCTGCGGAATATTGAGTCGTGCGATATTGCTCACTAAGCGCACCATCTCTGGCGTTGTTGCCGAGGCACGTTCTACGGTCACATCGAAACGAGTATTCGGGACATCAATCAACCCCTTTACACGTGCGCTCGCACACAAAGTGCCCCCGTCCTCCAACGTCACATTATCGACACGTCCCACGAAATCGGCAACCGTTCCGTGCATCGAGAGCGCAGCATTTGTAATCTGCGTATCCCATTCTCTAATAGCAGGAGCAAAAAAGCCTATCGTATGGCTCCAAGCCGAGGCATTTACGACATCTCCATCAATCCTAACATTGCGGATAAAGTCCTTATAAACTAGCCAATCGTCGCCCGTAAGAGAGAAATTCGGCAGTTCAAGATGCGTTCGCTCCGCATCTAACGTCAGCCCCGTAAAGGAGATTTTGCCCTTATCGATACACATTGCTCCTGTGAGGTCATCCAACACAAAGCCGCTGCGCTCTATAAAATTCAGACTGCAAATATCGGCTCCAACAACTCCCTTCTCGACGTAAAAGTCCGTGAGATGTGTCGAGATATTTCGAATACGCATATCAGCATAATCAATTCTCTGGTCACGCTGACTCTCCGGCAGTTTCTGCTTACGATCAAGGCGGAACTCGATATTTTCGCCATAGAGCGAGCGGATAAGCATCTTAAACTTATCAGGATTCTTCTTTTTGCTGATTTTATCGACCACCTCCTTGACATTCATCTCACCACGGTCGGTCTCTCGCAACAAGAATTTACCATTCTCGACCTTGCCGTAATTAAGCACCAGTCCATCCTTGATACTCGACAAGCCGCCGAGGTAGGCGGTAACCGAGCCTGCATAGATTAGCGTATCACGATCGAGATCCTCGACATAGAAGCCTCGCACCTTGACACGGTTGAACATTCCTATGGTAATGTGGTCGATACTCACCGTAGCGCCAATATATGACGAAGCAAACTGAGACGCTCTATCTACAACCTTATTCTGCACACTCGGCAGCGAAAGAAGCAGAGCCACGAAAACAGGAAGAAATATCAGCAATAAGGCGATTGCGGATACCAACTTAAAGAATATTTTCGTAACTTTGCGCACGATATAAAGGCTCGTTTTGGTTATTTAACTTACAAAGTTAATACTTTTTTGCGTGATACGCAAAAAAAAGTTCACGTGAGCGTACAAGCATCGTGGGCGCAAGGGCAAAAAGGGTGCAAAAAGGGTACTGCACAAAGGTTATCCGCACACGACATTATCCCGCCACAACAGCCGAAAGAGAGAAAAAAAATAGTTTTTCGAAGATGGATATAACGATTTTAGGCATCGAATCATCATGCGACGACACCTCGGCAGCGGTACTGCGAAATACCACACTGCTTTCGAGTGTCATCGCATCGCAGAAGGTACATGAGATTTACGGCGGCGTGATTCCCGAATTAGCATCACGAGCCCACCAACAAAACATTGTACCCGTGGTAGATACTGCGCTCAAACAGGCAGGCATAACCATCGACAAGGTGGATGCTATCGCCTTCACGAGAGGTCCCGGCTTGCTCGGCTCGCTACTGGTCGGCTCGTCGTTCGCCAAAGGCTTGTCGATTGCCCAAAATATTCCAATGGTCGAGGTCAACCACCTGCACGGGCACATTCTCTCACACTTTGTGGATCTGCCCGACCGTGAATTGCCACACCCTGCCTACCCTTTCCTCTGCCTGCTTGTCAGCGGCGGACATACGCAGATTGTCAAGGTAACCGCTCCCGAGCAGATGGAGATTATCGGCACAACTATCGACGATGCTGCCGGCGAAGCCTTGGACAAGTGCGCCAAGGTTATGGGACTACCATACCCCGGCGGCCCCGTTATCGACCGCCTGGCCAAGGAGGGCGACAAGGAGGCTTTTCGTTTTGCAAAACCACGCATTGCAGGTTTGGACTACTCGTTCTCAGGTCTGAAAACATCGTTCTTATACACATTGCGTGACCATGTAGCCGAGAATCCTAACTTTATTGAGGAAAACCGTGCCGACCTCTGCGCATCATTGCTCCATACGGTAGTGGATATTCTCGTGGATAAACTTATCCGTGCTGCCAAAGAACACGGAATCAAGGATATAGCCCTCGGTGGCGGCGTATCTGCAAATTCGGCTCTGCGTGAGCGCATAGAGCGTGAGGGCGCAAAACGTGGCTGGCGTACATTCCTGCCTGAACTGCGATTTACGACCGACAACGCCGCAATGATTGCCGTGTCGGGATACTATCGCTATTTGCGTGGAGAATTATCAAGCCTTGACGTGGCGCCGATAGCCCGCTATGAGGATTTGGTCTAAGGAAGAGTGTTGTCTTTCAAGCAAAAAAAAGAGTGTGTCCAACGATTTTTTGGACACACTCTTTTTGTCGGGAGTTCTATCAACGTTTAAACCTTATCGCAAACGCACCCTTACCGAATGCCTCCTTCTCGACAATTCCCGTCAAGACATCGGCGGCATCGTGCCAACGATTCGAGGAGAATTTACGCCGATAAGTCGTCAGATGAGCATAGAGTTCGCTCCACCGTTCACGCCACCCCTGCGGAAAACGAAGCAGATGCAGCACCGTCGAGGAGTTGCTCAAAATACGAGCCTCCTTATTCGCCGACTGATGAAACCACTCAACTCGCACCGTCGGTGCTCGCTGTTGCAAAACACGTGCAAAGCCTCGACCTCCATTATTACTCTCGACCATAGCAAAACGTGTTTGTGTACGTTGCAACATATCGCTGACAAGTCCTTCGGTCACCTCCATCGCCTCACGAGAATAGACCACATCTCGCAGATAAATCACACCGTCCGTATCGACCGCATAGCATACAGAACAGAGGTAATCGTCGCCGGTGTCGGCCGTATCAGTGTAATTTCCCCAGCGCACTATATCACGAGGTAAAGCACTATACTCCACAAAGTTATCGCCATACAAAAGACCCTCTTTTGCCGAAGGATGTCCCTGATACATACACTCGAATCGCAACGGGTCGAGTCGCCGTTTCGAGAGCAGCAACTCTGCCGAATGCTGCTCACCCCAGAGTGGTTCACCCTGTTCTCGTGGATCAATCTCGGTGGCAGGCGACGACTTCAACGCTTCGAAGTTAAGCGCCACCCATGTATCGGGTGTTAAATGTTCTAAATCTCGCCACTCCTTCAACTCCACCACAGGCTCCAACTGCGAGAGCGCACCAATCAAATCCTGCTCATGCCAGCGTGTAAATACGATGATTTCACGTGACGCATTATGCATTCGTGTACGCACAACCGAGGTGTACCACTCCCAGCAATTCTCACGCACAATGGGAGAGTTTGCCTCGGCTGCATCCTTGTACAGATCATCAAGAATAAAGCAATCAACTCTATTACCCGTCAGTGATCCCTCACGACCTACCGACATCAGCACGCCATCGTGGCCAAGCACCTCTACCTCATCGGAGGTACGCACTGCCGTCGGAGGCTTCGCTCCTCGCTTAATGGTCGTATCGGGGAAAATTGAGCCATACTCCTGAGATTCGAGAATACGCTGTACTCGACGATTGAAGCGAGAGGCAAGCGAAGCGGAGTAGGAGGCAATGGCGATACGCAGATTGGGATTAAGCCCCAACATATAAGCAGGAAGCAGAGTTGTTGCCCCCACACTCTTGCCATGCTGGGGCGGCATCGTGATTATCAAACGACGCACCCGCCCCTCCGCAAAGGCTTGAAGCAGGCGGTAATAGGTGGAATGAAAACGTTGCACATCCAAAAACGGATAGACTGTGGAGGCGAACTCCTCAAAGGAGGGTGCAGAGATATTATTTTTTTCACTCATCTCGTATAATTTTCTTATAAAACAGGATTGCGCCACCCATATCAAAGGGTCAGCAGATAAATTAATAACAAAATAAGAGGTCTATACCCCGATACAGGCGAACAAAGACCCCAAAACGCAGTGCGGAGGTATCGCTCCAAGGCGGGATGCACTGCGCAAGAGAGGTTGCTACTACGCCTTTACGATCATCTCTCGCTTGAATTGCCCGAAATCGAAATCATTAATCACCTCTCCCGTCTCGGTCAAACTCCGACACTCCCACCAGACAGGCACAACGTCCGATATGGTATCAAACTCCTCTCCGAGTGGCTCGACTCGCCTCCTATATATAATAAGTGTAGCGAGAAAACGATGCTCTGCAACTCCATCATCGCAAGTAACCTCTCCGTTGAAATAGGAGCAATCCTCTAACCTCTCGCACACCTGACGAGCGAGGTCTGCGTAAACTTCTCTTGAAATAACATACATAAATTATTGAATTTTATAGAATTATTTGGATTTTTGAATTAAATCTTTTAACTTTGCTGTACAAAAATACATTCAAAAATTGGATTTAATACTCTAATAGTTCAATTTTTGTATAATAATTTTTAATAGAAATTTATGGATAACAGAGTAAAACTTATCCGAAAAGCGTTAGGATTAACGCAAGAACAACTCGCTCAGCGACTTGGCGTTGGAAAGACTGCTCTCTCAATGATTGAGACAGGCCGAGCCGCATTGTCGAGCCGCAACAAGAATATACTTGTTCAAGAATTGAACGTAAATCCCGAATGGATAGATGAGGGTCGAGGCAAAATGTTCAATGCCGAGCCAAACCTCACAAATGCATTCCGTCAGCGTAGCGACAACTCGCTACCGTTGCAGAGCGTACCGCTATATTCTATCGAGGGAACGGCCGGATTGGTGCCACTATTTACCGAGAGCGAAAACATCTCACCGGTGAACTACATCCACATTCCAAACCTGCCAAAGTGCGACGGAGCAATATACGTGGTAGGCGACTCGATGTATCCGCTTTTGAAGAGTGGCGACATTGTGTTATACAAGCAACTCAGCAACGTGAACGACATCTTTTGGGGCGACATGTACCTGCTCTCGATAGATATTGACGGCGAAGAATACGTAACTGTGAAGTATATCCAAAAGGCTGAACGTGAAGGATATATCCGCCTTGTAAGCCAGAATCCACATCACGCAGACAAGGACGTAGAGATGAGCCGCATACGAGCCATAGCACTCGTCAAGGCCAGCATTCGAATGAACTCGATAAGGTAGCGATAAGAATATTTTTCTTTTCAGGTAGGAATAATCAAGAATTTTACTATTTTTGTAAAACAAAAATAAAACCCATTCTAAACGATGGAACAGAAAATAGACATATTGCAAGATGTTGTCATCCGCTTTTCCGGCGATTCGGGCGACGGCATGCAACTCACGGGAACGCTCTTCTCGGAGACCTCGGCATTAGCAGGCAACGCTATCTCAACCTTCCCGGACTATCCGGCGGAGATTCGTGCTCCACAAGGCACCGTTGCCGGTGTTTCGGGCTTCCAAGTACACTTTGGCTCACAAGGTGTGAATAATCCGGGCGATGCATGCGACATCTTGGTAGCGATGAACCCTGCGGCACTCAAAGCCAACCGCCGCTTCGTAAAGCCTAACGCTACAATTATAGTCGATGCCGACACCTTTACCCCCGACAACCTCACCAAAGCGGAGTTTACGACCGACAACCCCGTAGAGGAGTTGGGTTTGGGTGGCTACAACGTGGCCCTTGTGCGCATAACCACGATGACTCGTGAGGCGCTCTCGGCTCTTGATCTCGACAATAAGTCACGACTCAAATGCAAAAACATGTTTGCCTTGGGAATCTGTCTCTACATCACAGGAAAGAACAGCGACCATGCAACACAATATATCGACAATAAATTTGGCCGTAAGAATCCGCTTATCGCCGAGGCGAACCGCCTTGCAATAGATGCGGGCTACAACTATGCTGCCAACAACCACCTCTGCCACTGCTCTTACGCCGTTGAGCCGGCAGGACTATCGAAGGGTACATACCGCACAATAAACGGTAACGTGGCTACGGCATGGGGCTTTATCGCTGCGGCCGAGCGTTGTTCACGACCACTCTTCTGCGGCTCCTACCCTATCACTCCTGCAACGGTAATTTTGGAGGAGTTGGCAAAGCATAAATCTCTCGGCGTAAAGACCGTGCAGGCCGAGGATGAGATTGCCGGCATATGCACCGCCATAGGTGCCTCATACGCAGGCTCTCTCGCAGTAACCACCACATCAGGCCCCGGACTCTCGCTCAAAAGCGAGGCGTTGGGTTTGGCCGTGATGGCAGAGTTACCACTCGTGGTTGTCGATGTTCAGCGTGGAGGCCCTTCGACAGGTCTCCCGACCAAAACAGAGCAAAGCGACCTTATGCAGGCTCTCTACGGCCGTAATGGAGAGTGCCCCGTGCCGGTCATTGCCGCATCATCGCCGAGCGACTGCTTCAACTATGCCTTCGAGGCGGCACGTATCGCTGTCGAACATATGACCCCTGTGGTACTGCTTACCGACGGTTTCATCGCCAACTCTTCGGAGGCTTGGCGCATACCGAACATGGCCGATATGCCTACTATCACTGCCCCCGAACCTGCAGAGTGCAGCGGCGACTTCAAACCTTACGCTCGTGATGAGCGCTTCGTGCGCTGCTGGGCTGAGGCAGGTCGTACGGGTTGCCAGCACCGCATCGGTGGTTTGGAGAAGAACGCATTGACAGGCAATATATCATACGACCCTGCAAATCATGCCGTTATGGTTGCTACACGTGCAGCAAAAGTTTCTGCCGTAGCCAATGACATTCCACAGCAGAGCATTCTCGGCGACCGAGAGGGTGACCTTCTCGTTGTCGGCTGGGGCGGCACACGTGGCCATTTGCAGAGTGCCGTAGAGAAGATGCGCAGCGAGGGCAAAAGCGTAAGTCTTTGCCACTTCAACTACCTCAATCCACTACCGAAAGGTACGGAGGAGGCGCTCTCCGGTTTCCGCCACATTGTAGTCTGCGAACTCAACGAGGGGCAACTTGCTTCGCACCTGCGCAGCAACTTCCCACATCTGCATTTCGAGCAGTACAACAAAGTTGAAGGACAACCTTTTACAGTTAGTGAACTGATTGATACATTGAACACATATATCGATTAAACGTATGGCAGAATATAGATATACCCCCGAAGACTTCAAGTCAGACCAGCAGGTCAAGTGGTGCGCAGGTTGTGGTGACCACGCCGTGCTGAACGCCGTACAGCGTGCCTTGCCGGAGGTGGCAGAGGCGCTTGATAAGCCCCACGAGAAGTTCGTCTTCGTATCGGGCATTGGTTGCTCGTCTCGCTTCATCTACTACATGCGCACCTACGGTTTCCACACTATTCACGGACGTGCGGCTGCGGTAGCAACAGGCATCAAGGTTGCTAACCCCGACCTCTCGGTATGGGTTTGCACGGGCGATGGTGACTCACTTGCCATTGGCGGCAACCACTTCATCCACGCCATACGTCGCAATGTCGATTTGAACATCATCCTCTTTAACAACGAGATATATGGCCTTACCAAAGGTCAATACTCGCCAACGACCAAACTCGGCACGGTGACCAAGACCTCACCTTATGGCACGGTCGAGCATCCGTTCAACCCTGGCGAACTCGCTATCGGTGCCAAAGGCACATTCTTTGCCCGCACGGTAGATGCCGAGGTTATGCTCACGAAGGAGTTGCTCATTGCTGCAGCCAAACACCGAGGTACATCTGTCGTCGAGGCTCTCGTTAATTGTATGATTTTCAACAACAAGACCCATGCCAACTTTGCAGGCGATAAGGCTACACGTGCCGAGCATACCATAACATTACGCCATGGCGAAAAGATGCTCTTCGGCGCAAACAAAGATAAGGGATTGGTGCTTGATGGTCTGCGTTTGAAGGTGGTAACTCTCGGTGAAGATGGTTACACCGAAAATGACGTACTGACCCACGATGCCCACTGCGAGGATACAACCCTGCACGGGATGTTGGCAGCAATGCGATACCCTGACTATCCTGTTGCTTTGGGCGTAATCCGTGATGTTGACGAGCCGTGCATTTACGATGCAGCCGTTGAGGCACAAGTGGAGGAGGTCAAGATGACCTCGAATATCCACACCATGGATGAACTGCTCCACAGCGGCGAAACCTGGGAGGTAAAGTAGCAAAGTAGCAGATATAAGCATTTTCTAAAACATGAAGTTTTCGTTGATATTACTCTTTTTCCTCTGCATCCAACTGATGCCGAGCGAGAGGTTGTGCATATCAACGAAGGCGGAAATAACTGCGGAGCATAACCTGCTACGCAGCGACTATGCGCAGGAGATAGCGTGTCAACATCGCTCCAACCCGATAGCGGAGAGCCACGTGCAACCGAGCATTGCCCCTTCGACAACTACGGCAACGCCACACCGCACCCCGACGCTTCGTAATCTTCTTGGAGGCTCGACAATCCACGCTACGGCAAGCGGAAACCACTACTGCGCAGACTTTAACGGTTATCGTCTATGTAGCCGAGCCATAGAGTATTACCTCTACGGCTTGTGTGTATTGCGATTGTGATTTCTATATCGGCGGTTTCATACTGCCATCTGCCAATTCCGGCAGAACCCCTCGTCGCAGAGGCGAGGACAAGAAAGAAATCACATATAACAATACAAGAAAACTACATAAAACGATGAATACAAAGAAATTTTGCGAGACATTATATGCCTCGTGTGACGGTGCAGTTGTACGCCGTCGCAAGAGCCTGTTGACACCTATATTATTAATCGTTGCAGGTATTGGTCTGCCATTTTTGGGCGGGCTATTGGAAGATAATGCCACAACCGACACACTGCACTCCGCTTTGGTTATATGCGGCATAGGCATTATCCTCGTAGGAGCAATCCTGCTTTTAGGTCGCTGCACAGGCGATGGCGAGCCTTATCATTTGAAGCGCCGTTGCTTCCTGAACAGCCAAACCCGCAACTACAAACGAGAACTGCGCAGCAAGGTATTAGATGCACTTGGCAAGGGGGATTATAAGGCACTTATGGCAATACCTACAAGCGAGGCTTCGGGACTCACGGTGCTAATATACGCTTTGCCCGACGGCACTTTTGCTGCCGCACAAGCATACGAGTATGCCGAATTGGAATACCGCCCTCTCGGCAGCGTATATGTAATGAAGTGTTAGTTACAACGCTAACGAGTACGACACGGTGGGAGCATACTTTTTTCGTATGTGACCATCGTGGCGCACGCAAGTTAAGGCAGTAAATGCCCCTAAAAATGAAAAATTATGGAGATTACAAGCGAAAACTTCCTATTGATAGGAGCCATCCTGCTGTTTAGCGCTGTGCTGGCCGGAAAATTTGCATATAGATTCGGTGCGCCAGCGTTGCTACTCTTTCTGGCTGTCGGACTCTTCTTTGGTTACGAGATTTTGTCGTTCAACTCGCCCGAACTGACGCAGTTTATCGGCATGTTAGCACTCTGTATCATCCTCTTCTCAGGTGGTATGGATACCAAATTTTCGGAGATTAAACCCGTGTTGGCACCGGGATTGGTACTCTCGACGGTGGGTGTTCTGCTTACGGCGCTTATCGTTGCGGGATTTGTCTATCTCGTATCCCCATGGGCAGGCGTAGCGGTATCGTTCCCGACGGCCCTGTTGCTCGCCTCGACAATGTCATCCACCGACTCAGCATCGGTATTCTCGATTCTGCGAACCAAGAAGCAGGGTCTGCGTGAGAACCTTCGACCTATGTTGGAGTTAGAAAGCGGCTCGAACGACCCTATGGCTTATGTGCTTGTAGTACTGCTCGTTGCGCTGCTATCCCCGACACGTGAAACGATAGGCATAGGAGCCAGCATCGTGCTATTTATGGTACAGATGGTCGTGGGCGTACTGCTCGGATACCTGCTCGGCAAGGCTGCGGTATGGAGCATCAACAAGATAAATATCAATAATGCGTCGCTATACTCGGTACTGCTGTTGGCATTTGTATTCTTTACCTTCGCCTTCACTTCACTAATTCAGGGCAACGGATATTTAGCGGTCTATATCGCAGGTTTGGTTGTCGGAAACCATAAGATCGTACACAAGCGCACGCTCGTAACCTTCTTCGACGGAGTTACGTGGCTCGTGCAGATTATTATGTTCATCATGCTCGGTCTGTTGGTCGATATGCACTCGCTCATTGAGCCTCGCACGCTGCTGCTCGGCCTCGGCGTTGCACTCTTTATGATGTTTGTGGCACGTCCTGCGGCCGTATTTGCATGTATGATGCCATTCCGTAAGTACACATTCAAGGCTCGTAGTTATATTGCGTGGGTGGGTCTGCGTGGTGCTGTACCGATTATCTTCGCCACATATCCGCTCGTTGAGGGCATCGAACACGCTGACCTGATATTCAACGTAGTATTTATCGTAACCATCGTATCGCTCGTAGTACAAGGCACAACGGTCAGCGGCGCTGCCAATGCATTCGGTGTCGCATACTCCGAGAAGGAGAGTTCATTCGGCGATGCGGTGCAGGACCGTATGAAGTCGGCATTTACGGAGGTAGATGTGAACGAGCAGATGCTCGCCTCAGGCAACGAGTTAAGCCGTATCAAACTTCCTGACAACACCTTAGTTGTGATGGTGTGCCGAGATGGCGATTACTTTGTTCCAAAGGGTAAAACACCGCTGCAAATCGGCGACAAACTGCTTATTCTCTCCGACCGCAACGAGGAGTTAAATGCCCACTATCAGGAGTTAGGCTTAGACGATGTGATTAGATTTTAGTAGAAATTCAGCCAATCATTCTTCAACGCAATTCCGACACGGATGGCACTATGCTTACGGTTATAGTCAAGCATCGTATCGCCATATCCGTAGGAGTATTGCGCATATAACGAAGGAGTTACTCCCTTTTTCTTCGAGAGTCGCCACGAAGCCTCAACGTGCAGATTGCAACCATCAAACAAGATTGTCGGATTGACCAGCACGGTGCATTGGAAGCGCTCGTTTAGCGTATGAAACGTTGCCCAAGCGTGACCAATTCCACGGAAGTGGTGGTAGCGCTGAATGTTCTCAATATCGAAATATCCGTACCACAAACGCACGCCGACACGCCAATTTTGCGCAGGCGTATAGAGCCATGCCGCACTTATGTAGTTGTAGGAACGGGAGTCGGTTGCACCGAGTCCGTTGGACTCATGTTCGAGGCCAAAGAGCAAGTCCATATCGCTACGCAAACGCCACAAAGCCCAGACTCCCGGATTATAGGCAGTCTCACGGAAAGGGCATGAGGGACGATAAATATCCCACACACTATGCTGAGAGTAGGTAAAAAAGATCTCGGCCTTGTCCCGAATTCTCCACATACGCAAGGCGACACTAACCTGAAACTTCACATCGGCGGAGTTCACCGAGAGAGGCTTATTGGTCTGCACTCCCGTCGTAAAATAGGAGGTACGCCAAAGTCCAAACCTCGGCAAGAAGTGCTCCTCCTCGCTCGTGGCCTCCTTGGCAACCTTTATCTCTTTGGGCTCCTTCGCTACCCTGGCCGATGCAGTAAAGATCGAGCAAAGAAGCAAAATCGTTATAAAAAATCCTCTTGACATATATAATAATGCGTATATCTACACAAAGTTATGGTCGAGCGAATATTACCGAATATTTCTCAAAACCACGCCTAAAATCACTCTTAGGAGAGGATTTGCAACGCTCGGCGTAGTTTGAAACGATGGGCTGTACTTGGCGTACTGCCCATTGGCGAAAAGTCCGTTAGCAGCCACAAATCACTCATAAAATATTCTCCAAAAAATCACTTTTAGGAGAGGATTTGCAACGCTCGCTGGTGGGCGAAGCGCTGGGCTGTACTCGGCGTACTGCCCATTGGCGAAAAGTCCGTTAGCGGCCACAAATCGCTCATAAAATATTCTCCAAAAAAAATCACTTTTAGGAGAGGATTTGCAACGCTCGCTGATGGGCGAAGCGATGGGACATACTAAGCGTATTTCCCATTGCTGAGACCGAAGTAGCGGCAGCAAATCACTCATAAAATGATTTTTACTGCGGGATGAAAATATATGTAATCACACCCTGCTGCTGCTTAGGTGCCGACTCGTTATAGTCAAACTTAGAACCTTTGGCAGCCTGCACAGCGGTTGTACGCATACACTCATCGCCACCCGATGCCACATAGGCAGAGGTAACCTCTCCTCGCTGATTTACAGTGATATTAACCACCACCTCACCACCTCCCTCGCAGCGATATGCCGGTTTAATGAGGTGTCGAGAATAGCGCACAGGATTCTTCAACGAGAAGGAGACGGTCACTCGGCCCTTCACCTTGGCATCGTTGCGTTGTTCGTCCTTGGCATCCCCCTCACCTCGCTTGGATATAGACTCCACCTCGGCCATACCACGCTCGAAGGCTTCACGGTTTGCACGCATACGTTGCTCCACCTCCTCGGCAGAGGAGTTCAGTGCAACAGTATTCGTGCCACGATCATCCTGCAAATTCTCGTTTAGCGCATTTTCGTTCGACGAGGTGTTGCGTATGGCATTCCAATCTATCTGCGAGTTGGCACGACGCACCTCTTCGGCCAGACGGTCACGCTCCCTTTCGAGAAGTTCAACCGTCGAGAGGTCTATATACATTCCCTGCGACGACGGCTTACGTCCCAACAATATCTTCGACGAAAAGAACGCAATACCCAGAACAAGATATACTATCAATGTGATACACAAGCCTATACGATGATCATAAGCCCATCCGCCAACATCCTGTCTGCGCCCGTCAAACGGCAGTCGCAAAGGACGACGGCGAGGGCGTGGCGCACCACCCGAAGGGGATGACGACACTCCCGAAGAGCCTCCCGAATTGGGGGCCTCTTGTACGCTCTTATCGTTATTTTTCTCGTTTATCTCCGACATACTACTCAATATCCTTCAAGCCATCCTCCAAAGTCTGGGTGATAGAGCTAATATACATAGAGTGTGCTTTCCATCCTGCGGCACTTCTATACTTTGACCAAGAGTTCTGTGGCACAAAGATTACACAAGTAGTCGGTTCCAAAGACATACCATCGTCACTATCCTTATAGAGCATATAATCTCCATACTTCGGAGGATTTGTTGCATAGCAGACAAGCGTAGCGACAACCGAGTCATAGAATACCAGCGAGCCAAACTCCTTAAATTGACACACTCCATCTTTATTTCCGATGACTACCATCACAAGAGTCCTGCAGTACTCAAATGCATCATCTCCAATTGTTTCAAGACTATTCGGCAACTTTATAGTGAGAAGTCCGGTGGAAGAAAACGCCTTCTTTCCAATGGTTTTGAGTCCCTCGGCAAACTTTACAACCGACAAATCCATAGAATACAAGAAGGCCTCATCGCCAATCGATGTCACACCGCTTCCGCAGACCACTTTTGTAATATTGGACCGTGCAAATGAGTTGTTACCAATTGGAGAATTCACCTCTACCTCCAAGCCATTAACCACATCGCCCGACCACTCAAAGATAGCGTATCCCATCTTCTTCACATTGCTACCAATCACCACTTTACGCAGATTATCGCATCCACACATCGCCGAGTCGGCCAACTCCTCGACAGACTCTGGGAAGGTTACCGATACCAACTTCGGCGAGACAAACGCCAAGACTTGTCGCAACGATCCGTCAAAGGTTATTACACCCTCTCCGTTCTCGTAGACGTTTGAGATTATAGGGGCATCAAAGACACCGTTGGTGATTATCTTTCCATCGCTTGTTGTGTAGCGCAGTTGCGTCTGCTCGCCATCCGAGACATAGCCCTTCTGTGAGATTACAATGGTAGCGGTCAAATCGTACTTTGGATAGCGGAATGTCACCGTCACCGAACGTGCCTCTGTCGAGAGGTTCGGCAACACCCTCACAAGCATTTTATCGGTATACAAACCTGTATCCGAAATTGTCGGGAAGCCCTCCTCACTTTGAATGAAGCACCACTCGGAATCCGACGACTCTCCATAATCGTATTTTTCATACAGGCCATCAGTATCAAAATACCCCTCTAGAGTCAAGTTAAACACTCCTCCACAAGCTTCAATCTCGTCGAATGACTGCGGTGTAAGTATCATCTCTCGCACCGGCTCATCTTGCACCGGCCCACACATCTGCGTAATACGCACCGTAACACTCTTTCCGGTCACGTCATCCTTCACAACTGCCTCGCCCGTACGAGAGGTTTCCCCGTGATTAGGACTCACTCTGAAATATATCTTATCCTCTCTTACTCCGCTAAACCAGAGCCATTCATACTTCTCTTCATCAATGATAACCGAAAGGGCATTCTTGTCGGCATACACAATTGTAAACTCCAAAATATCAGAGTCATATCCCACTGTGCGCTCCGGCTCAACTATCTCAAACAGAGGCTTCTCTTCACCTTCCGAGCCACCTTCATTGCCGGTGTTGTCACCATTTTCGCTGCCTGGCTTATCGCCGTTCTCGTTACCCTCGCCGCCATCGTTTCCGGGGTTGTTCGGAGTGGTTTGCTCGGTATCGGGGCCGTTAGACTCCTCAACTATTCCATCGCCGGCAGGCGAGCAGGCACAGAATGCCAAAACCAATGCAATAATCAAGAAATAGAATCTCTTCATACGTTTATCTCTATTTTATTTTTCCTCTTTTTTTTGTTGCGTTTTTTCATAGGGCAACACATTTGCAAAGGTAGTAATTTTCAGCGAGAATTATCGCTCCTATAATAAATTTTATAAATACTGCTGAAAATGTGCATTTTAACCAAAAATATATAGTATATTTGCCTAATATTTCGGACACACACTTTTTAGTTAAAGATATTTGAAACTTAAAAGTAATAAACAGACAGCGAGATGACAACAACAACATCTACAAAACAGCAAACGCTCTGCGCTCCTTTGACCTTCTCAGGCAAGGGCCTTCACACAGGCGTTACAGTTACAATGACAGTAAATCCGGCACCAGCCGACCACGGCATCGTCTTCCGACGTATAGATATTGAGGGTCAGCCAACAATCCCCGCTTTGTGCGAGTATGTTACAGACACCTCCCGTGGCACAACCATAGAGATTAACGGTGTACGTGTAAGCACCATCGAGCATATCATGTCAGCCCTCTGGACTCTCGGAGTAGATAATGCGCTGATTGACATCGACGGTCCCGAGACTCCGATTATGGATGGTTCGGCGATAGCGTATGCCCACGGCATCGAGGAGGTCGGCACCGTGGAGCAGGCGGCTGAACGTCGCTACTACGAGGTACGTGAGAAGCAGGTATATACAATTCCAGAGAAGGGAGTTGCCCTGATTCTCTACCCTGACGAGGAGTTCTCGGTATCGGTACACGTAGATTACAACTCGAAGGTTATCGGCAACCAATATGCCACCTTCAATCCCGGCGACAACTACACCGAGAAGATATCTCCGTGCCGCACATTCGTATTCTTGCACGAGTTGGAGCCGCTCTTTAAGATGAATCTCATCAAGGGTGGCGATTTAGACAACGCTATCGTGGTAGTCGAAAACCCTGTTTCTGACGAGCAAATCAACCACTTGAAGAGCATCTTCAACAAAGACGACATCCGTGTTACCGGCGGCTATCTGAACAATCTCGAATTGCGCTTCTCCAACGAGTTAGCACGCCACAAGTTGCTCGACCTGCTCGGCGACTTTGCACTGCTCGGCATGCGCATCAAGGGTCGTGTATGGGCTACCCGTCCGGGACACTTCGCCAATACCGAGTTTATGAAGCAGGTGCATCTATCAATCCGTCGTGAGGGTGTTAAGCCACGCTTCAAGTATAATGCCAACCAGACTCCCGTGATGGACATCAACCAGATTCGTGCGACCCTGCCACACCGCTATCCATTCCTGCTCGTGGACAAGGTTTTCCACCTCGACGGCACATCCATCGGCTGCATCAAGAATGTAACCGGCAACGAGCCGTTCTTCCAGGGACATTTCCCACAGGAGCCGGTTATGCCGGGTGTACTCATCGTGGAGGCCATGGCACAGAGTGGCGGCATTCTCGTACTCTCGACCGTAGAGCATCCCGACGAGTTCTCGACCTACTTCTTGCGTATCGACAACGTACGTTTCAAGCAGAAGGTTACCCCTGGCGATACACTCCAATTCGAGTGTGAGTTGGCGGGTCCTGTACGCCGTGGCATCGCATCGATGATCTGCAAGGCCTTCGTAGGCGACACGTTGGTTTGCGAGGCAGAGTTGATGGCGCAGATTGCAAATACAGCAAAATAATAACCCAATAAAATAGAAACAGACTATGATTAGTAACCTCGCTTACGTTCATCCGGACGCAAAACTTGGCAACAACGTTACCGTTGAACCATTTGCATACATCGCCGGTGACGTAGTTATCGGTGACGACTGCTGGATTGGTCCGGGAGCCGTTATTCACGACGGCGCACGCATCGGCAAGCGCTGCAAAATCCACACCGCAGCCTCTATCTCTTGCCTTCCGCAGGATTTGAAGTTCGTTGGAGAGAAGACTACCGCCGAGATTGGCGACGACAACGACATCCGTGAGTGTGTAACCATCAGCCGTGGCACAGCATCACGTGGCAAGACCGTTGTCGGCAACGGCAACCTCCTTATGGCATACGTTCACATCGCACACGACGACGTAGTGGGCAGCCACTGCGTAATCGCTAACCGTTGCTCGCTGGCTGGCGAGGTAGAGGTTGGCGACTGGGTAGTTATCGGCGGTCACTCAGCAGTACACCAGTGGTGCCGCATCGGCGACCACGCTATGCTCCAAGGCGGTGCTCTTGTAGCCAAGGATGTACCACCATATATTACCTTACGCAGCGACACACAGTCGTTTGCGGGTATCAACAAGATTGGACTTTCACGTCGTGGCTTCACCGCAGAACAGATTGAGACTATTCACAACGCCTGCCGTCTTCTTTTCCAGAGCGACATGAACTATCTCCACGCTTGCGAGGAGGTAGAGAAGCAGTTGCCTCAATCGCCTGAGCGTGACGCTCTGTTGGAGTTTATCCGCTCATCAAAGCGTGGTATCATCAAGCCATACACCTCAACCCGATAGTAAAAGGGAGGAGATTTCTCAACGAAAAGAGTGTTCGATTAAAATTTTCGGACACTCTTTTTTATATTTCCTTTGGAAATAACAAAAAAGTTCGTACATTTGCATCGTAAAAGGCGAGAAACGAGGAGAGGGGGACAATTAGTCCCCTTCTTTCGTACCAAGCAGTGTATGAAATTTGAAAGATAAAAGATATGGATATTGCAAAAGTTCGAGAGATTGTAGAGAAGAAATTGGAGGGAACAGATATGTTCGTTGTCGAGTGCGTATGCAGCCCATCCAACGAGATTATGCTGACATTGGACAGCGACACACGAGTAACCATTGACACCTGCGCAGAGTTGAGCCGTGCGGTAAACGAGGCTTTCGATCGTGACGAGGAGGACTTCTCGCTGACGGTAGCATCGGCAGGCATTGGCGAGCCGTTGAAGTTGGTGCGTCAGTATCGCAAGGTCGTAGGCTCTCCGGTTGAGGTATTGCTCACATCTGGCATTAAACTCTTGGCAACGTTGGATGCTGCCGACGAGGAGGGTATCACAATATCCTACGACGAGAAGGTTGCCGTAGAGGGCAAGAAGCGCAAGGAGTTGCAGCACACGGTTCGTACTTACGCCTACTCGGAGATTAAGACTGCAAAGGAGTATTTGGACTACAAATAGTGCAGCACAACACGGTCAGAGGGGGGGGCAATTATATCGACAAGAGTCACGCAACCTAAATTGATCGCATAAAGAGAACAAGAAACAAAAACAATATAAACACAAACAAAATGACAAAGAAAGTAGACAATCTGAATTTGATCAGCAACTTCTCAGAATTTAAGGAGCTGAAAAACATCGACAAGTCAACTATGATTGGTGTTCTTGAAGATGTCTTCCATCACGCCTTGCAGAAGCAGTATGGCACCGATGAGAATTTCGACGTTATCATCAACGCCGACAAGGGTGACCTCGAAATCTGGCGCAACCGCACCGTTGTTGCCGACGAGGATTTCGCAAACCCTGTAAGCGAGATTAAACTCTCGGAGATTCAGGCTATCGACCCATCATTCGAGGTTGGCGACGAGTACACCGACCAGATTTCGTTCTCATCGTTTGGTCGTCGTGCCGTTCTCTCATTGCGCCAGAACCTCGCATCACGTATTCTCGACTTGGAGAAGGCAAACCTCTTCGAGAAGTACTCGGCAAAGGTTGGCGAGATTATCTCAGGAGAGATTTATCAGGTATGGAAGAAGGAGGTTCTCATCGTTGACGACGAGGATAACGAACTCGTACTTCCAAAGTCGGAGCAGATTCCAAGCGACTTCTACCGTAAGGGCGACACCCTGAAAGCGATTGTCAAGAGCGTGGAGATGAACAACAACTCACCACGCATCATCCTCTCTCGTACAGCAAACCAGTTCTTGGAGCGTCTGTTCGAGGCCGAGGTACCAGAGATTTACGATGGTCTTATCACCATCAAGAAGATTGCCCGCATTCCGGGCGAGAGAGCCAAGGTTGCTGTGGAGTCATACGACGACCGTATCGACCCTGTTGGTTCTTGCGTAGGCGTCAAGGGTTCTCGTATCTACTCTATCGTAAAGGAGTTGCGCAACGAGAACATCGACGTAATCAACTACACATCAAACACTCAGTTGCTCATCCAGCGAGCACTCAACCCTGCAAAGATTTCGAACATCGTTATCGATGAGGAGAAGATGACCGCATCGGTGTACTTGAAGCCAGAGGAGGTTTCGGTAGCAATCGGTCGTGGTGGTCTCAACATCCGTCTCTCGAAGATGCTCACCGGTTACGACATCGACGTATATCGTGAGATTGAGGAGGAGGACGTTGCTCTGAACGAGTTTGCTGACGAGATCGAGCCTTGGATTATTGAGGCGTTGCACCGTGCAGGTTGCGACACCGCCAAGAGCGTACTCGACCTCCCTATCGACGTAATCGCTGCACGTGCCGACTTGGAGTTGGAGCAGGCAGAGAAGGTTGTCGAGATTCTGCGTGCAGAGTTCGAAGAGGAGGAGTAGCATTGCTCTCCCGTGCGACACGATTCGCACACACACCACAAGAGCGTGGTGGAAAGGTAAGTTGATAACGCAAAAAAGAGATTAAAATATGGAGAATGAGAAGAAATTACGTCTGATACAGGTAGCCAAGGAGTTCAAAGTTGGTTTGAACACCATTACCGACTATCTGCATAAGAAGGGCGTAAATATTGAGAGTTCGCCCAACACGCAGATTGACAGCGAGACCTACGCAATGGTAGAGAAGGAGTTTGGCAGCAATCGCTCGAATGTAAGCGCTCGTGACAACGTGCGTGAGAAGATTGCAACCAAGCAGGCCACCGTATCTATCAAGGAGGAGAAGCCTGCTCCTGCAAAGAGCATCGAGGTGAAGGACGAGGTTGCTCAGCCAAAGATTTTGGGCAAGGTGGAGATTGACAAGAAGGGTAACATCGTGAAGGCAAAGCCACAGGAGGCAAAACCTGTTGCTGCACCTGCACCAAAGGTTGAGAATAGCGCTCCAAAGGCAGAGAAGCCTGCTGCACCTGCTCCGAAAGCCGAGCCAAAGGTTGAGGCTCCGAAGCCACAGCCGGTAGCACCTGAATCGAATACCGAGGCTCCAAAGGAGGTAAAGCGTGATGTTCCGGAGTTCCGCCCTACGGAGGCTCCAACTCTCGCCGGCCCACAGATTCTGGGCAAGATAGACGTTTCGGGCATGGTTCCGGGAGGAAAGCACCGCCGCAAGCGTTTGGAGAAGGAGAAGATTGACATTGCTCGTCAGGGTCAGCAGCCACACGGCAAGAAGGAGAAGAACAAGGGCAACAACGCTAACAACGTCAACGTTGCCAACAATAACGCCAATAAGGGCAACAACATTAATAACAACCAGCCACAGGGTGGCAAGAAGCAGAAGCACCAGAAGCCTGCACCGAAGCCGATAGTTCGTCCGGAGGTATCCGACGAGGAGGTATCAAAGCAGGTTAAGGATACATTGGCACGTCTGACTGCTAAGGGTGCAAAGAACAAGGGCGCAAAATACCGCAAGGAGAAGCGTGACGAGGTTCGTGAGCGTATGAACGAAGCCGTAGAGCGTGAGGAGATGGAGCGCAAGGTACTGAAAGTAACAGAGTTTGTTACTGTCAGCGAGGTTGCTACCATGATGAACGTATCACCTATGGAGGTTATCTCGGCTTGTATGAACCTCGGTTTGATGGTATCCATCAACCAGCGATTGGATGCTGAGGCATTGGTTGTTGTGGCTGAGGAGTTCGGTTTTACTACCGAGTTCGTGTCGGCAGAGATTCAGGAGGCTATCGGCGAGGAGGATGTTGACACTCCTGAGGATTTGACTCCACGTCCGCCGATTGTAACCGTTATGGGTCACGTTGACCACGGTAAGACATCGCTCCTGGACAACATCCGTAAGACTAACGTCATCGCTGGCGAGGCGGGAGGTATAACCCAGCACATCGGTGCTTACTCGGTAGAGTTGAACGGTCAGAAGATTACCTTCCTCGACACTCCGGGTCACGAGGCATTTACAGCGATGCGTGCCCGTGGTGCGAAGATTACCGACGTTGCAATTATCATCGTTGCAGCAGACGACAAGGTGATGCCGCAGACCATCGAGGCAATCAACCACGCACAGGCTGCGGGTGTGCCTATGGTATTTGCGATTAACAAGATTGATAAACCTGCTGCAAACCCAGATGCAATCAAGGAGCAGTTGGCAAATATGAACCTCCTCGTAGAGGACTGGGGTGGTAAGTACCAGAGCCAGGATGTCTCTGCGAAGAAGGGTCTTAATCTCGACAAGTTGCTCGAAAAGGTACTCTTGGAGGCAGAGATGCTCGAACTCAAAGCCAACCCTAACAAGCGTGCCAAGGGTACAATTATCGAATCTACACTCGATAAAGGCCGTGGTTACGTATCAACCGTACTCATTCAAGACGGAACACTCCGTGTGGGCGACGTTGTATTGTCGGGAATCTACACTGGTCGTGTTAAGGCTATGTTCGACGAGAACGGAAACAAACTCAAAGAGGCAGGACCTGCAACACCTGTGCAGTTGCTCGGTCTTAATGGTGCACCACAGGCCGGCGACCAGATTAACGTGATGGAGGATGACCGCTCGGCTCGTGAAATCGCCAACAAGCGTGAGCAGTTGCAGCGTATGCAGGGTATCATGACCCAGAAGCACGTGACACTCGACGAGATTGGTCGTCGTATCGCCATCGGCTCGTTCAAGGAACTCAACATCATCGTTAAGGGTGACGTGGACGGCTCGGTTGAGGCTATGTCTGGCTCGCTCATCAAACTCTCAAAGGAGACCGTTCAGGTTAACGTTATCCACGCTGCCGTGGGTCAGATTTCGGAGAGCGACGTTCTGCTTGCAGCAGCATCCAACGCTATCATCGTCGGCTTCCAGGTACGACCATCGGCTGCGGCTCGTAAGGTTGCCGAGCAGGAGGAGATTGAGATTCGTCTCTACTCAATCATCTACGATGCAATTAACGAGATTAAGGATGCAATCGAGGGTATGTTGGAGCCTGTGATGAAGGAGGAGATTGTCTGCTCGATTGAGGTTTTGGAGACCTTCAAGATTTCCAAGGTTGGAACTATCGCCGGAGGTATGGTTCGTGAGGGTAAGTTGCACCGCAACACACCTGTACGTGTCATCCGTGACGGTATCGTTATCCACACCGGTCGCCTCGGCTCACTCAAACGATTCAAGGATGATGTTAAGGAGGTTGTATCAGGACAGGATTGCGGTCTGAACATCGAGTCCTACAACGATATTCGCATCGGTGACATCATCGAGGGCTACGAGCAGGTAGAGGTAAAGAGAAAATAATCAACAAACAATAAAACACACTAATTTCAAACGCTATGATTAAGTTCGTAACACCGGAAGAGGCCGTCAAAGTTATCAAGTCGGGCGACCACATCCATTTGAGTTCAGTGGCATCTGCGCCACAATGTTTGATTAAGGCTATGTGCGAGCGTGGCCGTAACGGCGAGTTTAAGGATGTACACATCCACCACCTCCACACTGAGGGTCCTGCACCATACGCAGATCCTGAGTTCGAGGGTGTATTCCAACTCGACTCATTCTTCGTAGGCGGCAATGTTCGCAAGGTTACACAGAGCGGATATGCTGACTATATTCCAATCTTTTTGAGCGAGACTCAGAAACTTTACCGTAGCGGTGCCGTTCCTTGCAACGTGGCTATGATTCAGGTTTCAACCCCTGACAAGCACGGTTACGTTTCATTGGGCACCTCGGTAGATGCAACCCTCGCAGCAGTAGAGTGCGCTGAGCATGTTATCGCCGTAGTGAACAAGTACGTGCCACGTGCATTCGGTGACGCTATGATTCACTCTTCACAGATCGAGTTCTTCGTTCAGGACGACCAGCCACTCGAAGAGGCTCACTTCGCAGATCCAAACGAGACTGAGGTTAAGATTGGTAAGTTCTGTGCAGAACTCATCGAGGATGGTGCAACCCTCCAAATGGGTATCGGTGCTATTCCTAACGCCGTACTCGCACAGCTCGGTGGCCACAAGAACCTCGGCGTTCACACCGAGATGTTCGCCGACGGCGTACTCCCTCTCGTAGAGAAGGGCGTAATCAACGGTGCTGCAAAGAATATCGATAAGGGTAAGATGGTATCTACCTTCTTGATGGGCTCACAGCGTGTTTATGACTTCATCGACGACAACCCAGGCGTATTGATGATGGACGTAGGCTACACCAATGACCCATATATCATTTCGAAGAACGACCGTGTAACCGCTATCAACTCTGCATTGCAGGTTGACATCACCGGCCAGGTATGTGCTGACTCTCTCGGCCGTAAGTTCTACTCAGGCGTAGGTGGTCAGATCGACTTCATCTATGGTGCATCGCTCTCTAAGGGCGGTAAGGCTATCATCGCTATGCCTTCAATCACCAACAAGGGCGTATCGAAGATTTCTGACGCTCTCACCGAGGGTGCAGGTGTTGTTACTACCCGTAACCACATCCACTGGTTTGTTACCGAGAATGGTGCAGTAGATCTCTATGGTAAGAGCCTTCAGGAGCGTGCTCGCCTTATCATCTCGGTTGCTCACCCATCGGCACAGGAGGCTCTCGACGAGGCTGCCTTCAACCGATACGGTTCGCACCACCACTATATTAAGGGGTATATGAAGAAGTAATCGGGTTGCCGAGACTTATCGTATATGCAAAGCCTTCCCGTTTGGGAGGGCTTTCTTTTTGCCCTTAATATAGTAGTGGTGTTTGTTGACACCACCATTCATATTTACATTTCCTCCAAACCTCCCTTTGAAAAAGGGAGGCTTTGCTACGCAGTACATTTTTGAACAAATGACCGCACCAAATATGTTTGTTCGTTCGGAAATATTTTTTAACTTTGTAGAAGTAAGTCATATCACTAATATTAATTTTCGTTTTATGAAAAAGAGTCGTGTTATATTTATGCTTATAGCATCTTGCATCCTTTCAAGTTGCGATATGTCCAACAGTGAAATCATATATAGTTATGAAAAATCATCTCTTATATTAGGGAATGTTGGTGGTTGGGGCGCAGAAGTCAAATCCATCGAGCACAAAAATGGGATAGGTAAGATTACATTCAAAAATAAAATTACAAGCATCCCAGAAAGTGCATTTATCAATTGTTCAATGCTAAAAAGCATTACTATACCAAATAGCGTTACCGAAATTGGACCAGGAGCATTTCGCAATTGTGTAACACTTACAAGTATAACTATTCCAAATGGAGTAACTAAGATTGGAGATGAGGCATTCCTAGGATGCAAAAGTTTGGAAAGTGCAACTATTCCAAATAGCATTACTAAAATTGAACGTGGGATATTCTGTGGATGCGAAAGTCTAAGAAGCATAACTATTCCAAATTGTGTAACTCAAATTGAGAATGGAGCATTCTTTGGATGCGAAAGTTTGAGAGACCTAACTATTCCATATGGAGTAACCAAGATTGGAGATGATGCATTCCGTGCATGCGATCTTTTAAAAAGCATTACTATGCCAAATAGCGTTACTGAAATTGGTAACAATACTTATAGTTATTGCAGAGATCTGGAAAGTGTAACTATTCCAGATACTGTAACTAGAATTGGAGATGAAGCATTCTTTGGATGCAAAAACTTAAGCAAAGTGTATTGCAATGCGACAACACCGCCAAATATAGGCGAGAAAGTGTTCTCATATTACGAATATATTTATGATTATAAGTCTTTTTATCCAAAGTCCCACACTAAATTGAGAAATATAAAGTGTAAAATTTATGTACCAACTGCATCGGTAAACTCTTACAAGACTGCAAATGGTTGGAGTAATTACTCTAATAATATAATTGGCTACGACTTTTAGTTATACCTTTGAGAGCAACAAATTAAGGGGTGTATGAAGAAGTAATCGGGTAACCGAGACTTATCGTATATGCAAAGCCTTCCCGTTTGGGAGGGCTTTTTCTTTTGTATCAAAGAGAGATTAGAGAACTTAGGGAATCTAGGAAATTTCCCTAAACTCCTTAAATTCCCTAAACTCCCTATCCTCTCTATTTTCCCCTTCTTTCCACACGCATACGGTGCATTTTCTCTTTAAAACCACCCTCATCGAGAAATTGCTCAGAGAGCGATGTGAGTAATTTGTGTAGCAGATAGTCCTCCTGCTTGAGTAGGATGATTGCCATATTGGCTACCGTGTCAAGAGGACGAGATTTTGCAACATCTAAAATGGATTGGCTACTACCTTCAACGCCAAGTTTGCGCATCGCAATAAACTTATCGGAGTCTTCACGCCACAGCTCATAACCATTCACACGCAGATAGTCCTCATAATCCGTTAGCAACTCTTTTAAACTCGCCTTAGCAACATTGATAAGTTTGATGCCCATCTCGATTGAGGTTTCTGCATCCGCATTACCCTCAACAATATTTTGTTTGCCAGAGCGTGCAGCTTGAACCATCTGGTCTATCGTGCGGTCACCACGCACAAATGCCAAATTCGCAAAATGATAGGTTATATCGTATATTAGTTCGGCTTTACGATAACATATTAGATTTCGATGGTCTCCTTGCGACTTTATTAGAATTGCATCATTCATAGGTCATCTTTTTTACAAAGGTAATAAAAAGATTAGAGAATTTAGGGAAATTAGTGAATTTAGTGACTCTCCTCTAAATTCCTTAAACTCCCTAAACTCCTTAAATTCCTTAAATTCCATAGTTTCACTAATTTCCTTAACCTCCATATCTCTATTGCTCTTTCAATAAAAAAGCATTTCAAGAGAGGATATACAAGGCTTGTGAAAAATGGCGAGACAGTAGCATACTCAGCGTATGTAACTGTCTCGCCATTTAAGCGTAACAAAGTATTTCCCCTATTTTATAACGCTACAAAAAAGTATTTCGAGGCGGAAAGTGCAACGCTGTCGAGTATTGCTTGGTGGGAGCATACTTAGCGTATGTGACCATCAAGCAACACGCAGACGAAGGAAGCAATTACCCCTCGAAATGCTTTTTTTTTAGAAGAAGGATACCGAGTTATCTACCATATTAGCCAACTCCTGTACAGCGTAAAGCGCACGTGAAGAAGCATTGCGCTCAGCATCTGCCTGAGCCTTAACCTGCTCAGCCTCTACGGTCTGTGGCTCCTCTGCCGGAACAACCTCATCTACGCAGATTACAAATGCGCCACTTGCGCCCTGCAATGGAGCAGAGAGTTTACCCACCTCGGCAGTTGTGATAGTACCGAGGATACGTGGCTCTACGCCAACACCTGGGATATAGTATGCACCGAGTTTCACTTTGTCGAACTCCTGCACTCTTGCACCGGCAGCCTTAGCAACCTCTTCAAGAGTTGCACCCTGGAACTTAGCAGCCAAAATCTCGAACTTCTTATCACGGAGCAAGATGTTGCGAATCTGTGTAGCAACCTCCTTAACACTCTTATACTCTGCATCATTTACAGCGGTGAGAGTAGCAACTACGTAAGCATCATCAACCTTGATGATATCCGAAACATCGCCTACCTCTGCATCGTTAGCCCAACGAACAACCTCGATAGAGTTACCGTCGATACCACGTACATTGCGCTCGCTCTGCTCAACATTCATCGAGCGGCTTGAAAGACTCTGTGCCTCAACAGCCTCGTTGAACTTCTCAACCGAGCCCTTAGCAGCCACAGCGAGTGCGCTTGCAGTGTTGTGAACGTTGCGCTTAGTCTCCTGCGAAGGCTCAACCTGATAGGTGAGGGTTGCGATGCGGTAGTGCTTCTTCGATGCAGAGAGTTTCTCAACCTTCATCAACTGGATAGCGTTACCGAATACAACCTTAACAACCTGACCCTTCTTCACGCCCTTGAATGCATCAGCAAACTCAGGAGCAAGTGAAGCGTACTCTACCTCGCCGATGTTACCGCCGTCAGCAGCAGTCTCTGCAATAGAGTGCTCCTTTGCCAGAGCCTCGAAAGATGCGCCCTTGCGCAACTCTGCGAGCAACTCCTCAGCCTTTGCATCCTCAGTATAAGGAAGAACGATGTGACGAAGAGTAAGTTTCTCAGGAGCGGTGCGAGTCTCAACTACACGTGTAGCGTGCCACTCGTTGCCAACCAACTCCGGACCATATGTACGACCGGCAGCAAGGGCCTTAGCCTCATCCTTGCCGTAAGAGTCGAGGGTTACAAACGACTGTGCAACAGATGCGTGGCGGTTCTCACGAGAGAACGCCTTAACATCAGATGCAGCAGCGAACTCTGCGGTTGCAGCCTTTGCAGTGGCCTCAACAGCAGCCTTATCCTCCTCAGTAGCCTCAACATCAAATACAACGTAAGAGATTGTGCGGTAAGGAGTCTGCTTGTACTGCTCCTTGTTAGCCTTATAGTAAGCCTTAATCTCCTTGTCCGATACGTTTACCAAAGAGTCAGCCACGGTGTGGTAGCGAAGTTGTACATAACGACCCTTGTAAGAGTTGTTCTCAGCATTCACACCACGCTCTACCTGCAATTTGTTAGCATAAGCGCTATTGCGTACCAAAGCAACATACTTTGTGAGCGCACGGTCGAGTTTCGCCTGCTTCTGAACGAGGCTCCACATCTTTGCAGCCTGTGGATTGCTCTCCACCTGCTTCAAGAACTCGGTCACAGACTCAATGCTATACGCTCCGGTCTTAGGGTCTGCGAATACTGTTGCATATACGTTAGACGCCTGCTCGCCTTTGAGCATTGCAGTATGCTCGGCCGAAGCAACGCCAAGACCCATCTTCTCCAAGCCCGGAGTAAAAACGTGGTCCGCAAGGAGGCTCTGCCATGTTGCAGAGAGCAACTGTGCAGCCTGCTGCTCATCATAAGCCTCACCGCCCATCTGAGCCTTCACATCATCATACGCAGCGAGGAACTCCGAGTAGAGTACCTTCTCGCCATCAATCTCACCCACCTTAGGGTCATTTCCGGAGAATCCCATCTCTGTTTTAAGAGAGAGGATAAAAGCCAAAAGCGCACCAGCAATCACAACTGAAAGCAGGATACCGAATTTGGTTCTCAAAGTGTTCAAACTTGCCATATTACTTTTGTTTTTGATTAAAATTTTCGTTTTAAGCCTTCAAAGATAGTTAATTTATTTAAAAAGCGTATCGTTTTTTATCACTTTTTGATACATCGTATCTTCGCCAACTCGATACGGGAGCGTGTTGTACGCATAATCTTGATATGCAGCGAGTCAAACTCCATCTCTTCGCCCGCCGACGGCAACTCGCCATAACGGGAGATAATATATCCCGCTAACGTGTCATATTCGTCACTCTCGGCTATTCCGAGCGAGTATTTATCGTTAAGATACTCAACCTCCAAGCGACACGAGAGTATATATTCATCCTCGGAGAGTTGGCGCTCGATAAGTTCATCCTCATCATGCTCATCCTCAATCTCGCCAAAGATTTGCTCCAAGACATCCTCCAACGAGATGATACCGGCCGTACCTCCAAACTCGTCGATCACCACCGCAACATTGCTCTTGCGCTTGATGAATTGTTCGAGCATCTGCTGCAAAGGCAAGGTTTCAGCCACGTAATCGACCTTCATCAGCACCTGCTCCAAGCCTATCGGCTCAGTAAAGAGGCTCTTTGAATTGACATATCCTACAATATCGTCAATAGTCTGGCGATAGACAAATATACGTGAGTACTTCGACTCGACAAATCGCTCGGTCAACGCCTCCAAGGTCGTATCCTCT
This sequence comes from Alistipes sp., assembly GCA_045659425.1. Taxonomy (GTDB): domain Bacteria; phylum Bacteroidota; class Bacteroidia; order Bacteroidales; family Rikenellaceae; genus Alistipes. Next base: position 27,353 of record JAZOWW010000032.1, on the reverse strand, counting down.
ATATCCACAGCCTCAACATCCACACGTGAAACCATACAGTCACGCACACGCAGATCGGCAAAGTCGAGCGCATTCTGGAACATCTTTATCTCGGTTTCGGTCTCGGTTTGCGGCTCGGCATTATTTGCATCCAGCAGACTCTCCAAGTCACTCTTATCGAAGACCATCTTCGGCTCCACCTCGGCAGGCTTACGACCAACGATGCGCAACAGAGCATACGAAAGCAACGTCGTAAGGCGTGCTATCGGATAGAGCGCAAGATAAAAGATATAGATTACGGGAGAAAAGAATCGGTAGTAGAAGTTTGGATTACCTCTGACGACCGACTTTGGCAGATACTCCGCCACGAATATCACGATTATGGTCGGGATTACGGTTTCAAGAACGAACGAGCCATGCGAATATATATCCTGCCAGCCCGCCATATATGCTATACCTCTGATGAGTTGCGACATACACATTGAGTAGATTACCAATGTGATGTTGTTTCCAACCAGAATCGTAGTGATATACTGACCCTGATTGCGGGCAAAGAGATCCGCAATAAAGTCAAACATACGATTCTGCTTGCGGTCGATTTCGAGTTTGAGGCGGTTCTTATTCAAGAAGGCCAACTCCATACCCGAAAAGAATGCCGACAGCAACAGCATCAATACTATTATTATAATAGAGGTTACCATATATCAGTTAAACATCATTTGTCAGTAGCACCTTCGCTATCAAACGAGCAACAAGCCAATATATTATTCGTCCTTCTTGTTGTCGTTCTCATGCTGCTTGCGCCACCTATCTCGCCTGCTCTTACGAGTGGCTCTATCTTCGTCGAGAGACTCTTCTTCGTCTATTCTCTTTTTGGCAGGTCGTCTGCGCTCGAACCTCTTTGGCTCCACCTGCTCCTGTTCCTGTTCCGACTCCTGCTCGGTCGCAGGTTTATTATCCACAGCCGTCGAGTCCTTTGCTTTGAGTGCCTCCTCCTCGAATGCCATCTTACCCTTCCAGCGACGGAACTTCAACTCCACAAGATTCTCATCCGAATCAAAACCCTCGCAATAGTGGGTGTCGGATGCCGTTACAACCTTGGTATCCACATTCGAGTAGATACGCTTGGTTGTCGAGTCCCAGAAGAGTTGCTGCGTATAGAGTTTTGTGCCGTCAAACTTCTCAACGCACACGTTACCCTTCGCCTCCCAGAGTTTACGTTTCTCGTAATATATCGCATAGTTCGCATCGAGAGTCGAGTTTACCGAGACGAGCGAATCATCTTGGTATGTAATAATTCTCACACCTTTACGAAACTCACGATACGGGTCACGGCCCAACATATATCCCTCCAACAACGGAGTTGTGAAGCGATAGGAGCGACGACCGTTCTCCGACATTACGATCGTAAGATTCTGGCTCTCCTCGGTTTTGATGGTGTCAAGCGAAACGCTCTCTACACGCTTCTCCTCTTTACACGATGAAAGCAAGATAGCACTCCCCACGAAAAGGAGTGCTACCATTGCGTATTTTATAATCTTACGATTTGTCAATGTCGTCGTCGTTTATCCTCCGCAGCAGAGCCTGCGAAGAGAATTTCGGGAAATACTATTGACGTGGACGAACCTCGGTTGTTACACCACGCACGAAGCCGCAGTTTACAACATACGAACCACCCTCACGCAACTCACGGAAGAAGCACTCCTCCAAAGTTGGGAATACGGTGCGGTATGTAGCAGCGAGTTTACGAGCATTGGCTGCGGTATCTACACCCTCGCCATCAGGAAGAGCCTCCAACATAGGAGCAGCCTTCATCAAGAGGTCGTAAGCAACCCAATATACAGCATTCTGAGCAAAACTGTCGCAACCCTTTGCACCCGAAACATAGCACTGTGCCAAGAAGTAAGGTACGTAAGCATTCTCAGGGTTGAGGTTACGTGCCTCGTTGAATGCCTCGATAGCCTCTGCGAAGTTGTTGATAGACATATCGAGGATACCGATACGTACATAGAGTTTCTCTCGCTCCAAAACATCTGTCTCGGCAACAAGAGCCTCACGCAAGTACTGGTTAGCCTTATCGAAATTCTTCTTATTCTGGAAGACCTGTGCCAAGTGCATAGCAACATTTGATGACGGCTTAACTGCATAGTACTTCTCTGCAACGGTGATAAAGAAGTCGCTGTCGCATGATGCACGAGCCAAGAGTCCGTAAGCCTGAGTCAGAGTAGCCTCATCGCTCCAATTATTCTCCAACTTCTTCGAGAAGATAGCCTCGATATTCTCGCATGAAGCAGCACCGCTGGTAGCGAAGCAAGACTCGAACTGCTTCTTGAACTCCTCCTTCTCAGGAGCGATGTTCTCGAAGAACTTTGCGTTTGCATCGTAGATATTCACAACAGTCATGGCATCAACCACGTCGTTCGAGTAGTCGTCGCAGATATTCTTGAAATAGATAGCCACAACCTCAGGGTCAGCAACGCCATTCTGCTCTACCTGTGCTGCAATAGCAGCCTCGAAAGCCTCGGCTACACCCTCACGATCGCTATCCTTATATGTGAGGAACTCACGAGCCTTGCGCTCCAACAAGTAAGCCTTACCACGCTTTGGATGAGAAGCAAAGTGCTGCAAACGAACATCGTAGAGCCAAAGCAACGAGTCAACGTATGTACGCTTCTCGGCAAGAGTCTCTGCACGGTTAATCTTCTGCTTGTAGAGTTTTACACCGTTTGCATAGATGTTCTCCGATGCCGATGGGCAGTTTACGAGAAGTTGCTGCAAGAATGCAGCAGCAGAGTTAAAGTTGTGGTTATCAACCTCCTCCTTCAAATAAGAACTTGCAAGGATATTCTCCTTACGCTGCTCCGGAGTCTCACCCCACTTCGCATAGCGAGGGTCGCTAAAATCCTGTGCCAAAGCCGACATTGCAGTCGCACCCAACACGATTGTCATCAAAAATTTGATTGCCTTCATTTTTCCTTTTGTTAATTATTTTTGTTTCTATCAATTTTCAAATTTGTCGCAGGGTTAGTCAATCTTAGGACGAACGAACCAATAATCCTCACCAAAGAGAGAGAATCCGAGCGTCACCTTTGCATAGTTCTGACGAATCAAGCCTACTGTTGACACTACGCCGCTCTCGCTTGTAACCTGTACCGGTGAGAGTGTTCCTCGGCCACCAATCTCCACGCCGACATTGATACCCGTTGCACCCATAAATCGAAGCGGGAATCCGAAACCTGCCGTTATAGCCCACTGATTAAGACCCTTGCCACCGAAACTCTGGTAGTAGTTGCCGTATCGTGCGCCGATGCGGTACGAGATACGACGCAAGTAGTTGCGCACATCGAAACGATTTGGCGTATATTCAAATCCGAGTTTATAGGTTGAGGTATTCACATACTTTACCTCCATACCGCCGTAAGCCTTCTCCGAAAAGTTATTATCGCCACCCCAATTACGATACTCGTAGTCGAAACCTGCTGTAAACTTGGTATCCTGATACATGAAACCTGCGTTTACGGTATGCGGCAACGACATCTCGCCCGTATCCTCACGCATTACGACACCAATCTGTGTCACAGAGTTAGTGACGATTGTTTTTGTAACCTTTGGACGCAACGAACCTCCGTAATCGTATGTTGCACCTAAGGTAAGAATTCTTTTCTCGTTCTTTATCACGCTATACTGCAATCCCACCTGGAACTTAAAGTTCGAGATTGCATACGAGTCCAGACCTGCGGTAGTATTGGTAGTTCCCTCGCCCACATAGTCCTGTGTGGCAGTGGTTGTATAACTACGCTGAATATTTCCCCAATAGTACTTCGCTGCAATACCGATCGAGAAGCCCTTGAAGGCCTCCCAGCCGATACCAGCCTTAACCTCGGTAACATCGCCGGTACCCATATATGCATACTCTACACGACCCACACTACCCCAGATATCCTCGCTCTGCTCGGCTGTTGCCATATTATATCCGACGCTTCCGTACGGAGTAAGGCTGAGACCAAAGCCCAAACCCTTCGCCAACGGGAACTGAATAGCCACCTCTCGGAAGTTTCCGGTATTCTTCGCATTCTTGGCACGACGCAAATAGACACCCTCTGCATCGTACTTATTCTGCACATTGCTCAAAAAATAGCCCTCAGCACCCACGTCGAGCATGAACGACTTACGCAGCGTTGCGCTATAACCCGCAGGGTTGAGCAAATTCACCATCTGCGAACTGCGCCAAGCCACACCGACACCACCCATTGTGCGGTTTACTGCATTTCCGTGTGTGCCCAACTCTCCGATACCGAACATCGTATATGGCGAGTAGGCATTGATGCTGGCATCGTGCTTAGACTGGGCATCTGCCTCAATAGCAGAGAAGATTGCCACGGCCGACACGAGTGCCACCAACGCTCTCTTATATCTTTTGAAGAACTGCATTATATTCTAAAATTTCGTTTAGCCCTCTATACATTATATTGCGACCTGCAAATATCGCATTTTTAATTCGATTAACAAAATATTCGGCATCGCCTCCAATAAAAATTGTCAATATATTTTCATTTTTCTGTCGAAAATCGCAAATATACCCTTTTACTTCGTAAAAAACACTCTCCATCACACCATTTCGTATGGCCTCCTCGGTCGAATGTCCGAGTTGCGGAGCCTCTCTCTGCAACACCTGCGGAGAGCAGAGCGGCAACGTAGCCGTACCTCGATGCAACGCCTCGAAACGCATATCCACACCCGCAGAAATATTCCCTCCACGGAAAACTCCCTCGCTCACAAAATCGATGGTCAGCGCCGTACCTGCATCCACAATAAGCATCTCGCTGTCTGCACCATAGAGGCTAACCGCACCCACAGCCGCCGCTATGCGGTCACTGCCCAACGTCGCACGATTGTAATCAACACCAATAGGCAACGGAGTATCCTTCCCCAGACAAAGAACATAGCCGATATGCTCACGCAACATCTGCGCACACGCCTCTGCGTCCGCACGTGTCGAGGAGACTATCGCCTTCGAGGGAGCAAAACGCTCGACCAACTCCTCCACCGTCTGCGGTGTGAGTCTCTCCCCCTGCCACTCATAAACCGCCTCTGTACCATTAAGAACGGCGATTTTTGTAAAAGTATTGCCTGTATCTACAATTAAATTTGTCATTAATGTTTCTGCTTATATTTCCGTTGTGGCGTTCGCCGTTAGTTAATCTTTAATTTTGACATTCCCTCCAAACCTCCCTTTGAAAAAGGGCGGCTTTGTCGCTATCGCTCCAATTTTGTAAAAGTATTGCCCGTATCTACGATTAAATTTATCATTACTCTTTCTGCTTTTATTCTCCTTATGGCTTTCGCCGTTATTTATCATCCTTTCCCTTCTCGCCCAGCCACTGCAATACCGCCACGGCTTCGGCCACTCCTGCGACCTTGCGGACAGTCATTGCCAAACGACCATCACGTTGTTTCAGCACATATCTGTCAGGCTCGGAGGTTACCTTGCGCAGCATATCCATAAACTGTTCGCTACGATAGAATGGCGAGGAATCGTCGCCTACAAACTGCACTATCATAAGCGAGTTCTTGACCTTCACTCTCTCCATTCCGAGCGACATGGCAGCCCAGCGCAGACGTACGACATTGAGCAACTCTGCGGCCGCATCGGGCAACGCACCAAAACGGTCAACAAGCCTACGCTCAAATCCCTGCAAATCACGCTCTTGCGTAATAGCATCCAACTCTCGATAGAGTCGTAAGCGCTCCGCCTGCTGTCGCACATAACTCTCCGGCAACTCGGCCTCCACACCCAACTCTATGGTCACATCATCCACGTAGTTCAACTGCTCGACTACCGACTGCTCCTCACGGCTCAATCCTGCCACGTCAAGACCCTCAGAACGCAACTCTGCAATAGCCTCGTTCATAATTTTCTGATAGGTCTCAAATCCTATATCGGCAACGAATCCGCTCTGTTCGGCTCCCAGCAAGTTACCCGCACCTCGGATATCCAAATCCTGCATCGCAATATTGAATCCCGAACCCAAATCCGAAAACTCCTCAATAGCCCTGAGTCGGCGACGTGCATCATCCGTAAGTAACTGATCCGGCGGTGAGAGCAGGTAGCAATAAGCCTTGCGGTCGCTACGCCCCACACGTCCTCGCAATTGGTGCAGGTTGCTCAAACCGAATCGGTCTGCATTGTTGATGATTATAGTATTCACATTCGGAATATCCACACCGCTCTCGATGATTGTTGTTGCCACAAGTACATCGAAGTCACCATAGATAAAGTCCATAATCAATTTCTCGACATCCATCGGCTTCATTTGACCGTGCGCCACGCAGACCCTCGCCTTCGGACACAGACGGGTAATCATTCCCTGAATCTGCAACAAATCCTCCACTCTATTGTGGATGAAATAGACCTGACCTCCACGTGCCAACTCCTCCTCCACAGCATCACGCACCAACTCCTCGGAGAAGGTGTGCGACTCGGTGATTATCGGCTGTCGGTTTGGCGGCGGGGTCGAAATCACGGAGAGGTCACGTGAACCCAGGAGCGAGAATTGCAGTGTTCGAGGTATCGGCGTAGCCGTAAGTGTCAGCGTATCGACACTCACACTCATCTGCGTCAATTTCTCCTTGGCTGCCACACCGAATCGTTGCTCCTCATCTATGATAAGCAGTCCCAAATCTCGGAACACGACACCATTGCCTAACATCTTGTGCGTACCAATCAAAATATCAATCTTTCCCTGCTCCAAGTCGGCCACTATCTCTCGTGTCTGCTTTGCGCTCTTTGAGCGGTTGAGGTACTCGACCCTCACAGGCAAATCACGCAGTCGCTCGGAGAAGGAACGATAGTGTTGCAAGGCAAGAATCGTCGTCGGCACCAGCACAGCCACCTGCTTACCATCCACCACAGCCTTGAAGGCTGCACGAATCGCCACTTCGGTCTTACCAAAACCGACATCGCCACAGAGCAATCTATCCATTGGCCGTGGCGACTCCATATCCGCCTTAACCGCCTCCGTAGCACGCTGCTGGTCAGGTGTATCCTCCCATTGGAACGAGGCTTCAAGTGTCTGTTGCAGGTAACTGTCGGGCGAAAAGGCAAAGCCTGGCGAAGCCTTACGTTTGGCATAGAGAGCAATGAGTTCTCTCGATATATCCTTAACCGCCTTTTTTGTCGCATTTTTGAGTTTCTGCCACGCTCCACCGCCCAACTTATAGACCTTCGGCGGCGCACCGTCGCCACTCTTGTAGCGAGAGATACGATGCAGCGAGTGAACGTTCACAAATAGCACATCACCATCCTTATAGACGAGTTTTATCGCCTCGTGCATCTTGCCATTTTCTTCAATCTTAACCAAGCCACCAAAACGACCCACACCGTGATCTATATGCACCACGTAGTCGCCCACCTGCAAGGCGTTGAGTTCCGCCACGGTCATCTGCTCGTCACGCTTTATCTCGCCATTTATGCGATAGCGCTGGTAGCGGTCAAATATCTGATGCTCAGCATAGAGCGCCAAGCGCATATCGTCATCGACAAAGCCTTCGTGCAGCAGCAGTTTCAGGATGTGCAGTTTCGCCTCCGTGCGCCCCAACTGATGGAATATATTATCCAGACGCTCGGTCTGCGCTCTATTCTCAGATAGAATTCGACAGTCGAAGCCTCGCTCTGCGTGTGCCACCACATCGTCGGCCAGCATCTCGAAATTCTTATTAAAACGAGGTTGCGGATGGGTATGAAAGAGTATCGTCGCACGTGCGGGGCGCTCCGTAAGATTGTTGCGCAACATCAACAACGTACTCCCCTCCATCCCTGAGAGCAACCCCTTTCGGGAGGTTATGCGTGTGGCCGTCTGCTCCGGTTCCTCGCTCTCCAACAACGCCTTGCGACGCACCTCGTCCACCTTGCGCAGTGCAAACTCCGCATCGTAGAACCAATAGTGCGCACCCTCGCCTGTAAAGGTTGCAAAATCGACTCTGCGGCCCTCTGTGCGATTGACATTTGCAATAATATCCACCGCCTCCAAGCGGTCATTCGAAAGTTGATTGGAAATCTCAAATCTGCGAATTGACTCCACCTCGTCACCGAAGAAGTCCAAACGATACGGACGACTCTCAGCATAGGAGAATATATCGAAGATACCGCCTCGCAACGAATATTGCCCCGGCTCATAGACAAAATCTACCTGCACAAAACCCAACGCCTCGACCATATCGACCAACTCGGCAACCTTAACCTGCTCACCCACCGCTACATGCAGTGAGTCGGCCTTCAATCCCTCGACATCAGCCACAGCCTCCGCCAGCGCTTCGGGATATGTACATATGACAAGATACTCTTCTGCTGCTCGGCGGCGTATGGCGTTCATAGCATTTGTACGCATCACCACACTTTCGGCATCCTCTCGACCATAACTTATCGAGCGCTTATATGCAGACGGAAAAAATAGCACCCGTTTCTCGTCAAGCAGCGCATAGAGATCGTTCAACGCATAAGCCGCAGCATCTCTATTCTCGGCCACAAGTACGTGTAAACCACCATTTTGCGCCACCGACGCTGCCATATAAAACGAAAGAGCCCCGCCGACTAACTCATTGAGATAGACGGTGTTGCTCTTTTGTTTCAACTCTTTTTGCAGTTGCGAGAAGGGTTTTGTCCCCTCCGCCACATTTAGTATTTCGTGCATTTTCTCTTCGGCAAACAGATGCCTTTGGTTATGCCCTGTCCTACTCTTTTCCTTTATCCTTAGTAGCGTGCCTCTATCGCCTTACACGCTTGCCCTTTTTATTGTTGCCCTTCTTCTTTTTAGTCTCAACGGGCATCGACAACAGATCGTTACCTTCTCGATCTAAATACTGAACATCTACCATACCGAGGCTCTGTGATGGGCGAATCGAGATATGTACTCCATATTTGAACATCCATCGCCATACCAACGGTAAGAGTCCCTTGCGCAGATATGCCGCCACGTAAGGGCTGACCTCCAAGCGGATGAATCGTCGTCCTCGATCCTGCACGAGCAGTGAAATCTGGTTCTCAATCTTACGATCAAGCAGCACCGTCGGCTCTATCTTTCCTGTACCGCCACAGGTTGGACAAATATCCTGCACGGGGTGTATCGCCACAGGGCGGATTCTCTGTCTGGTTATCTGCATAAGACCAAACTTGGTCAGCGGCAATATGGTATGTTTCGCCTTGTCGGTTGCCATGAGTCGCTTCATCTCCTCGTAGAGAGTCTGTCGGCTCTGCATCGTATGCATATCGATAAAATCGACAATCACAATACCTCCGAGGTCTCGCAATCGCAACTGTCGGGCAATCTCGGCTGCGGCAGCCAAATTCACTTCGAGCACCGTATGCTCGTGGTCGTTATCAGCGGTGGTTCTGTTGCCGGAGTTGACATCAATCACATTCATCGCCTCGGTCGACTCGATAATAAGATATGCACCTCGTTTGAGCGATACATACTTTGCAAAGAGTGACTTTATCTGGCGTGTGATGTCGAAGTTGTCGAAAATCGGCACCGTTCCACGATACAACTTTACAATCTTCTCCTTCTCCGGATCTACGGAGTGGATGTAGGCTTTAATATCCGTGTACATAGCCTCGTCGTCAACACAAATCTGCGAGAAAGAACCATCAAGGTTATCTCTGATTATCGTGTTGGCACGACTCATCTCGCCCATCAGCAGGCTTGGAGCCGGACGCTTGCGAATCTGCTGGCAAGTCTTGTTCCACTTCTCGACAGCCGCCAAAATATCCTGCTCGACATCCAGGTCGGTAGCATTCACGGCAGCAGTACGGATGATCACGCCAAAATTCTTTGGCAGAACGCCGGCAGCGACACGTTTAAGTCTCTTCTTCTCCTCATTTGAACGAATCTTCTGCGACAAAAACACCTTTGAGGAGAATGGCACAAGGACGATATTTCGTCCTGCCAACGATATGTCGCAGGTTAGTCTTGGACCTTTTGTTGAGATGGCCTCCTTCGAGATTTGAACCATAATCTGCTGACCTACGTGCAGATAGGAACTTATATCTCCGTCACGTTCAATGCCGTCATCAAGTTTCAAGGCCTCGATCTTCACGGCCTTATTTCCGGGCAGGTTGCTCTGCACAACCTTCGACAATGACGGGAAGTGGTTTCCCAAGTCCTGATAGTGGATAAAGGCATCACGCTCGTGTCCGACATTCACGAACGCTGCATTGAGTCCGGGCAAAATCTTGCGCACCTTGCCGAGATATATATCGCCGACAGAGAAGCCCATTTGTGCGACCTCTCTACCCAACTCGACCAACTTCTTATCCTCGCACAAAGCAAGGCTGATTTCGGTCGATGTTACGTTTATTATCAACTCTCTGTTCATCGGTATCGGTTTGATTTTGTACGGTTTGGCGAAAAAGGCTTCGCCATTGTGTCTCTTTTACGAAACTCGTTACTTATTAAATAGGTAACGCCAAAGAGAGTCTTTCCTTTGGCGTTATAATCCTATTTCAAGCAATATGCCGCCCTCGGCATACTACTTCTTCTTGTGACGATCCTTGCGCAGACGCTTCTTACGCTTGTGGGTCGCCATCTTGTGACGCTTATGCTTCTTTCCGTTTGGCATAGTTGTGATGGTTTTAATTATTTAACAATAAATTATTTTACCTTTGCAAGAAAAGTCTTTGCAGGCTTAAATGCAGGAATATTGTGCTCAGGAATGGTAATAGTGGTATTCTTCGAGATGTTGCGAGCAACCTTCTGCGCACGCTTCTTAACGATGAATGAACCGAAACCACGAAGATATACATTCTCGCCGTTGCTCAACGACGCCTTAACCTCCTCCATAAAAGTCTCAACGATGGTCTGGATCTGAACCTTCTCCACACCTGTCTTTTTAGCGATTTCGCTAACGATGTCTGCCTTTGTCATAACTAATGAAATGTGTTTATTTTTATTAATAATATACCCTTAACTTGATCTCCTCTGCCTGAAATAGAGGGAAATCGGCCACAAATATACACTTAATTTTGCAAACGATAAAATAAAAACCCCTTATTTTCAATCTTTTTTTACTCTTTATCACAAAATTAGGCGTGTTTTCGACACCTCTATCTATTGAATGCGGCAGCGAACGCCTCAACCGCCTGGTCGAGCCCCTTCTGAATCTTTCCGCCCACGAGCATACGCATCATCATATTGAGGTCTGCGTGCAACACAAAGCGGATACGTGTATCGGTCGGAGTCACCTCGTGCAACTGAATCCAGAAGGTAAAGTCAATCGGCACACCGCCCTCATCACTCATAATCTTCACCTGCTTACCCTCAATCTTATCGACCATACGCAGTTTTACCTCAAAACCCTTAACCTTAAACGAGCAGGTATCGGGAGTAGCCTGCCACCCCTCCACCTTATCGGCAACAGCCGGGGTCAGCAACGAAAAGTCGGAAATAAAGGGAAAAATCTGCATTGCCGACTTAAATATCTGTTGTTGTTTTGATTCGTATTTCTCCATTATCAATAGTTTTGCCGGCAAAGGTAATAAAATTTTCAAAATTGCACAGCGAAAAAAAACTATCGCCGAGCAGTCTTTTTCTGCTCAGCGATAAGTTTTCGGTCGGAAGCCCTAAAAAGAGTCCTTACTTTGTAATGGCAGCACGCAACAATGGCAACGACTCCTCCAAAGTCATACCCTTGCGATATACGCCGGCAGTACCACCCACAAACACGTTGGCACCCATCTCGGTCATCAACTGCGCACGCTCACAACTTACGCTGCCATCAACACTGATAAGCACCTTCTCGTAACCACGCTCATCGAGCCACTTACGCATCTCTCCTACCTTGTCAAGGATACCGTCAACGAGTTTTGCGCCCGAGAAACCAGGGTGTACAAGCATAAGGGTTACCATATCGGTATATGCCATATGCGGAGCCACTGACTCAACCGGAGTGTCAGGATTTACCACCACACCGAAGAGAGCGCCCTTGCCGTGAATCTCGGCAGCGAACTCGCTAAAATCCTTGTTCAACTCCACGTGAGCCGATACGATGTCGCCTGCGTGAACGTCTATCTTCGAGCAGATAAACTCAGGCTGCTCGCACATCAAGTGAATATCGAGCGGCAGGTTGGTAACACGGTGCATAGCGTTAGGGAAATCTGGACCAAAGGTCAAGTTTGGCACAAAGTGACCATCCATAACGTCAATGTGCAACCAATCAACACCATTACACTCCAAAGTTTTGATATCCTGTTCCAAATTCATCAAATCGGAACACATCACAGATACAGAAATTTTGTTTGCCATAATTCTTATTGTTTTTATACTTTCGTTCAAATAATATTTTCGTGATTTATTGCAAAGGTACGAATTTTCGTCGAATAAATCATCTTTACCATAAAATTATCTTTTATTACCTCTATTTTTCGGTTTAATTACATATCTTTGTAATTAGAATACGAACTAAAAAACACTAAGAATATGAAAAAGAGTATTATGCTTGCAATCGCAACACTTATGGCAACGGCCGCCGTTGCACAAACTCAGGTCATCGCCCACCGTGGCTTCCACACAACCAAAGGCTCTTGCCGTAACTCTTTGGCCGCACTGAAAGAGGCTCAAAAATTGGGCATCTACGGCTCGGAGTGCGACATCAATCTTACAAAGGATGGCGAGATTGTGGTTGCACACGGAGGTTACCACCCCGACAAGAGTGTCCACAAGGAGGAGATGGAGCGTGTAAACATCCAAAAGAGTACCTTGGCCGAGGTACAGGCTATTCCGTTGGAGAATGGCGAGGTAATGCCAACTCTTGACCAATATCTCGCACAGACAAAGAAGGACAAGAAGACTAAACTCATTATCGAGATTAAGAAACACTACACCCCTGCTTTGGAGACCGAGATTGTACAGAAAACCATCGCCAAGGTTGCCGAGTACGGCCTCAACGAGCAGGTTGAATATATCGCTTTCCGCCCTTGGGTATGTTTCGAGTTGAAGCGTCTTGCTCCTGAGGGAACGCCTATCGCCTACCTCAACGGCGACTACGACCCTACTTATATCGAGGGTATGGGCATTTCGGGCATCGACTATAAACTCGACGTATTGAAGAAGAAGCCAAAGTGGATTAAGGCGTGCCACAAGAAGGGCCTTACCGTAAATGTTTGGACCGTAAACAAGGAGGAGGATATGCGCTGGTGCATTGAGCAGGGCGTTGACTTCATCACCACCGACTACCCAGACCTCTGCAAGCGTTTAATCGCCGAGATGGGCAAATAATTAAGAGCAACTAACGACAATGAAACTACGTTACGGCGTTGATGAACGCCCCGGACTTGGTGCTACACTACTCTACGGGCTGCAATGGCTGATGATTTGCATTCCCGTAGTACTTACCAGCACCTTCATTGCCCCTGTCGGCGAGGTGGTCTGCTTCACGCAGAAACTCTTTGCCGTAATGGGTGCAACGATGATTGTGCAGGCATTGTGGGGACACCGCCTGCCGCTTGTAGCAGGTCCTGCCACTGTATTGCTTATGGGTGTTGTCGCTGCGGCAAGCCAGGGATATACTCCGCAGAGCATCTACCCTGCAATGATTGTAGGCGGTGCGGTCGTAACGCTGCTGGCACTCTCCGGACTTCTGCGCCATCTGCTGCCAATCTTCACGCCGAGAATCGTCGTGGCTATCGTGGTGCTTATCTCATTCACGATGTCGAAACCTATCGTGGGAATGATATTCTCGGATGCGTCACATCAAGGCACGGTTATGCTATTTGCTCTTGTCTGCATCGGCGCCATGGCATTTGCCAACAAGGTATTGCATGGCATCTGGAAGAGTATGGTCGTCATCGTGGCAATGAGCCTTGGTGCTCTGATATATTATTGCATCACGGGCTTCCCGTCGCAACTCACAACCGATACAGTTGCCCCATCGCTCCTACTCAAAGATATGAAGTTGGATGCAGGCGTACTTCTCGCCTTCTTTTTCTGCTATATAGCACTGCTTATCAACGAGGTAGGCTCGGTGCAAGCTTTGGGCGACATGGTAGAGGCAAATAATATGGCAGGTCGTCAGAAACGAGGTATGGCTATCACGGGCATTGTAAATATGTTCTGCGGTGCTATGGGCATACCGGGGGCAGTCGATTACTCGCTCTCGCCGGGCATTGTTGCCTCCACTTCGTGTGCATCCCGCTATACGATTATTCCTGCCGCCGTGGCAATGATTATACTCTCGCTATGTCCGTCGGCTGTATCGTTCCTGCTCACCATCCCGACGCCCGTAATGGGTATCGTATTGCTCTACCTAATGGCCACACAAGTAGCAGCAGGATTACATATGATGCATGAGAGCAAATCCACCTCAACCTTTATGGATGCGCTGATTTTGGCTATTCCTATAATGTTTACCGTGATTATGTCGTTTGCTCCGCAGTCGGCCATAAGTGCCATTCCGACACTGCTTCGCCCGATTGTCGGCAACAGTTTCGTCATGGGCATCATCATCATCTTGATACTCGAACACATCTTACTACGCAATAAACGATGAATGTAAAAGAACTTTTGAAAGATTGCCAGAGCAAAGGTACAGCGGTGCTGGCAACCAACTTCTATAACTTCGAGACTTTGGAGGGTGTTATGCGTGCAGCGCAGGCGACCGCTTCGCCCGTGTTACTTCAACTCACCCGCTCATCAATCGACTATATGGGTCTGAAACAGGCCGTTGCAATGGCTCGTCAGGCTATCGCTGACCACGACGTGCAAGGATGGATTCATCTCGACCACGGAGGCTCGGTAGAGTTGGTTGAGCGCTGCCTCGATGCAGGATTTGACTCTGTGATGATTGACGCCAGCGAGCGTCCTTTCGAAGAGAATGTCGCAACCACACGTCGTGTCGTTGAGTTGGCTCGCCCATACGGAGTTAATGTAGAGGCAGAGTTGGGTTACGTTGCCAAACTCGGCCAGGAGCAGGGTGGCGGATTCACCACAGCCGAGGAGGCTCGCCTATTTGTCGAGCAGACCGGCGTAGATGCTTTGGCCGTATCTATCGGCTCAGCACACGGATTCTACAAACAGGCTCCACACCTTGACTTGGAGCGTCTGCACGAGATTCACGCTGCAACTCCCGTAGCACTCGTTCTTCACGGCAGTTCAGGCATTCCTCACCCTATGGTACAGGAGGCTATCGCCGGTGGTATTGTCAAAGTAAACCTTGCCACCGAGATTAAGGACACCTTTATGCGCAACCTTAAAGGCGTACTAACCTCAACCGACGAAATCGACCTGCGCAAGGTCTTCCCGCAGGCTACGGCAGCCGTTGTAGAGTTGCTTATCGAGAAGTACAAGATGGTGCGAGGCGAGAGATAATCTCTCCAAACACCCTACTCTCGCCTACGAACGATAAACCCTCGTTCTACCTGCACCTTGGCTCAAAATTTGCCATAGTATTGCAGGTATGGCAGGCGACAAAATCAAATACAATTTGGCATTGTTGGCAGCAAACGTACTGTTTGGTGCCAACTTTTCTTTCTATGTATCGCTGACACGCTACTACCTGAACTTCGAACAGATTTTCATGTTGCAAGTGCTTACCGCAGCCGCCTTTTTTATACCCTTTGCAATTCTATCACGCCGCTCGTACCGTATCACAATTGAGGACTTCGGCTCAATATTTATCGTTGCCCTATTGGTTATTTACGGATGGATGTACCTGCTGCTTTGGGGAGCATCTTGCACCAGCCCTATCGACGCCTCTACCATCGCCACACTCGGCCCCGCATTCACACTTATCATCGCCCGCATCGTGCGCCCTCAACGCACACAGTGGGAGCGCATCCTGGGCATCATCATCGCCTTAGCAGGTGCCGGCACCCTGCTCGTGGATAAGGGAGAGACACTGATGAGCAGCAGCACGAAGGCATTCGGCAACGCATTGGTACTCTGCGCTGTTATCTGTATCGCCGCCAACACGGTACTCATCAAACCACAACTGCAACGCTATGGCGCACTGACGGTTATGGGTTGGTATTATATTATCGGATTTGTGATGGTTGTCCCATTCTTTTGGAGCGAGATTGACGGGCTGAATCTACTTCGCTTACCTTGGGGAGCATTGGCCGAACTGCTCTACATCCTCATTTTAGGCACTGTGTTGCCGATGTGGTTATTATACCTTGGTTCGGCACACCTATCGACACTCCACACGGCACTCTATCGCTACGTGCAGCCAATAGTTGCCACATGCCTCTCGCTGCTGCGAGGACAAAACAACATCGACCGCACCAATATCATCGGTGCAAGCCTGATTTTCGTCGGAATAATACTTGTGGTTTCGGATGACCTGCTGCATCGACACTCCCCGAAACGAGAGGTCGAGCGTCGAGGTTAGTCACGGATAATCTTCACCTCGTTACCCTCGCCAAAGGCGATTATCGAACTCGGCTTACCCGTCGGGCGACCCTGGAAACGTGGATTAACTACAAAATCAACGCCCTCGATAATCTCTTTCGACACCTCCGCAAGGTTGCGAGGAGTCGCCTCTCCCGAGATATTGGCCGAGGTCGATACGATAGGACGGCCGAACTTGTAGAGTAACTTCTGACAGAAATCGTGGTCAGGCACTCTCACACCGAGGGTACCCTCCTCCGGAATAAGATTCTCGGCTACACCCACCGCACCCGGCAGGATGAGCGTCAACGGCTTGGTCGCCATCTCCATCACCTCAAAGGCGATACCCGGAGCCTTATTCACATAACGCACAACCATATCTGGATTGCCACACAAGACGAGCATCGACTTCTTGTCGTCGCTCTTTTTCAGCGAATAGATGCGCTGCACAGCCTCTGCATTTGTAGCATCACAGCCAATGCCCCACACCGTATCGGTCGGGTAAAGAATCACGCCTCCACGACGGAGTACCTCCAAAGCGAGTTGAATTTCACGTTCCATATCTGTATCGTTTAATCGGCTACAAAGGTATGCAAAAATCGGATGTAAAACATTGAACGACGAATATTTTGATTATTTTTCGCTTTTTAGTCGAGAATTTTATAATTTTGTGGGCTGATTATGAAATAATAATTAAAAACAACATACTATGGGAAGAGCATTTGAGTATCGTAAAGCACGAAAGATGAAGCGCTGGGGCCATATGGCTCGTGTCTTCACTAAGATTGGTAAGGAGATTGAGATCGCAGTAAAGGCCGGCGGTTCTGATCCATCGGCAAATACACGTTTGCGTATCCTTATGCAGAATGCAAAGGCTGAGAACATGCCTAAGGAGAACGTAGAGCGTGCAATCAAGCGTGCAACCGATAAAGACGCAGCAGATTACAAGGAGGTAGTTTACGAAGGATACGGCCCTCACGGTGTCGCTTTCCTCGTTGAGACCGCTACCGACAACACTAACCGTACAGTAGCAAACGTTCGTATGCACTTCAACAAGTGCGGCGGTAACCTCGGTAACTCGGGTAGCGTAGGCTTCATGTTCGAGCATAAGTGCGTATTCAAGTTCAAGGCAGAGGGTGTTGACCCTGAGGAACTCGAACTCGAAATGATTGACTTGGGCGTGGACGAGTTCTATGCTGAGGAGGATGGCATCACAGTATATGCTCCATACGATTCATTCGGCGCAGTACAGAAGTGGTTGGATGACAACGGCTACGAAATCGTATCAGGAGAGAGCGTTCGCATCCCTACCGACACCAAGGAACTCGACGCAGAGGGCCGTGAGGCTGTCGAGAAACTCGTTGAGCGTTTGGAGGAGGACGACGACGTAGTAAACGTATATCACACAATGGCCGAGGTTGAGGAGTAATCCCTCTGACTCGAAGGTTATTTAACAGAGATAGGCTGCTGACATATTGTCAGCAGCCTATTTTTTCAAAATAATTTGTACCTTTGTAGAGAACTACCCAATATTGGTCAATATGAGCAGACTTCTCGTCCCCGAAAACTACAAGGCAGCGCTCTCTTTGCAACAGACGCAGATTGCTATCAAGCATATCAAGGATACCTTCCTTGCCGAACTCTCTGCGGCGCTACACCTGCACCGTGTAACGGCGCCACTCTTCGTGCTTCGAGGCTTAGGCATCAACGATGACCTGAACGGCACGGAGCGCCCCGTAACATTCCCCGTAAAGGATTTGGGCAATGCCGAGGCAGAAGTTGTACACTCGCTTGCAAAATGGAAGCGTATAACTCTGGCAGAGCAGCAGATAGCCGAGGGCGAGGGTATTATAACCGACATGAACGCCATACGTGCCGACGAGGAGTTGGATAACCTCCATTCTCTATATGTCGATCAATGGGATTGGGAGTGTGTGATAAGCGAGCAGAAGCGCAATATCAACCTTCTGCAAGAGTATGTCACACGCATCTACACCGCCATAACACGTACCGAGCAAGAGATTTGCAAACTCTATCCGGAATTGAATCCAATACTCCCGCCTCACATCCATTTTCTCCACGCAGAGGAGTTACTGCAACGCTACCCTGACCTGACGGCCAAGGAGCGAGAGGCGGCAATATGCAAGGAGATGGGAGCCGTATTCATCATAGGTATCGGCGGAGCATTAAGTAGCGGAGAGAGGCACGACAACCGTGCACCCGATTACGACGACTACTCGACCATTGCACCCGAGACAGGTTTGGCGGGACTAAATGGCGACCTTCTGGTGTGGTATCCGCTCCTTGACTGCGCTATCGAATTGTCATCTATGGGCATACGTGTAAATCCTGAGGTGCTCGACCGTCAACTCTCCGAGAGTGGCTGTTCACAGCGTCGCAACCTCCACTTCCACAGCCGACTGCTTCGTGGCGAGTTGCCACAATCCATTGGCGGAGGTATCGGCCAAAGCCGTCTATGTATGGTGATGTTACACAAGGCACATATCGGCGAGATTCAGGCAAGCATCTGGCCGGAGAGCATGCGACATACCTGCCACGAGTCCGGCATACCGTTATTATAGAAGGATAGCGGAGAGAAGTTGCTCAGCGTTATCGACAACAAGGTCTGCCCCATTCTCGACCAACTCCTCACGAGATCTGAAACCCCACGTCACACCGATAGAGCGAACGCCTGCGTTGTGTGCCGTCTGCATATCCACGCCCGAATCGCCAATCATACAGCACTGCTGTGGCTCGAAGCCGCACTCCTCCATAATGAGTTTCAGCACCGCAGCATCGGGTTTCAACGGGAAGCCGTCACGATTGCCATGCACTGAGGCGAACTCCACGTCAGCGAAGAATCGTTCGATAAGACGCTCCGTACCTGCGTGAAATTTATTTGATGCCACAGCAAGTGTCACTCCCTCTTTCGAAAGGCGGCGCAACACCTCGTGCATACCCTCGTACGGCACAGTCTTATGGTCGATATGTTCGGTATAGTACTCCACAAAATCACGTCGTGCCTCGGCAACATACTCCGCCGTGCGCAACTCCTCCGGAATTGCACGCTCGACAAGGCGGGTAATACCGTTACCCACAAAGTGACAATACTCCTCATAGGTATGCTCGGGCAAACCCCTCATTCGCAACATGTGGTTACAACCAAGTGCCAGGTCGCCAATCGTATTCAGCAGTGTGCCATCCAGATCAAATATAGCGAGGCGGTTACTCTTCATCTCTTCTACGAACAATTTTATATCCGACAGCCGCCACGATGATTGACAACATTGGACTTATGATATTAAACAGACAATACGGCAGATAGGTCAGCGTAGCGACACCAAGCACCGTGGATTGGGTCATACCGCATGAGTTCCACGGCACAAGCACCGAGGTAACCGTTGCCGAGTCCTCGACCGAACGGCTCAATAGACGAGCCTCCAAGCCTCGTTTCTGGTATAGGTTGCGGAAGGTGTTTCCCGTAATTATAATCGAGATATATTGGTCGGCAGTTGTCAGGTTACAGAACAGACCTGCACCAATGGTCGATGCGACAATAGCCGTTGTGCGATGCACAAAACGCAGGAATAGTTGCGTAATGCTCGCAAGCATACCGCTGCCGGCCATAACACCACCAAAACACATTGCGCAGAGAATCAGCCACACAGTATTGAGCATGCCCGCCATACCCGACGTGGAGACGAGGTCATTCAGCACCACATCGCCCGTATCGATTGCCGTCTCGCTCGAACAAGCGATCATCAAGGCTCTAAACGACGAGAAGGCCCCCTCGCCGCCAATCTGAGCAACCACCTCAGGTTGAAAAATCACCATTGCCACGCAAGCCAACACTACGGCAACAAAGAGCGTAATGAGTGCCGGCAGGCGGCGCACAATAAAGAGTGCCGTACATATCGGAACAAGCATCAACCACGGCGAAATATTGAATGTCGCCGAAAGAGCGTCTGAGATATGCGAAATCTGCTGTGAAGAGCCGTGAGCATAGGTAAGGCTAACACCGAAGAATACTATCAGCGCAATAACAAACGATGGCACGGTGGTAATCATCATATAACGTATATGCTCGAAGAGCGGCACTCGTGCCGAAGCCGAGGCAAGCACGGTCGTATCCGAGAGCGCCGAGACCTTATCGCCAAAGTATGCACCGGAGATAATCGCTCCCGCAATCCATCCATCAGAGAAACCCTCTGCACGACCGATGCCCATAAGCGCAACACCGATGGTGGCAATCGTGGTCCACGAACTGCCCGTAACCAACGACACCACAGCGCAGATGATACACGCTACACCGAGAAAGACCTTCGGATGAATCACCTGCAAACCATAATATATAAATGTAGGGACAACGCCGCTGACCATCCACGTTCCCGATATTGCTCCGATGAGCAACAAGATGATGATTGCCGAAGCCGAAGTGCGGATATTCTCCACTATCGCCTCTTCGAGCATCTGCCACTTACAACGACAAAGACCTATGGCCAACGCCGCACCCACAGCCGACGCAAAGAGTAATGCCACCTGGCTACCTCCTTCTATCGCTCCCGAACCGAAACTCCTAATTGCCA
Source organism: Alistipes sp. (assembly GCA_045659425.1). Taxonomy (GTDB): domain Bacteria; phylum Bacteroidota; class Bacteroidia; order Bacteroidales; family Rikenellaceae; genus Alistipes. Next base: position 6,412 of record JAZOWW010000032.1, on the reverse strand, counting down.
ACGCAAGCACCGCAACAAGTACCATAAGCGGAATTGCCGCAATCCACACTGAGGGATGTTTACCCTTTATCTTGAATCTATCCGAAATATTCATTCTTATTAACTATAACCATTTGCAAAGATATGTAAAAAAGTATTACCTTTGCAGTCGGTCGGGTGTGAATCCGCTACCCACAATTCAAAAGTTTACCATTGCCCCTGTAGTTCAACGGATAGAACGAAGGTTTCCTAAACCTTAAATAGCAGTTCGATTCTGCTCGGGGGTACCAAGAGAAGTTTTTGCTAACTTCTCTTTTTTGTATCCCCGAGCAGAATCGGTCAGCTGGGGCGCCTCGGACGACTGGTCTAAGTGAGGCTTATTATCTGCTTGCGCTGATAATGGTCTTTATAAAATGATTGCGGCCCAAAAGAACTTTTTGCCTCATAATTTTATAAACCCCACAATCTTCGATTGCAAAAGCCTCACTTCGGTCACCTCTCGGCTTCTATCGCAGTTCGATTCGGCAATTGGAAGACAATGTATAAAGCAAAGAGGGGTTGTCACAAACTTGTTGGACAACCCCTTCTTTATGTGTCATTTAAAGATTTAACGATCCTTACGCTTCTCGATCTGTCGTTTCACAGCATCCAAAGCCAAATCCACAGCCTCCTCAAATGTACGAGCCTGCTGCTCTGTTACTATATCGCCACCCGGAATATGCAATGCTACTGAGGCTACCTTATTTCCCTTCTCGCTATCTTTTTCAAGTCGCAAAACGACATCTACACTTGTCGGACGATCTGCAAAACGCTCCAATCTCGACATCTTCTTCTCCACGAATTCGAGCAACTGCTTGCTGGCATCGAATTTCAACGATTGAATATTAACATCCATAGTAGTAATGTTTATATGGTTAAGGGGGATCGCTTCATTACGACCTTGCCCCATGAAAATCTATTTATGCGGATGCGCCTTTGCGTACACCGCCTGCAATTTGGTTATACTGTTGTGTGTATAATGTTGCGTCGTACTCAATGATGCGTGCCCCATCAACTCCTGTATGGCTCGCATATCGGCATTGCGATTGAGCAGGTGTGTCGCAAAGGTGTGTCGCAACACGTGCGGGCTCTTCTTTCCCTGCACATTCGCCTCCTCCATCTCCGAAGCCACCACCCTCTGAATTGAGGAACGAGACCACTGCTCCCCCTTATTCGAGAGGATAAGATGCAGGTCGGCACGACGCTCCGAGATGATACCCTCACGCTCGGCACTCTGCAAATATCGCTCGATACGCTGCTCCAACTCCGGCAACAAAGGCAGGCAACGCTCCTTATCGCCCTTGCCGCACACACGGAGCAATCCTCCGCTTATATCTCCCAGACGAATCTGCTGCAACTCCGCCAGACGCAATCCGCAACCGTAGAATATCGCAATAACCAACGCTCTCCGCTGCTCTCGAAACGATGACTCGACACTCGCCTCTCGCACATTATTGAGCAGAGTGATCATACGAGTCTCCGAAACGAAGTTTGGGAGATTACGAGGTGTGCGCAACGCCGAAATCTTACGAAAGATATCGGAGGCCATCATCTTTTGGTTACGAAGGTATCGGAAGAATGTCTTCAACGAAGAGAGTTCCCTATTCATGCTTGCAGGGCTGATATGGGCATAATCCATTCGGTAGATTATCCACTCACGCACATCGTCCGTCGCAATTTGCGCAACATCCAACTCCTCAACCTCGTGCTGTTCGCACCACCACGCAGCGAAACTCTCAACATCGTGACGATAATTTCGCACCGTCAGTGGCGAGAATCTGCGTTCCGAGCGGATATGTGAGATAAAGCGTTCAATCATAATATTTCAGCAATGATAAACGACTTTCAGTTGCGCATAGGGGCATCCCATATTTCGCAATAAAGAATACTCCTCAAAACAAAGATAGTTAAAAAATCTATGCCAAACAAGTTTTTCGCCCCGTACAGGCAAAATTTTAGGTTCAACAACCCCAAATAAGGCAACTCCTTTGCCATACCTATATATAAAGAGAGGGATTGTTCGACAAATCGAACAATCCCCTATAAATCGAGGCTCTCGCCCCTTACGAGTGAGAGATTACTCCTCTACACGCTCCAACTTCACAGTAAAGTGACGCATCAACTCGGTCTCCCAAACGATCTTCATACCGTGCTTGATAGAGTCACGACGGTCGAATACGTTCTTCAACGCTGCTGCAATAACGTCCATATGGTTGTTGGTATATACACGGCGAGCCACGCACAAGCGCAACAAGTCGAGACCACCAAAACGGTTCTCACGTGTTACAGGGTCACGGTCAGCCAAAATATAACCAATCTCGCAACCACGCACACCTGCTTCAAGGTACAACTCTACGGTGAGGGTCTGTGCAGGGAACTCCTCCTTAGGCACGTTAGTCAAAACCTTTGACGCATCTACGAAGATTGCGTGACCACCAGCAGGGCGCTGGTAAGGGATACCGTACTCATCCAAACGAGCAGCGAGATACTGCACCTGACGGATACGTGTTTCAAGGTTATCGAACTCGGTATTCTCGTCCAAACCTACTGCCAAAGCCTCCATATCACGACCATTCATACCACCGTATGTGAGGTAACCCTCGAATGGGATACAGAAACGCTTTGCACCCTCGTACCAATCCTCGTGACGAGTAGCGATGAAACCACCCATATTCACGATACCATCCTTCTTAGCCGACATAGTCATACCATCAGCCAAAGCATACATCTCCTTAACAATCTCCTTGATGCTCTTATCAGCGTAACCCTCCTCACGAGTCTTGATGAAGTATGCGTTCTCTGCGAAACGAGCCGAGTCGAATACTACACGCTTGCCATACTTGTCGGCAATAGCACGTACCTGGCGGAGATTCTCCATAGATACAGGCTGACCACCTGCGGTGTTGTTTGTTACGGTTACGATGATGAAAGGCACCTTATCTGCATGCTCCGCCAAAGCCTTCTCCAACTTTGCAGGATCTACATTACCCTTGAACGGATGCTCCAACTGGGTATTCTTAGCCTCGTCGATGGTGCAGTCCAATGCAGTAGCCTTACGGCTCTCGATGTGTCCCTTTGTAGTATCGAAGTGTGAGTTGCCCGGAACTACATCGCCAGCCTTTACCAGGTGGCTGAACAATACGTTCTCAGCAGCACGACCCTGGTGAGTAGGAATAACATACTCAAAGCCTGTGATACGATTAATAGTCTCTTTGAGGTGGAAGAATGACAATGAGCCTGCATAACTCTCATCTCCCATCATCATAGCGGCCCACTGACGGTCGCTCATCGCACCTGTACCAGAGTCGGTCAAACAATCGATATATACCTGATCGGCACGAAGTTGAAATACGTTGTAGTTTGCTGCTTTAAGCCATTGCTCACGCTCCTCACGTGTGCTTTTACGAATAGGCTCCACCATCTTGATGCGCCACGATTCTGCAAAAGGAAGTTCCATAATGTTGTTTAAGTTTTTTATATTGTTAATATATTTATTTGCTATTCACTATCATACAAAGATAGAGGTTTGTATCGAGAATTCCAAAATAAAATCTCTATTCTCCATATATTTCATTCAGTAGGCGTGCCAAACGCAATCCGCCCGCAAGCAGTCGCTCCTCTACAATCGGAGTGTAGTAGTTCAGGTACCAATACGAGAGTTTAGCCTTCGGCTGCGAGGCGAGATATACCCCTTTGGCAACCTCGTGACTCTCCTTTAACCACTCGGCAGGCGTACCCTGCGCAATCTCCGCCTTGCGCTGCGACGGACAATATTTATCCAACTGCTGCTGCCATTCCGTATAACTCCACTTGTGGGCAGCCTCTACCAATGCCGTATCCCACAGCGAGTGGAGCGAGGTCTTCTTATTAAAGAAGAGCAACTCAATCTTATTGCCGCCAAGGTCGCTCAAACGGCCGGCGTGCATAGGCGAGTGAATATCTCCGACAAGGTGAATCAGGAAGCGCAACTGCAACTTCTCCTGCTGCTCGGGCAGAGCCTTACTTTTGAGTGCAGCGACAATGTCCTCGATAGCCTTCACCACATCTCCCTTTTCGTTGCGAGGCATGCTCTCGAAAGTGTGCCCCTCGTCAACATTGGCATAGTGCCACGGCTTGGTATAGCGATACTCTCGTGTGTTGCTCGCATTATCCATCCAATTGGCATAATAGACCGGAGAATGGTTGTCGAGCAACTCCACAACACGTGCATAGGCCTTTGGCGAGAGATTGCACTCGGCGATATAGGCTACAACATCGTGTCCTTTCTGTCCCCAGCCAAAGGCTGAGAAGCAGACCATAAGCGAAAGTGTAAGAGTCAGTAGTCGTTTCATATCGTTATATTTTATTGATTCATTGTTGCGAGGAACTCCTCGTTTGACATTGTGAGTCCCATCTGCTTCTGCAAGAACTCCATAGCCTCGATTGTAGTCATCTCGGAGAGATACTTGCGCAGAATCCACGTGCGCTGCATAACCTCCTTCGAGAGGAGTAAATCCTCACGGCGTGTACCCGAGGCAATAACATCCACGGCAGGATATACACGCTTGTTTGCAAGACGACGGTCAAGTTGAAGTTCCATATTACCCGTACCCTTGAACTCCTCGAAAATCACCTCATCCATCTTCGAACCGGTATCGATAAGTGCCGTAGCAATAATAGTTAGTGACCCCTTTTCTTCGGTGTTACGTGCTGCACCAAAGAAACGCTTCGGTTTGTGCAGTGCGTTGGCATCCACACCTCCCGACAACACCTTACCCGATGCAGGCTGCACGGAGTTGTAGGCACGTGCCAGACGGGTAATCGAGTCGAGCAGAATCACAACGTCGTGACCACATTCAACCATTCGCTTCGCCTTTTCAAGCACCATTTCGGCAACCTTCACATGACGTGATGCCTGCTCGTCAAATGTCGAAGCCACAACCTCGGCCTTCACGTTGCGAGACATCTCGGTAACCTCCTCAGGACGCTCATCGATGAGTAACACAATCATATACACCTCCGGATGATTGTCCGCAATAGCATTTGCAATACTCTGCAAGAGCATTGTCTTACCGGTCTTCGGCTGTGCCACAATCAATGCACGCTGACCCTTACCGATAGGCGAGAAGAGATCGACGACACGATTCGACATAGTATTGTGTCCATTACCCGTGAGATTAAACTTCTCACTTGGGAAGAGCGGTGTCATAAACTCGAACTGCACACGGTCACGAACAAGGTCAGGGGTAAGACCATTAATCTCTATCACTCGTACCAGCGGGAAGTACTTTTCGCCCTCCTTAGGTGGACGGATAACACCACGAACAGTGTCGCCCGCTTTGAGTCCGAATAACTTAATCTGCGATGGCGAAACATATATATCATCCGGCGAATTGAGGTAGTTGTAATCTGCCGAGCGCAAGAATCCGTAACCATCCGGAATTATCTCCAAAACGCCCTCACCGACAACCTCGGCTTTAAAGTCATCCTTTGTGATAACCTTCTCTGTCTCTGCTACTTCTGTAACGATCTCCAAATCTGACTTTGGTCCCTTGTCAGCCTCGTTTGCAGGCGCACCTGCAACCTCTGCCTGCACATCTACCGACGGTTCAACCTTCGCCTCGTTCTGCACCTGAATCTTTGGTCGGCGCCCACGTCGTTTAGGTGTTTGTACTACCTCTTGCTCGGCAGGTTTTTCAGCCTCCGTCTCGGTTACCGACGGTGCTGGCTCAACACTGTTTGTCTCCTCGATTTTTGCAGATACCTCAATACGAATTGGCTTCTCCGCAACAACCTCAACACCCTCTGCCGATGGCACCTCTACGGCAGCTGCGGCCATACGTGGACGACGGCCACGACGCTTTGGTGCTTCTGCCGCAACCTCTGCAACAGACTCTGCAACAGGGAGTTCTTTCTCCTGCTCCACACCTTTGCTCGGCGATGTTACTGCTATGATACGATTGATAATACTCTTCTTCGAAAGGCGCTCATCCGAAATTCCGAATGCCTTTGCAATTTCACGCAACTCCTCGATGGTTTTGCTTTCCAGGGTAACTAAATCCTGCATATTTGATTTTTTAAGTGTTTTTCTGATTAAAAAGATGGTTGGACAACCACCTCGGCGGAATAACAATGCAAAGATAGTGCTTTTTTGGAAAATACAAACTATCTCCGCAAATATTAACCCGTTAGCACAATATTTTACCTATGATTTAGCAAGCAAACTTGCGACAAGCCCCCCCCTCCGCACATATACCTCTATCTCGTGCAGAGAGTGTGGGATTGACTCGCTGGCGCTCGTCGTTCCCCTCCACTTGCCGTGGAGGCCTTAACAAAAAGCAAGAAGATTGCTTTGCAACCTAACTTTTTTATTTTCATCCTTTGTCTTGCAAGTAAACTTGCGACAAGGAGAAAA
>JAZOWW010000031.1:0-25170 GCA_045659425.1 Alistipes sp. | reverse complement strand
GTATGCTCCTATCTTGGGGATTTTCGCAAGCCTTGCAACTGCGTGCCTACGCCTCGGCGGAGAGTTTGGTTATCGGCACGTCGGCTTTGGCGCAGTATGAAATAGATGGTGGCCGTGGAATTATAGCGACATATTAATGTGGTAATATTTTGTACATATATATAAATATTATTATATTTGTAGTTTCAAATCGAAAACCATTAACTTTAAAACTTTAAAATTATGTATCGTGTTGTACTTAATCAGACCTGTTATTTTGGTGCAGGCTGTCGCTCTGTAATTGCAGAGGAGGTAATTAAGCGTGGCTTTAAGAAGGCATTCTTTGTAACAGACAAAGATCTTATCAAGTTTGGTGTGGCTGCAAAGATTGAGGAGGTTCTCAATGGCGCAGGTATCCCTTACGAGATTTATAGTGACGTTAAGGCAAACCCAACCATCACTAATGTTAAGTGTGGTGTTGAGGCTTACAAGGCTTCGGGTGCTGACTTTATCATCGCTTTGGGTGGCGGTTCTTCTATCGACACTGCAAAGGCTGTTGGTATCATCATCAACAACCCAGAGTTTGCTGACGTTCGTTCGTTGGAGGGTACTGCTCCTACAAAGCATCACGCTGTACCTACATATGCTATTCCTACAACCGCAGGAACTGCTGCCGAGGTTACCATCAACTATGTTATCACTGACGAGGAGGCTAAGAAGAAGATGGTATGTGTTGACCCTAACGACATTCCAATGTGCGCTATCGTTGACTGTGAGTTGATGTACTCATTGCCAAAGGGTCTTACCGCTGGTACCGGTATGGATGCGCTCACACATGCTATTGAGGCATTCATCACTCCTGGCGCTTGGACTATGAGCGACATGTTTGAGTATAAGGCTATCGAACTTGTTGCAAAGCACCTCAAAAATGCTGTTGATAATGGTCATGACGAGGTTGCACGTGCCGGAATGGCAGAGGCTCAGTATATCGCAGGTATGGGCTTCTCAAATGTAGGTGTAGGTATTGTTCACTCTATGGCTCACCCGCTTGGTGCTTTCTATGATACTCCTCATGGTATTGCAAATGCACTCTTGTTGCCTTATGTATTGGAGTACAATGCAGAGTCTCCATCTCGTGCGAAGTATCTCGATATCGCAAAGGCTATGGGTGTAGATGTTACTGGTATGAGTGTTGATGAGGGTGTTAAGGCTGCTATTGACGCTGTTCGTTCCCTCGCACTCAGCATCGGTATCCCTCAGCATCTGAGCGAGATTGGTGTTAAGGAGGAGGATCTCCACGATCTTGCTGTTGCAGCGTTTAACGACGTATGTACCGGAAGCAACCCTCGTAAGACCTCTGTTGAGGAGATCGAGGAACTCTACCGTATTGCTTTCTAATAATAGCAAAAGATACAATTTCTATAACAGAAGGGGCTGTTCGATTGCGGACAGCCCCTTCTTTCTATCTGTTGGGAAACTATTGAGTAATTATTAAGTTATATGCAGATTAAAAACCACAATCAGACCACTCTATCAAATGGTATGCATTCTCGGCAGGTGACGAGAATAACCAAGACCATATAATTCAGTACGATGCCCCTCCCTTGACTTCGTATTCCTCCTTCGCTCCTCGGCAAAGCGTGTTTGCACTCCTTGCTCTCGATTTGACGTTGGTTCTGTAAAGGAGCGTAGAGAAATCTATGTTGTAACTCTACCATTTCATATTACGACAATAATTTATTACCTTTGCGTTCCTTTATCAAAAAAATACCGCTATGAGAGAGATAAACCCCAAAGAGACAACACGTGCTTATGCCTTTGAGATGTGGATGCAGGCGCCGATGCCAATGGTTACATTTTTCAAGACGCTAAACGTGTCGTATCTGTTGAGAGTTAGTCGCAAGAAGGGTCTGAAATTCAATATGTTGATGTGCTACTGCATTGGTCGTGCTGCTGCGCAGATCAAGGAGTTTTATATGCTTCCCGTAGGCGACAAGTTGATGCAGTACGAAACCATTGCAGTAAACACTATTGTTGCCAACACGGTGGGCGAGGTGAGTTCGTGCGATCTGCCTTATAGCGAGGATTGGGAGCAGTTCAACAGCGACTACCTGCGCCTTACAAAGCAGGTGGCTGAGAGTTGTGCTGACCACGACCTATCGGCGGAGAGTATGGTTATCGGCACGTCTGCTTTGGCGCAGTATGAAATAGATGGGGCGGTAGGAATGTATAGCGGCATCTTTAACAATCCGTTTATGATCTGGGGCAAGTATAAGCGAGGCTTGTTCAAGACCACGCTGACTGTGTCATTTCAGTTCCACCACACCCAAATGGATGGCGCTCACGCCGCTAAATTCCTCGACCTTCTCCAAAAAGAGATAGATAGACTTCGTGCGTAGTGCTTGCAACCGAAACCCCCGCCTCGATTTATATCAGACGGGGGTTTATTTTATCGCAAAAGCAAGCATATTCTTCCCTACCTCGATCCGATATAGAGCAGGATTGCACCGATAAGGATCAGTGCCAGGTCGAAGGCCTTGGCTTTGAGGTTGCGTTCGTGGAAGAGGATTGCGCCGCAGGTAAATGATACCAGCACGCTCGAACGGCGAATCATCGAGACTACCGAAATCATTGCATCGGCTTCAGAGAGTGCAAAGAGATAGGCGACATCGGCGGCCGAGAGGAAGAGCGAAATCAGAGGTATTGCCCACGACCAGTGGAACGGGTCGGAGTTGCCCTGTTTTTTGCCCTTGAACAGGGTCAAAATGGCTATTGTTATAGTCATCAGTATCGCCTGGTAGAGTGTGTACCAACTCTGCACGAACATCGGCTCCAAAGAGTGCATGATGTGGCGGTCGTAGAGTCCGCAGCAGGCACCCGTGATGGCGGCCAAGCCTACGAGTAGCACTCCTCGGCTGCTTTTGAAATCTATACCCTCCTTCTTACCTGAGCGACTCAACAAAAAGAGTGAGCCGAGAGCGAGCGTGACACCTACCCATTGTATTGCATTGAGCCTCTCGCCAAAGATAATCATTGCGCCGACGAGCGTCATCACGGGGCGTGTGGCATTTATCGGTGCAGCGATAGTCAGCGGCAACTCCTTGATACCGAAATAGCCGCAAATCCACGACATCAGCACGAGTACCGCCTTGATAAATACGGCGAGGTGGTCGTGCGCCGTGCCGAAGGATACGGCAAAGCGTGTACCCTCAAACCAACCCAAGTCAAAAATGGAGTTGAGAACTATGGGAGAGAAAAGTATTGATGAGAATACAGTGTTGAGCAACAGGACTTTAAGCACGGCGTTTGCTTTGAGCGCCTGCTTCTTTGCCACATCATAAAGTCCTAACAGGGTGGCCGATATAAATGCAAGAATAATCCACATAGGCGACAAAAGTAGTGAATTTTGCCCAAAAAAGTATTATCCCCGGCCACTATTATATCTTTGTCATGAATAGTTTGTGTGGCAAAGTCACGGGATGGACGAATGTTTTGCCTACTCCTCCATAATAATTCCGCCACCGAGAACCACGTCGCCACGATAGAATGCAGCCGCCTGACCTGGTGCGATTGCGGTGAGAGGTTCGTGCAGGAGAACGTGTAGAGTATTGTCGGGCAAAAGTGTCACGGTGCAGCGATTTTCCTGCTTACGGTAGCGGATTTTCACGACGACATCATCCTTGCCTAAGAGTTGCGAAGGGTTGATGATATTCCAATTTTGCAGGCGCATCTGCGTGCGCTCCAACGACTTCAAATTGCCGAGTACAACCTTATTCTCCGAAGGCACAATCTCCTTTACAAAGACCGCCTGATTGAGGTCAATACCCAAGCCTCGGCGTTGGCCGATAGTGTAGAACGGATAGCCCTCGTGCATTGCGATGACATTTTCTTCTGTATCGACGAATTTACCCCTCTGAATGGCCTCTGGCGAGACATTTTTGCGGAGAAATGTGCGATAATCCATCGGACAAAAGCAGACTCCGAGGCTATCCTTCTTTCGGGCAGCTTTCGCAAATCCACGCTCTTCGGCTATCTCTCGGACACGCTGTTTGGTTAGGCCGCCCATCGGCAAAACCATTCGCTCCAAGATATCTTGTGGTAAGCCCCACAGAAAGAAAGATTGGTTTTTCTCCTCGTCGGCACCGTTTACGATGTGCCAAAGTCCCTCTATCTTTTGCTTCTGTACATAGTGTCCGGTTGCCAAATGGTAGATACCCATCTCGTCGGCAATCTGGCGGAGCAACGGCCACTTTAAGTAGTTGTTGCATAGGGTGCAAGGAACGGGTGTGTGGCCCGCCATATACTCACGAACGAAGTAGTCGATGATAGTCGATTGGAAGAGTTCCCTTTGGTCGGAAACGATGTGCTGAATCCCCAGGCGACGGCATAAATCACGAGCATCGTCGAGATACTCGGTACACCCATCCTTCTCGTAGAAACGGAAGGTCACGCCCACGACCTCGTATCCGGCATCTTGCAGAAGCAGCGCTGCCACCGAACTGTCGGTACCACCACTCATTCCCAATAAAACTCTTTTGTTCGACTCCATACGACAAAGATAGGCAGAATATTAGAATAAACGACAAATTGGTTTTGGGCAAAGGCAAACCATACCAATAGAGTAGATATAATCTTCTTGTTATCGCAATATCACAACGGCAAAAGTGTATTTGGGGATTGCTCTGAATATTAAATACAAGGCTTGTCAAATAAACTTAGGTTGTGCTACAAGTGAAAACGCTATAATTCATAGCCATTTATAAAGAAGAATGTTGTTAATAAGAGTACTACTTTTGCAGTGTGCCGAAGTAACTGCTGCGAATAATTAACTCCTCTAAGTCGTATATGCGTTTTAGTTTTTTATTGGTAGTGGTTGCATAATCACAATTATCGAAATCATACTCTTTTGTTGTTTCGATGTTGGTCATAGGAGGGAATAGTCCTGCGTATCTTTTTGGGCGCAATCCCATTAGTTGCAACATTGTTGGATATACCTGGCTATGACAGAATACAACCTCATTATTGAGTTTATTTTGCTCTGTCCAATCTGCCCCGGTATTGATAAATATAGCAGGGATGTATGGTGAAAGATATTGACGCATAGCGTCGGAATAATATATATCTGATGGTTTGTGGTCTGACGTTATAACAATGAGAGTGTCATCATATATTCCATTTGCCTTTAATTCGGTTATAAGAGCAGCAATCTGATCATCGAGGTAACGAGCACGGCGCATGTACTCGTAAAGTTTAGGATCTTGTATATGTGCAAAGAAAGAGGCATCATAAACAATGTTAACATCTTTATTCCATTCCGAATGCATATTGCTAGGAACAAGTATCATACAAAAAGATTGCTCAATATCTTTGATTTTGGCTGCCGCAAATTCGAATAGAGAGCCGTCATCAATCCAGTCATGTTTGTTATAACAAGGATTAGATATACTTTTCTCTATCTCTTGTAGGCCAAATAAATTATATAGTGATAGTTGTTGGTTAACAATATCTTGTTGCCAAAAGTCTTTTTTACTGCTAACAATTGAGGAGGTATAACAACAACTATCTCTTTGTAGCATATCAAATGCAATTGACGGGTACTTATTGTTCGGGAAGTCTGCCACGAATATAGCGTTGCGCAGGCCATGCAGGCCGCTTGTTACTACGAATTGACCTCCAATTGACATTGCTCCTTGTTCAAGTTGTTTAACCTTAGGACAATAGAGTGTAGTTGAGGTGTTGCACAATGAGTACAAGGTAGGCATGTACTCATTGTGGATGCAATCGGAGGACATAGCCTCCATAAGTAATATTAGAAGATTCTTCTTTGGTAAGATATTGTTTGGCTGACAATTATCTAAGATACTAATATTTGTATCTAAAATGATCTTTATCTCGTTTTGTTGCTCTTCGGATAACTTTAAAGTGTTATTGTTGTTCCATAACTGAGAAGATAATGATGGAAGAAGTCCGAATGCCCGATAATTCTTAATTGGTGACATCGCATAATTGAGATGTGTCATCTTATGCAAATTGTTTATAGGCCATTTTAGGAATTTAAGAATACCATAAACTGGGATAGCAGTGATGATTATGTATATTATCGCAATACATAGGTGATGTTTAAGAGAGAAAGATGCCTCTTTGTTTCTTAACTTGATGTATGTATATATTGCAATTATAGGAATGATTATAAATAATATATCCCACCATCGCATAAGTGAGAATATAGTGCCGATTATGCCATCTAATTGCTGAAACTCAAACATCATATTAAAAGGGAAGCATAAACCAAAACTGCGAAAATATAATAGATTGGCATATGCAATCATTGCATAAATCGTTGTCAGGCCCACCATAGCCACGAATAAACGCTTGCCAAATATTGATAGAATACCAACAATAATACCTGCATGGAATATAGCATGAAGTACAACACGAGCAATGTCAATCAACTTGAAATCATTCTCGAAATTGAAAATTATTGGACCAGCGATTTCAATCGCTGTCCAAAAAATTACTACCGTGAGGAATAACGCAATATGAGATAGGATTCGTTTCAACATTTAGAGATATTTATTTTTTGATTGAATTACAACTCTAACAAGGCTCTAATAAATGGGGAGAGTAGAGTTTAATAACTTCCCCGAGAATATGGCATTTATATTTTTCATATATCCATCTAGGTATAAGGGTTAAACGCTATTAAATGCCAAATGCTTGACGTTGGCAAAGATACAAAAAAAGACTTATTTATAACAATTAATAGATAAATTACTCCTTGATTTTCGATGTTACGAGATATTGACCATGGTTCTTATTTACAATTTTCGTATAAATATTTTACCTTTGTGCTTTTGTAAGCCTTAAAAACATAAATGTTATGAATGATTTTGTCTATGACATCCCTACCAAGGTCTATTTTGGCAAGAATCAACTTTCACACTTGGGTGAGGAGTTGAAGAAGTTTGGAAATCGTGTGTTGCTAATTTATGGCGGTGGCTCAATCAAGAAGATTGGTCTTTATGATGCTGTTTTGGCTGAGATTGAGAAGGCTGGTTTGGAACTGTTTGAACTTTCGGGTATCGAGCCAAATCCACGGATTGAGTCGGTACGCAAGGGTGCAGATATGTGTAAAGAGCATAAGATTGATGTTGTTTTGGCTGTGGGCGGAGGCTCGACAATAGATGCAGGTAAGTTTATTGCTGCCGGTGCGTGTGTAGATCACGATCCATGGGACTTTTTGAGTGAGAAGAGGGCTCCGATTGAGAGGAGTCTTCCACTTGTTTCAATCTTGACATTGTCGGCTACCGGTTCGGAGATGGATAAGGCCGCCGTTATTACCAACTTCGCTACAAAGCAGAAGGTTGGCCGTATCCACCGCAACTTGTTGCCATGCGTTTCGTTCCTTGACCCTACAAATACCTTTACCGTAAGCAAATATCAGACTGCTTGTGGCTCAGCAGATATTATCTCTCACATCTTGGAGGTGTATTTTGCTCCGGAGCAGGATTTTTATATGCTTGATTGCTTTATGGAGGGACTCTTGAAGACCGTTATCAAGTACACCCCTGTTGCACTCGAAGAGCCGGATAACTACGAGGCTCGTGCGAACCTTATGTGGGTATCGTCGTGGGCTATCAACGGCTTTATTACAGCAGGCAAGCGACACGCTTGGAGTTGCCATCCTATGGAACATGAACTTTCGGCATTCTACGATATTACTCATGGATTGGGCCTTGCTATCGTAACCCCTCGTTGGATGGAGTACTGCTTGGATGAGAGCAACGTGGATAAGTATGTTCAGTTTGCTGTTAATGTCTTCGGCGTTGAGCCTTCGCAGGATAAGATGGCGGTTGCGAAGAAGGGTATCGAGTTGTTGTCCGACTTCTTCTTCAAGACTTTGGGTCTTGATGACAACTTCACCAAGGTTGGTATCAAGGCGGAGGATTTCCCTGCTATGGCTAAGAAGGCTTGTGCAGGTGGCGTAATCCCGGGCTTCAAGCCATTGGCACAGGCCGATATTGAGAAGATATATGAGATGTGTGTTTAGTAGTGTAACACGCAGAATCTAACCAAATTACAAAAAATGGGGTTGCACAACAGATGTTTGACAACCCCATTTTTTATTATGCATCGAGAACCTACCTCTTTGGGAAGGTTATATCGAGGTTGAAGAGCGGATTGGCATTCGGAGTGTGCGACTCGGCTATTGCTTTCCACATCTTCTCTACAATCTCAGGATATTTGGCTGCAAGGTTATGCTCCTCACGAGGGTCCTCGTTAATTCTATATAGTTGCATCACAGTATTTCCCGCAGCAACATCCTCAACAAGGCCTTTCCATTCGCCCATGCGCACGCAGAGCCAACCATTGCCGCCCTTAAAGAGAGGGAACTCCCAATAGAGATACGGATGTTGCGGCTGCTTGCTGCCCTGCAATGTCGGCAGGAAGGATATTCCGTCGGTCTGCGGCACATCCTCTCTACGCAGGCCTGCGATGTCGGCCAACGTTGGCATCACGTCAGGGAAGTAGCCGATAAAGTCGCTTACGGCAGGCGTAAGGCGTTCGCCCCACGACACGATGAACGGCATACGGATACCACCCTCGTGTAACGAACGCTTTGTCCACCCCTTGTCACTGCGGAATGGTGCGGCGCAGTCAAACCACGAGGTGTTGGTGTAGGCGTTATGTGTCGGGCCGTTATCGCTGGTTATCATTATGACGGTATTGTCGTAAATTCCCTGCTTTTTCAGGAGTTTGACGAGCTCGCCAATCTGGTAGTCGAGGTAGGAGAGCATTGCCGCATAGGTAGCCTTCGGATAGCGTGTCGGGAAGTATCCCTTGCCCTTATATACAGGCTCCTCGTCGCCAAACTTCTTGACGTAATAATCAATCCACTCGTCGGGTGCCGTAAGGGCGCTGTGAGGAATGGTTGTCGTCCACATCAGGAAGAATGGATTGCGACTATTGTGGTCGATAAAGTTCTCAATTTTGCTGTATATGGCATCGGGACTGTATGTCTCGCCTCGGAATTTGTCATAACTCTTTCGTTCGTAAGGATCTGCTCCTTCGTCCAACTTGTCGCCCAACTCCATGCGTGGATTGTTTAGATATTCACGCATACGCTCATTATAGAGGAATGGCGGATAGTAACATTGCGCCATACGCTGGCACAGATAGCCGTAGAAGTAGTCAAACCCCATATCCATAGGCGTACTCTGCGAGGTCGGGCCACCCAAACCCCACTTGCCAATCATCGCCGTACGATAGCCCGCCTGGCGCATCATGGTGCCAAGCGTAGCCGTTCCTGCGGTCAACGACGCCTGACCTTCTAACTCGGGATGTTCTCGCATCGCATTCAGGCTCCACACGTCGCCACGGCCGATCATCTCGTCGTTCGATCGAATCTGCGCATGTCCAGAGTGCAATCCTGTTAAGAGGCAGCAACGAGATGGTGCCGACACGGGAGCACCAGCATACATATCGGTAAATCGCACCCCTCGCTCGGCTAACGCATCTATGTTTGGAGTCTCGATTTTCGTCTGTCCGTAGCAGCCGAAATCGCCGTAGCCGGCATCGTCGAGCAGAATAAATATAACATTAGGCTGTTGCTTGTCGTTTGTGGCGGCAATAGATGCAGCATCAACCTCCGATGCACCGGCAGCCACGGATGCACATATCATTGCAGAGGTTGAGACGATACTCTTATTATCCATAGGAAGTGTGGGTTTATTTATTACAAAAATAGTGATTTTGTAGAAAAATTTGCACTGTTACTACATTTTTTTATATCTTTGCAATCGCAAAAGAGGAAAACTCTTGGACCCATAGCTCAGTTGGTTAGAGCAGCGGACTCATAATCCGAAGGTCGTGGGATCATGCCCCTCTGGGTCCACAAAGTTTGTTAAGGCGGTTACGAAATTCGTGACCGCCTTTTTTCCTATTATGTGACCCCTTTTTATTGGAGCAAGGCGGTATAGGTGTAAACCAAAAGGGTTGCCCAATGTTATTCGGGCAACCCTTTTGGTTTTGTAGAGTATCTGTCGGTTACTCCTTTACGCAACGAACGCTGTTGCAACTTACACGATATACACCTTTGCTGGTATCAACAGCAGAGGTAGTTATCTCCATATGGTTGGCTGTAGCATTTGAACCATACTGAGCATTAGTGCGATAGTATCCCTTCTTGCCGACATTTGTCAACTCTCCTGATGCGCTGATACATCCTGCGATAGGATATACAACCACCAAATCTCCCTCTGTATAGACACGACACTTGGTCGATGAGTTATATACGAAGGTGGCGGTTGTGAAGAGAGGATTATCCGATACCATATCTATATTCCAAGACAATTTATCAGGAACCTTGTATCCTTCAGGACACGGATCGTACATGGTCTTGCCCTGCGAGTTCCACAGATAGTGGTTCTGATTATCCGTTGTACTTGAAAACCAGTCCTTCGAGGAGCCAGGGTTGTTGATGTGCTGCATAGGGTTTGCAATCACATATGCCTCAGGAGATGATGGAATGGTTGAGGTCGTTGCCGGCCATGTACCTGTGGTCTCGATATACACGTCGCTACTGATAGAGCCTGCACCTCGGAATGGGTCCTTACGGCCAAACTGGTAGAGCAGTCCATTTGTAAGACTCTCGCCCGCAGTTGCCGATATAGCGCCGAGGTTGCGGTCGAGCCAAGTCTTCTTGTTATAGGTCTGTTCCTTCAAATCGTCGCAGAACCAGATGTGCCAACTCCACAAGATCTTACCGTTGCATTCAGCATCTTCGTAGAGAGCGATTACCGCATTACCCTCCTTATATCCATTTACTCCGGTTGAGAAACTGATGGTGTTATTCTCAAACTTCACGTTGGAAATCAACTCGTCGTTCGATTGTGGAGCAGTAGTGGTGTTAAAGGTTGCCCAAAGCACCTTTGCACCCTTACCATTCAATTTAGCAGAAGTGATAGCCGAGCCGACAGGGATATTTCCGTTACCCATAATATCGGCACGGAACGAGTATGTACCCGCCTTGTCAATAACATAGCAGTTTGCGGTGTTTGCAACCTCCGGAGTCTCGAAATCATATACCTCATCTACTCCCTCGAATACAACCTTCTCGGCAATCTGTCGCACGATTGCAGCGGTTGTTGCATCTACGCCACAGTTGCTCACATTGCTACTGAAAGGCTTACCATAGATCAATAGATAGTTGATACAACTCTTCAAATAAGCACCTGTACGGTTCTGGTGGTGGTTGTCGGTGTGCAGCAGTGAAAGTCCCTGCGAACGACCCACACGGAAACCGAGACCGATAGGGCTTATGGTTACATCCATACCCTTCGCTGCCATCTGCTCCTTAATCATCTCTGCGCCCTTCTTGGTCAGGTAGTCAAGACGATCATAACTGCCGTAGCCACGATAGTTGTCCTTCGGACAGCCCCACGCACGCTCAAATATGATATTGCACGACGGGGAGTAACTCTTTGTGAGTCGGTAAATCTCCTCGCATCCCTGGATGATATGAGGAGAGCCCTGGTCGGCATAGATGGCACTGTTATTCGAGGCATCCTGCAAGAAGGCGTAATCGAAACCGCCACGGGCGATAGCCTCATGTGTACGTTCGAGTTGCAGATGCTCGGTGAACTCCTGACTACCCTTGGTGCTGATGATTGCCTCAATCTGATGACCCTCTGTGCGGGCAATCTCTTTGAGCATAAATGCTGTACCATAATAGTATGTAAAGGAGTTACCCACGAAGAGCATCTTCTTGGTGTCGGTAATCGCAGGGGCATTCTTGTAGCGAATGAGATAGAGGCTCATATATCGGCCGCCGGACGAGAATTTGGTAATGCCGGCACCTGTGCTGAGTGTGCGCAGACGTACCTTTACGCAGTCGTTCACAACAGGCTCGCTGAGAGAGAATGACTGTGTATATACGGTGTGATGTGCCGACGAGAAGTACTTGTTGTAGAATGAGTAGCGGATGTTTGGATCCTCTTCGGCGGTACGCAGAGTGCTATCGATAGCGTTCCAGCGGCCATTATCCCAATACTCGAAAATCCAATACTTCGGCGAGTTGCTCTCGGTAGGGACAATAGTACACATAAAGTCTATTTGCTCTCCGGCAGGCATATTCTCAACAGGTACGGCATAGATGAAGTAGTCGCCCTTCTCTGTGCCTGAGAGTTCTGCTCCACCATTGACATTAAAGTTCAACTTCTTACCATTTACACTCACTGCACTCAATATGGCAGGGCTGTCAACCGGCGAACAGATACCCTTTGACTCCCAATTGGTACTGATGAAGGTCTGTGTCTCCAATTTTGCAGGGAATCCCTCTGTTACGGAGGTAAAGTATGCAGGCTGTGATAATGGAATTGTTACCGTAGTGCCGCTAATCGCACCCGTTATGGTAATCTCGCCCGAACGCTCCTTGGTCGAGAAGTTTGGTTCGAGCCAGAGGGTCACACTCTTTGTGTTACCCTTTGTAACGGTTGCAGAGCCACCAACAACGCCAAACCACTGCTCGGAAGCAGATACTGTAACATCCTCGGTGCTACATCCGACAGATATTGTCTGCACATCGATTGTTTGTGCAGGCATTGAGAGCGATTCGGGAGCGGTCAAGCCATCGATTGTTACCTTCTCGGTGACAACACTTGTTGCCTTCATCGGCTGAATGGTGTTGCGCTCGATAACGACCTCCTCGTCCTTAACGATTGTGTAAACCTTGCCCTCGGTGTCGGTTACGGTAACGGTGAATCCCTCCTCGAATGTTGTCGGAGGGAGGGTTATGTAGAAGTTGGTCGGTGTTGTGCTGTCGCCAAGGGTCACGCCATTGCAGTTGAGAGTTACGCTCTTGGATGCATTGCTTGCCAACTTGACGGTTGGCAGGGCATCGTGTGCCGCCGTTATTGTCGCTCTGCCGGCAAGTTTTTCGTTGTTATTTCCCGCTACGACAATCTGCTTCAACATTACATCCTTGCCATAGAGTTGCAGGCAGAGGTATCCGCAGAGGTTGCGGAATTGCAGATCCTCGCTCTCAGTATCTTTGCTGACGGCTACCATCGTATTGACACCTCTGCCCATAGAGTTATATGCGTACTCTTGTGTCGCAGGAAGCGTATAAGAGATTGAGCCCTCGTTCTGCATAGCAGTATTGCTAAGGTATGGATAGACTGCATAGTTGTGGTTGAATGTTGCAGAGGTAGCGCCCTGCTCAACAGCCGAGAAGTCGCCGGAGAGATCGCCATCTTTGCCCGTGAACTGATACTGCTCGTTGGTCGTAGAGCAGAAGATTGAGATTTCGTCCGAGGCATTCCAATGCAGTTTTAATTCGGAGTCTAAATATACACGAGAGAGATCCTCGCCGAATGTGGCGTGGAACGTCTTGCTTTGCAATGGTGCAGATATACCATTGTCATCAGAGAAGTTGTTGCAACTCATCGTCAGAAGAGTTGTCAAACAGATTAGTAGAAGTTTCATATACGGATAGTTTTAGATGTTTACCAATCAAGTTCCTCCTTCACAACAGGTGTTTCAATTGAACAAGCAAAACCTAATTCTATATGTAGAGAAAGGTTTTGAAGGAGAGGGGTTGTGTAGTAGTTCTTATTCATAGTATTAGGTGTTAGAAGTTATTCCAGAACTATCTCTGCCAACATAAAGTAGTGGTCCGACGGATACATTCCGTTGAGGTTGTCTGTGAGAATTTCGCAAGAGAGAGCCTTTGCATCTCCTTTTGTCAGAATATAGTCTATACGACCATGTGTAGGCTTTGGTGGGCGGTTTGGCCCAAGAAAGGCGTGGGCTGTATAACCGAATTCCTTGCCGCCGTGTAATTCGTCATAGGCGTCATGCCAACCATTCTCCATAAAGTGGCGGACTTGTGGTTGGTGTTTCTTTGAATTGAAGTCGGCGCAGATGATTTGCGGGAAGTTCTCAGCGTATTGAGCAGCCTCTCGCACAACCAGATGTGCTTGATTCTCTTTTGCCAACTGTTCCTTGTGATCGAGGTGGATATCCAACAGGCGGAGTTGTTTGCCGCTCTGTTTATCCATGACTCGTACCCAATTGCAGTGTCTTGCACGGTTTGTGCCCCATGAGATACTGCCGCCGATTACAGGATCTTCGGAGAGCCAATAACAGCCGGCCGACACGAGATCGTAGCGGTCACGGCGGAAGAATATCACATTCTTACCAATAAGGTGATAGCCCTCGGTGTAAGGGTCCATCTCCGGTCCTTCGAATCCGAATGCGACATACTCTTTGAGTTGTTCCTTACAGTAGGCATAAGAGTCGTAGATAACCTCTTGCATCATCACCACGTCGGGCTTCTGCTTGCGGATTACCTCAATCATATACTTTTTGCGGTCATCCCAGCGACGACCATCTATCTCATCAGCAGGCAGACCTGTGATGCGAATGTTGCAACTCATAACCCTATGCACAGGGTTGTGAGGCTTGCGAGCCTCAACAACGCCTGTAAGCATCAGGGATATAAGAATTATCAAAAAAAATCGTTTCATACATCTATCCAAGGTATCCACCATTAGCGAGCAGGGCCTCCTGTACCTTCTTTACATTCACAGCCGATGGCTCAACGCCATCCTCAACTGCGATACGAGCAGCGGTACCGGCTGCCTCGCCCATAGCCATAACGGTTGACATAACACGTGTAGCCGCCATAGCGCCGTGGTCCATTGACGAGCAACGACCCGCTACAAGCAAGCCCTCAATCTTCTCAGGGACGAGTGTACGGTAAGGGATATCGTAAGAGCCCTTACCATAGATAAGCGTACAATCGCCACCCTCCTCATGGTGGAGGTCGATAGGGTAACTTGCAACAGCGATTGCATCGTCGAACTTACGTGCTTCGAGCAAATCCTCGCTTGTCATGATATACTTACCTACGATAACACGAGTCTCACGGATACCTGTGAATGGAGGAACGGTCTCAATCCATGCATTCTCGAAACCAGGGATATACTCAATCAGGTAGCGAGCCACGTCGTACATCTGTCGGCGACACTCTCGCTCGGCGTTCGTATAACTAACAGGATCGGTAGCATCACCTCCCGATACACGGGTCATGTTTACCCACAACTCATCGTCCTTGATACCGGTCATAAAGATAGTACGGGCAACGGTGATGTTGAAACCACGCTCACGAGCCTCGCTGAGCTGGTCACGGTAACCCACCATTGTAAAGTTGCCCTGACGGAACTGCTCAGGTGGCATGATATCCATACCATACTTGTCTGAGTGGTTTACTACGTTGTCACGCACCTGTGCGATATCTACGCCACGCATTGAGAACATAAGGGTAGGTGGCTGCATACGGCCTCTATCGTCTCCCTTGGTGCACTCAACACCTGCACGGTATGCTACGTCGGCGTCGCCCGAGCAGTCGATTACGGTCTTGGCAAGGATAGCCTCACGACCCGCCTTGCTCTCGATGATTACACCTGTAACCTTGCCATTCTCAACAAGTGTATCTACTACGTTGGTGTACATGAGTACCTCCACGTTGTTCTCGTCCATAATCTCCCACGCCAAGGTCTTGACAGCCTCAGGATCTACCATTGTAAGCGAGATGTGGAGTTTACAACGCTTGTGACCTGTTGCCATGCCACGCTCCTGCAAACACTCAACAAAGCGACCGGTAGCACCCTTAATAATCTGGTTGCCATCCTTGTCAAGCATAGACAAGATAGGCAAACCCAAGATAAGGTTTCCACCCAAGAAACCACGTGATTCGAGCAACATAACCTTCAAGTTGCTGTTTTTAGCCGCAGCCTCGGCAGCCATCAATCCCGCAGGGCCTGCTCCAACCACCAGGACATCAACTTCTGCACGAACTTTAATCTCACGTGCAGGCTCAAAATAAGTATTCATAACTATTTTTTACATTAAATTTCTTCCTTCTCCCAAATATGCACCGTTCTCAAGCAGAGCCTTCTGAACCTTTGCTACCTCTACTGCGCTAACCTCAACGCCATCAGCGAGTGCTACACGAGCAGCAGTACCTGCGGCCTCGCCCAATGCCATACATGTTGACATTACACGGGTTGCAGCCATAGCCTCGTGATCCATTGCCGAGCAACGACCAGCCACGAGCAGACCCTCGATCTTCTCAGGAACGAGTACGCCGTATGGAATGTCGTATGCATCCTCGCAGAAGAGCATTGTACAGTCGCCACCCTGTGCATGGTGGATATCCACCGGATAACCTGCAACAGCAATAGCATCCTCAAAAGGCTTTTGTTCAAGAATGTCCTGAGCCGTCATCACATACTTACCTACGATAACACGTGTCTCACGGATACCCATAAATGCAGCAGAACGCTCCAACCAAGAATTCTCGAATCCTGGCACGAAATCTTTGAGGTAAGCCATAACCTCGTACATCTGCTGGCGAGCATCATGCTCTCCCTTGGTATAACTTGCAGGGTCGGTAGCATCTACGCCCGATACACGGGTCATATTTACCCAAATCTCATCTTCGTTAAGACCCGTGATAAGGATTGTACGAGCCACAGGAACCTTGTAGCCCTTCTGCTGTGCCTCCAAGATACGGCCACGCAAACCTACGGTGATGAACTTGCCCTCACGGAATTGTGAAGTAGGCATAACGTCCATATCGTACTTCTCAGGCTCATTGCAGATTGCATCACGCAGCTTCTGCATCTCTACGCCACGCATAAGGAACATAAGGGTAGGAGGCTGCATTCCGCCATTCTCGTCGCCCTTGTTGCACTCAACGCCGGCACGATATGCTACGTCAGCATCGCCCGTACAGTCGATAACGGTCTTTGCAAGGATAACCTCACGACCAGCCTTGGTCTCGATGATTACACCCCTAACTTTGCCATTCTCTACAATGGTGTCAACTACAAAAACGTAGAGTAAAACATTTACACCTGCATCATCCATAATATCCCAAGCCACGGTCTTTGCCTGGTCAGGGTCGATGATTGTGAGTGACATGTGATTCTTGCAAGGCTTGTGTTCGCTGGCAGCACCCTTTGCCCACATACGGTCGATAAACTTTTGTGCGCCACCCTTCACTACCTGGTTACCCTTAGGACCGAGGAATGAGAGAATTGGCAGACCGATGGTGAGGTTTCCGCCAAGATAACCACGCTGTTCAAGCAACATTACCTTCAAGTTCTTGTCCTGAGCAGCAGCCTCGGCTGCCATCAAGCCGGCAGGGCCACCGCCGACAACAAGAACATCTACTTCGGCACGGACGTTAAGTTCACGTGCAGGCTCTTTAATAGTCTTCATGATATTAAATTTATTATAGGTTTTTGATTATATTTTCAGTAAACACTCCTGCTGCACGATAGAGTTCGTGACGACGCTGCAAGAACTCTCTGTGTTCCGCATTCGGAGTATAGGTACGGATGATTGGACGGCACAATGCCTTCTGTGCCTCCTCGATAGTTGGGTATATGCCCGCCACTACCGATGCGCATATTGCCGAGCCGAGTGCGCACGATTGCTTGCACTCCGACACACGAATTTCCTTGCCGATGGCATCTGCCAGCATCTGCATTACAAATGGAGACTTCTGCGAGATACCGCCAACGCCGATAAAGGCGTCGAAGTCGATGTCACGCTCTCGCAGATGATCTACGATGGTCTTCATTGCCAATGCCGTAGCCTCTACGATAGCGTAGTATAGTTCCGGTGCAGAACTTGACAAGCGCAAGCCCATAAGCGACCCCCAAAGGTTTTGGTTTGGCTCTGGTGAGCGGCGACCGTTAAACCAATCGGTTGCAAATGGAGCGTCAAGACGATGTGGTAACTTCGCAGCATCCTCGCCCAACTGATAGAGAATCTTATCCGACACCTCCTCCACCAATGCGGTACGGGTCTGCTCGTCGATGCTCTCGCTCTTGCCGAGAATCTCGGTTACAGGGTATGCGAGCGTGCGACGCAACCAAGCATAAGCATCTCCGAAGGCCGAAAGACCAACCTCAAAGCCCACCAATCCCGGCAGGATACAACTGTCGGCCTGTCCGAATACGCCGTCGATGATGCGGTCGCTCAGGACCTCGTTCGGGATTACGAACATACAGCAACCCGAAGTGCCGAGATTAATCATTGCTGTCTTATATGCTACACCTGCACCAATTGCTCCTTGGTGAGAATCGACGTTACCGCAACCGATTACAACATCCTCGTTGAGGCCGAGTTCGGCAGCCCACTCCTTCGAGATTGTGCCATACGGCTTGTCGCAGGTATATTTGTTGGCATTGAGTGTGCGCAAGATAGGAATGAGCGCAGGCTCCAAACCCTCGAAGAACTCCTCAGGCGGGAAGCCTCCCCACTTCTCCGACCAGAACATCTTTTGCGATGCGTTGCAGTGTCCCATTCTGTTCTTTGCGGGGTCTGTTGTGCCGGTCAGCGTTGCAGTGATGTAGTCGCTACACTCGATAACAGAGTGTGCAGCCTGACGAATTTCGGGCGATGTACGCAACAGGTGCATAACCTTTGCCCAGAAACACTCTGCCGAGTAGTGGTAACCCGAAACCTCGGTATAGTCTATCGGACTCTGCTTGCAGGCTGCCTCAATTGCTGCTGCTTCGGCTACGCCCGTGTGGTCCTTCCAGAGTACGAACATTGCATCGGGATTATCCTTAAACTCCTCTTTGAGCGAAAGAGGTTGAAGGTTCTCGTCTGTTAGACAAGGGGTGCTGGCCGTCGTGTCAACAGATATGGCACGAACGTAAGGTGCAACCTCCTTGTGAGGGTCGAGAATGCCATGCAGAACATTGTGCAGACCCTCCAAGTAGTCCAGTGGGTGCTGACGAAAACGGCTCTCGCCCGCATTGCAGTACAAACCATTGCGCCAACGCTCGTAGTTGTGAACTGCCTCGGCAAGTTGCTCTCCTGTGTGCGCATTTACCAAAATTGCACGCACAGAGTCGGAGCCGTAATCAAGGCCAATAACAAAATCTTGTTTCATAATAGTTATTATATTGTATATTTTATCTCATCATCTTAGAAAACTCCTTCGGACGCACCATGCTCTCGGTGTATGTACGGCCAAATGGGTCGGTAACGGTAATTTCGAGAGTTGTATCCGGTGCCGAAGCGGTAACGTGGAACATGTGCGGGGTCTTCTCGGCAGTATTGTAGCGAGAAACGCAAAGGTCACGTCGCCAAACGGTCTTAGGGATATAGTACGATACGGTGTACTGCGGATTCTCCATAGGACGATGTACGACAGGCAACTCGACGCCATTCTCCTTAACTGAGATTTTCCATTCAGGATCCCAGTCCCAGATGTGGATTGCTACACGGTTTGGCTTCAAATTGGCAAACTTCGAGCGCTTGTCGTGATTTTTGAGAAATACCTGAACCTCGCCGCTATTTGCGTAGTACTTGCTCACCTCGTTGAGGTCGAACGAGCGGAACTGCCTCTCCGCTCCATCGTTGGCCGAGGTGTAGTACCACTCGATATTTTTATCCTTGATGGTAAATACTTTGAAGCCCGCAGGCGCTCCATCCGGAGCCAGGTGCAGACCTCCGTGTGCGCCGGTAAACCACCAGGCACCGCAGATGCCGCCTACGTTGTGGTCAATCGTATTGGCGAGAACAGGGTGCGCCGTATCCAATTTGCAACGTGTGGTGTAGAGTTTGTGAGTGTGTCCCGAAACATAGTGTACCTGCTCAAACTCCTTAAAGAGCGTCGAAAACTCCAACGCAGGAGCCATATCACGCTTGCGCTCGCTGTTGTGGAAGTAGGTCATGAGTTCTGTGCCTGTATCCTTGCGAAAACGATACACAGGACAGTGCATACCTACAACGATAGGGGTAGATTTGTCGGTAACCAATGCCAAATCCTTCTTCAACCACTCAACCTGCTCGGCCGAGATGCCCGAAGAGTGGTTGCGTGAACCGGCCATATTGCCACCCTTCTTTGCCTTTGGATTAGGTTCGTTGTGGTAGAAGATATTGTCGAGCATTACGTAGTGAATACCTCCGATATTGAACGAGTAGTATGTCGGGCCGAATGTCTTGC
Organism: Alistipes sp.; assembly: GCA_045659425.1. GTDB lineage: Bacteria > Bacteroidota > Bacteroidia > Bacteroidales > Rikenellaceae > Alistipes. The sequence goes on along the minus strand of JAZOWW010000031.1, from coordinate 5,156 downwards.
GATATTTAGCCGTAGCATTGAAGTCGGTATCGGCAAAAGGTGTGGTCGCACCGTCATTGTCGTGGTTACCCATTGTGTGGAACATTGTGGTAGGGTAGTTGTTCTGACGCAGAGCGTTGCGGAAGTCCGAAATGTCGAAAAGGAAGTCGTACCAGAAGAGGTCGAAACTGCTGTCACCCATACACATTGTATATACAGGAATACCCTGGCTGCGATACTTCTCCACCTCCTCACGAATACGTGGCATCACCACCGTGTTGAACTGGTCGATGTCGCCAAGTTGGTTAGAGAGATGCACGTCAGTAATAGTCAGCATTACGTGCTTTTTGTTGTCCACGGCTTTAAGCGAGAAGTCGTGACGCTCCGGTGTCTGGGCATCGGCCGTAAGGTCAGCCCAGAACTGCGGGATTGGGTCGCAATTCTCTACCGAGGTCGGAGCCTCGTAGCCCGAAGGAATAGTGATAAATACGTTACCGTTGCGCTTTGCCGACTGCAACTGATAGACACCCTTCTTGTCGGTCAGTGCGATTTGATAACCGTCGGAAACGGCTACACCTGCCATTGGTTTACCGTCGCACTCTACAACGCCATAGATTGTCGAGCCCTTCTTTGCCGACGCTTTCAACGCTGATTGGAAGGTGCTTTGTGCCATAACCGCCGTCGTGGAGATAATGGCAAGAATGAATGTGTTAAGTAGTCTCTTCATATCGGTTTGGTTTATTTTGCATACTTATTAAACACCTTCGGACGCTCCATCGTCTCGGTATAGACATTTCCAAAGGAGTCGGTAACGCTGATTTCGAGTGTCGAATCAGGAGCAGAAGTGGTTACGTGGAACATATGCGGATGATTTGAGCGTTTTTTGCTGCTTTCTGTGTTGAGGTCAAACATCCACAGACGCTTTGGTACATCGTATGTAACCATATATTGAGGGCTCTCGGCCTTCTTACGTTTTATGTCAAGCTCTTTGCCGTTCTCTTTGACAGAGATTGTCCAATCGGTAGCCCAATCCCATACGTGAATCATTACGGCGTTATCACGCTCAAACTTGCCGTAGTCCGTACGTTTTGGGAAGTGGTCGAGGAATACCCGTATCTCGCCATTCTCGTTGAAGTATTTGCGCACCTCGTTCATATCGTAGGTTTGGAACTGTTTGCTGCGGTCATGCTCCGTAGCCTTGAAGTACCATTTGATGTCGGTGCCGTCGATAGGGAGAATTTTGCATCCGGCAGGGTCACCCGTAACGCCAATCTGCGGGCCGCCAAATGCCGAGGTGTGCCAGCGTGCGCCCGATGCTGCTACGACGGTGTGCTCGGTAACATTAGCAATCTCCGGCTTGCTCTGGTCACGATAACCATAGCAGCAGCGGTTGCGGTGGGTGTGTCCCGAAAGGACGTGCACGGTCTTGAAATCCTTAATCAGGTTGACAAACTCTTTTTGCTGATCCTCCGGCAGGCGAATGCTTATCTCGCCATCCATGTAGTTGGCGTAGCGGAAGATAGGGCTGTGTACACCGAAGATAACCGGGGTATTCTTATCCACGCTCGCCAAATCCTTTGCCAGCCAGTCGAGTTGCTCTCTGGTCAGAGCCTGTGAGTGGTTGCGTGCGCCGACAATGCCTTTTCCCTTCTTGGCGTTGCTCTTTGGCTCGTTGTGGTAGATGATATTGTCAAGGATTACGTAGTGAATCTTGCCGAGGTTGAACGAATAGTATGTCGGGCCAAAAGCCTTGCGATACTTCGCCGCAGCCAGGAAGTCGGTATCCTCGCCGTGAGGTGTTGCGCCGTCGTTGTCGTGGTTACCCATGGCATTGAAGAATGGAGTTGGGTACTTCGCCTCAGCAAGCGAGCGACGGAAATCTCTGATATCGTATAGATAGTCGTACCAATATATATCGAAACTATTGTCGCCCATGCTTATGGTATATACAGGAATACCCTGCTTGCGATACTGCTCCAATTCGGCCGTCAGGTTTGGTACAAAAGAGTTGGTAAACATCTCAACGTCATTGAGGCGGTTTGCTAAGTGTATATCGGTCACGGCAACAATCACATGGCGGTCGTTATCGACCTTGCGCAGCGAGAAGTCGTGACGCTCCGGAGTCTGGGCGTCGGCCGTGAGTTCAGCCCAGAACTGAGGAACAACATCGTCGCCCACAGTAGGAGCCTCATATCCCGAAGGAATTGTGATAAAAACGTTACCGTTGCGCTTTGCCGACGACAACTGATAGACTCCCCTCTTGTCGGTGCGTACAATCTCGTATCCGTCCGACACTGCAACATCTGCCAAAGGCTGTCCGTCGCACTCTACAACACCATAGATTGTAGATCCTTGTTTAGCCGATACCTTTGCTGTGGATGTGTAGGAGGTTTGTGCCGATGCGGTCGTTGCCACCATCAGCATAAGAGTTAAGCAATTAAGTAGTCTTTTCATAGTATAGGTTGTTTTATATTATTATTTCATATGTCTGTGGTATCTCTTTGGACGCACCATTGTCTCGGTGTACACGTTGCCAAATGAGTCTGTAACTTTAACCTCAATGGTCGAGTCGGGTGCCGATGTGGTGACGTGGAACATGTGAGGGTGAGGCTTGCGCTTGCTGCCGCTGCCTGTGAACTTGTTCAACCACAAAGCGTTAGGGATGTCGATAGAGGAGAGCATATGCGGATGCTCCGCCTTCTTGCGCTTTACGGCAAGTTTCTTTCCGTTCTCGGTAACTGAGATTTTCCAATCCGAAGCCCAATCCCAGACGTTAATCATAACCACATTCTCACCTTCGTATTCGGCATAGTTGGTACGTTTAGGGAAGTGGTCAATGAAGACACGATTCTCGCCGCTATTTTTGAAGTATTTGCGTACCTCATTCATGTCGAAGCAGGTAAACTGCTTGTCGGCATCATATTGCGATGCTTTAAAGTACCACTTTATATCTGTACCGTCAATAGGGAATATTTTGCAACCGGCAGGCTCTCCGAGCGAACCAATCTGCGGGCCACCAAATCCCGAAGAGTACCAGAGTGATCCCGCCACAGCCACGATGTTGTGGTCGATAATGTTCTTCAACTCAGGGCGCTGCGCATCGTCACGACCGTAGGTTACACGGTTGCGATGGGTGTGACCGCCCAAGATGTGTACGGTCTTGAAATCTTTGAGCAGATTTGTCAACTCTGCGGCATTCTCATCAGGGATGCGAGAGCGGATTGTGCCGCTCATTCCGTTCTTGTATTGGAACAGAGGCGAGTGGCCGCCGATGATGATAGGAGTATTCTTATCTTCGACGAGTGCCAAATCCTTTGCCAGCCAATCCATCTGCTCACGAGATATTTCGGTGGTATAGTTGCGTGAGCCGACAATGCCCTTCGCCTTCTTTCCGCCGGGGGCATTGATGTAGTGGATGTTGTCAAGTATCACGTAGTGAATCTTGCCGATATTGAATGAGTAGTATGTCGGACCAAATGTCTTGCGATACTTCGCCGTAGCGTCGAAGTCAACGCTTGGACTTTGAGGTACGGCACCGTCGTTGTCGTGGTTACCCATACTGTTGAAGAACTGCGTAGGGTACTCCACCTCTGCCAATGTGCGTCGGAAATTGCTGATGTCGTATAGGTAGTCGTACCAATATATCTCGTGGGTGCTATCGCCCAAAGCGAGGGTGTAAATCGGGATGTTCTGCTCCTGGTACTGCTTCAACTCGGCACGCAACGAAGGGAGAAATACGTTGGTAAACTCACCGATGTCGTTGTGGTGGTTTGCAAGGTGAATATCGGCAACGGCCACGATTACATGACGATCGTTGTCAACCTTGCGAAGCGTAAAGTCGTGACGCTCCTTTGTTTTGGTGTCGCCGGTAAGTTCTGCCCATATCTGCGGTACAACATCTTTACCCTCAGTCATTGCCTCATAGCCCGATGGCAGCGTGATAAATACATAGCCATTCTGCTTGGCCGATTTGATGTTGTACACACCCTTTTTATTGGTGGTCACAACCTCGTAACCATCCGATACCACTACGCCGGAGAGCGGTTTGCCGTCACACTCTACTGTTCCGTAGATGTTTGCCCCTTTGCTCGCCGAGGCCTTCAACTGCGAAGTGAAGGTTGTCTGTGCCGAGGCACTCGACACCACAAAGATTACAAGTAATAGGTTAATAAGTTTTCTCATTTGTTTATCTGTTTTAGTTGTTTACTCGGTAGGCTCGTTGCACGCCCTTGATGCGCAATATTGCGTGAATCAGCGTGTCAACCACTCCCGTAGAAGGGACCTCGACGCTTATGGTGCCGATGCCTGTGCCATCGCCACGAGAGGAGAGGTTGAGCGAGCGGATGTTAAGTTTCATATCGTGGCTGACCACCTCGGTAATCTGATTTGCCAGACCCGTAGCATTGTGTGCCGTGATGGCAATCGTTACACGGAACGAGCCTTGTGCATGGTCACGCCAGCGTGCCTCCATAATTCGGTAAGGATAGGTCTCTCGCATACGCTTGGCATTCGGGCAGTCGTTGCGATGGATTGTGATGCCTGAGTTTATGGTTACAAATCCAAATATGTCATCGCCCTTGATAGGGTTACAACATTTGGCCAACTTATATACAATGTTATTGATGCTCTCGTCGATAACCAGAGCGTCAGTTTGCGTGCGAGGCGCAGTTGGCGCTGTGTTGCTTTTGCGCAGGCGCTCTGCCTCCGCTTCCGCAGCACGACGCAACTCGTCGGTCTCGCCCGAAAGCCACTTTGTCAGCACCTCCTTGACTACCGACAAATCAATCTTCTCGGTTGCTATCAACTGGTAGAGTGCCGTACCGGTGCGCTGCTTGTAGTATTTGCAGAGGTATGCCACAACCTCATCGATACTCTTTGAGGTAAGTTTCCAATTTTTGAGTTTGCGCTCCAACTCCTCACGACCCATACGTGCCGCCTTGGCCTGCTCTTCACGCAGGAAGGCCTTGATACGTGAGCGAGCCTTGCTCGTTACGACGCAGTTGAGCCAGTCGGCCTTTGGTTGCTGGTGCTTCTGGGAGAGAATCTCGACAATATCTCCGTTTTTGAGGGTTTCACGAATAGGTACGGCACGACCATTTACCTTACCGCCGGCGCAGGTTGAGCCGAGGTTGGTGTGGATGTCGAAGGCGAAGTCGAGGATTGTTGCTCCCTCCGGA
>JAZOWW010000030.1:0-67455 GCA_045659425.1 Alistipes sp. | reverse complement strand
GTGTAGATTATATGAAGTATCGAAATGTTTTGATACAGTTGGACATACTACCAATGGGTGAAGCACTTGTTCGATATATGAAAATGGAAGAAGAACTATTTAATAAGTATATCTTACAAGTGAATTATAATGAAAGTGCAGTTTGGAGTATTGTACACGATGAAATCGAAAAAGATTTATCAAAAGATATTGCAAGGGCAAAAGAGGCGGCAAAAGTGCAGAATATGAATAGGGGGTGTATGCTCCTTACGATCATTATCGTGCTTGGAATCATCGCATTGATCTTATTTTCTTAATAATTATGAAAAAGACATTAACCATTCTCCTTACCTTGCTATTATTGGGTGCGCAGCAGGGAGTTGCTTCGGAGAAGCGAGCGGAGAAAATTAAGCCGACACGCCAAACAAAACTTCAAAAGATGGCTGAGAAGGGCGATGGAATTGCCAAAGGCGTTCTCGAAGCCTTAAATCCGACACCCGTCAATATCGTTGCCGTACACGAATTTATCCAAAATGAGGGATATGTTCCCGAATGGAGAGAGAGTGGTGAAGTGAAATATCTCACTTTTAAGTATCAAGGTCTGGGTATATTTGTTAGAGTTGATGAAGATTATGTGCGTATCTATACGGGCGTTGGTGGGATTACACCTTTTATTTTAAATCATACCAAGCAAAAATCTCTCTCGAATAGAGATCTTGCTCACATATACCAAACTTGTATAGAGTTTACACAAACTTTTAGGGTATTAAAATTTAGGTATGATGCCGAAGATGATGTGGCATATATAGTCGTAGAGTCGCTTATGCCTTCAATGGCGATATTCAAGCACTATTTCGATTTCTATGTCGGGGCTCTAAAACTTGCAGCAGACGAATTCGAGAAGAGCCTGAATGAAAAATTTGATTAATCTAAACAATACATTTTTATACGACCTTGCACAAAGCAAGGTCGTTTTTTTGTTGGCACACTAACCTTATCCAGAAATTATTTGTTATATTTGCAGAAAGAACACTAAAAAACTTCAATTATGGCACTACACATAATAGACCACCCATTGGTGCAGCACAAACTCAGCATTATGCGCAACAAAGAGACCTCAACTATGAAGTTTAGAGAATCTCTAAAAGAGATTGCAATGCTTATGGGTTACGAGATTACACGTGATTTCCCGCTGACATACGAGGAGATTGAGACTCCGTTGATGAAGATGAATGCCCCCAAAATTGCAGGCAAGAAGGTGGTTATCGCCCCTATTTTGCGTGCAGGCTTGGGTATGGTCGATGGTCTAACATCGTTGATTCCTTCGGCACGTGTCGGACACATCGGCATGTATCGTGACGAGGAGACCTGTCAGCCTGTATTCTACTATTACAAGATGCCGGCAAACAAGGAGCGTCTGGTAATCGTTACCGACCCTATGTTGGCAACCGGTGGAAGTGCCTGCGACGCAATCCGACGACTGAAAGAGGATGGCTACAAATCAATTAGGCTTATGTGTTTGGTAGCATCGCCACAAGGCGTGAAGGCGGTAGAGGAGCAGCATCCCGACGTGGATATATACATCGCAGCACTCGATGAGGGTCTGAATGAGAAGAACTACATTCTGCCGGGTTTGGGCGATGCCGGCGACCGCATCTTCGGTACACGTTAGTCGAGCGCACGCTAATCAGGCGAGCATATAAAGATACATACAAAGAAGACGATGATTTAATTCGCAAGCACAGGAATTACTCTCTTATTAAATATATGTATGAATCAGGCAAGTTTGATATTAGATTGAAATTAATTCCTCAAATGAAACCCGTATCTTTAACTGAGGTTAGCAAAGCGTTTGAACAAAACATGCAGTGAGATATGGTGATAAAACCAATCTGTAAATTATATTTACAACAAACCGTTCGGAGTAGTTCTTCGAACGGTTTCTTTTTGCATATCTTTTCTCGCTTCAAACCTCTTCCCGGAACACCTCTACTCTTAAAATGATAATCGATTACAAACCCGGCGAGGGATGATTTACCGCCATAAAAATGGTATGGCACAATTTTGGAAATATAATGATAGATATTTACAAATTTCCGCTATAAACAGAATGACAAGAAACATCTAACAGCCGAAAACGGTCGCCCCATTGCCGACAATCAGAACACACAGACCACAGGTGTTCGAGGTCCTGTAACGCTTCAAGATCCGTGGCTAACCGAAAAGTTAGCGCACTTTGACCGTGAAGTAATTCCTGAAAGGCGTATGCACGCCAAGGGTGCAGGAGCCTACGGCATATTTACCGTTACACACGACATCACCGCTTACACCCGAGCCTCAATCTTTGCCAAGGTGGGTAAGAAGACAGACTGCTTTGTCCGCTTCTCGACCGTGGCGGGAGAGCGAGGTGCAGCCGATGCCGAGCGAGATATTCGTGGCTTTGCGATGAAGTTTTATACCGACACCGGCAATTGGGACTTGGTGGGCAACAATACGCCCGTATTCTTTCTGCGTGACCCGCTGAAATTTCCCGACCCCAACCACGGCAACAAGCGAGACCCTCGCCCCGGCATGCGCTCGGCAAACAGCAATTGGGATTTCTGGACACTGCTGCCCGAGGCATTGCATCAGGTCACTATCACGATGTCGCCCCGAGGCATCCCCTACTCCTTCCGCCATATGCACGGCTTTGGCAGCCACACTTATAGTTTTATCAATGCCGACAACCGCCGCACTTGGGTAAAGTTCCACCTTCGCACCTTGCAAGGCATCAAGAATATGACCGATGCAGAGGCGGAGACTATAATTGCCAAGGATAGAGAGTCGCATCAACGAGATTTGTTCGAGGCCATCGAGCGTGGCGACTACCCTCGTTGGCTGATGCAGGTGCAGTTGATGACGGAGGAGCAAGCGAGGGAGTACCACATCAACCCTTTCGACCTTACAAAGGTGTGGTATCACGGTGATTTCCCGCTGCACGATGTGGGTATCTTGGAACTTAATCGCAACCCCGAGAACTTCTTTGCCGAGACCGAGCAGGCGGCATTCAACCCGATGAACATCATCGACGGCATAGGCTTCTCGCCCGATAAGATGTTACAGGGACGATTGTTCTCATATGGCGATGCGCAACGCTACCGCTTGGGTGTAAATCACCACCTAATACCTGTAAATAAGCCTCGCTGTCCATACCACTCATACCACCGTGATGGCCAGATGCGTACCGACGATAACTCAGGTCGCACGATTGGCTACGAGCCGAATAGTTATGGCGAGTGGCACGACCAACCGCACCTTAAAGAGCCTCCTTTGTCTGTTTCGGGCGAAGTTTATAACTACGACGAGCGAGAACTCGATAGCGACTACTTCACACAACCAGGCAAGTTGTGGCGACTAATGAGCGACGAGGATAAGGTTTCAACTTGCGAGAACACGGCTCGTGCGATGGGCAATGCTGAACTATTTATCAAACAGCGACATATCCGCAACTGCCACCGTGCCGATCCATCGTATGGCGAGGGCGTAGCAAAGGCATTGGGGCTATCGCTCGCAGAAGCCCTCTCCGCCGAAGACCCCGCACATCCAGCGTGGGATATTCGAGCATAAGACAAAAGGCGACTACTGCAATAGTAGTTGCCTTTGTTTATATATAGTTAATAGGTATATTCTTGGCATATCCACGAATAACACACTAAACTGCTTCATTTTGCACCAAAAGCGCCGATTTTTCGCAAAAGAAAAACGCCGCAAATCAATGATTTGCAGCGTTTTGTTGATTTTAACCTTTGGTTCAAGTGGTGCCACCAGGAATCGAACCGGGGACACAAGGATTTTCAGTCCTTTGCTCTACCAACTGAGCTATGGCACCATCATTTTGCAACGTGTTAAACCATCATTGCGGGTGCAAAGGTAAGTAAAAAAATATTATCTGCAAATATTTCCTCGGGAAATATCAAAAAAATTAGTTAATATATCACAAGTGTACAATAAAATTTACCCATCACGCACCAAAGTTGCCAATCTCTCCGGTAATTCCCAAATGCAGGTTAAACAATTTTACTGAATGATTTTTAGAAAATTAGTGCAACGCATGAAAAATAAGGGTCCAAAAGTTATCACAAGCCAAAGACTTCTTTGCACAAACAAACCATAAAAACCATTTAGCATGTCTATTTAGAATTGGTTATCTGTGGCACGGTTGGCAGAGAGCATCCATGCACAAAAAAGGGGCTATCCAAACTTATTGGACAGCCCCGCACCTTCTGTTTAAGGATTATCTTAACCCATTACGAAACATAAGCGATGATGCAAGAGTCGATACAACCTCGTCGGAGTACATAATCTCCGGGTTGTAAACCAAACTGAGTTCAGCCTCATGGTAGGCCAATGCCCACGGCGAGTACGGAATCTCGATGCCCGTATTTGTCGTTGCCGGGGTATTTGCCGTAACATACTCATTGAGCGATGTCATCAATGCCATATCAATCTGGTAGTGAATCTCAACACCCTCGCTTGAACCCGAACCAACAACCGGCACACTCTTATCGGTCGCATCGAAGCAATTTTCGAATGCACCTCCGTCGTTCTCGCCAACAAACGAGCCATTTAAGGTGGTGGTATTCACTTTTCCCGTTTCCGGGTCACGCATATCGACAATACTATAACTATTGACAATATGACCACTACTATTGAGGCCGATAAAACCTCCGACAGGCACCTTCTTGCGGAAGCGGCTGAACACCACACCCGAAGCGTAGCAGTTCACAATATGACCCCCCTCGTTGTAGCCGACAAAACCGCCACAGATATTCGAATTAGCATTGCCACTATCGTTACGGTCATAGCCAACCGAACCCGACACGAAACTATTGATGATAAGAGTATTGTTGCTCATATGGGCAACAATACCGCCCAAATAGCATTGACCGCTGGTCACGTGCGAGAGAATAGTTCCTCTGAACGAACAGAGGTCGATAATACCGCCTGCGGCCTCACCAACAAGTCCTCCCCAAGCCACCTGGCTACCATTCTTACTATTGCTAAAATCGCCCGAAACGTGACAGTTGCTGACCAATACTCCGTGCTCCATAGAGCCGGCAAGCAGTCCGACAATCTTACCACCACTCACGGCCTGATTATTACAAACGATATTAAGGTTCTCGACAACGACATCATCAGCAACACCATCGCCCAATGCCGAGAAGAGACCCGACTTATCGAGCGGTTCGATACCGTTGTTGATAGTGATTGTATAACCGTTGCCGTCGTACTGACCACAGAAAGCATTAGATGACGGAGTCCAAGTATCGGTGCCGAGTTCGAAGTCGGAAATCTGAATAAAGTATTTACCCGCCAAGCCATCGCTACTCTCTTCTAACATCTGCTTCATTCGCTCCAACGTTGCGAGATTACTGATGATATAAGGGTCGTCTTCGCTACCGTCGCCAAAAAGTTCGCCATTTTGGGTGGTCTGTTTATTGGATTCATTAACTCTCAGACCGACGGTCGTAGTCTTGCCTCGTGACATCACGAAGTTGGGCAACATACCATCTTTCGACGGTTTGACAACTTGGTGACGCTTCACACCGTCGATAAAGATATTGAACGTCAGTCGCACATTGCCGAACTCCTGAGGAAAGACGAGCATCGGCACGCTCGGATTTTTATCGAAGTCGTGATTGCGAAGTATCAGCGTATTAGCACGTGCAATCTTCTCAACCAAGAGCGAACCTTCGAGCATATCGAAAGCACATATAAGCGGGAACTGGATATTACCCGTCTCGCCTCGTGCCGTTACCTCGATTACGACCTCACGAGCCGTGCCACTTGTCGTGGGCGCAAACTCCGAGGAGTCGTATGGCGTGTTATCATCGTTGAGAAATTGCAGATTGAGGTCCATCTTGTGCATAATATGCTTGAACGGCATAAACACCTGCAGTTTCTCGGCTGGATTCTCCTCGATTATCAGCGGATTTTGCTCCGTAACCTCTTCGACCATACCCGACATAAAGAGGTTGTTTATATCGGTCTGTGTGAGTGGCAATACAGTAGTATTACGCTCCATACCCGGCGCAGGATAGAGAGCCACCATTGCCTTGTACTCACCAACAGGCACCTCGCCCGTAAAGTTGGCACGCTTGCCATTGTTAGTTATGTCGTCGGCACTCTCGATAACAAATGTTGCCGCAATCACATTGTCACTCATATCGACCAATTTCACGGCTATATGGTCGCCTACCTCCCACGATGTTCTGTCGCCATCGAGAGCAATACGTGAAAGAGGATTGCTATCGGGATGTTCGCCCGTTGCAATACGCATCGACACCTTGGCCGGCTTGGGTGGCTGTGTAACCGGAGGAATCTCCATATCGGCACTACACCCCGAAAGCACGAGGGTTGCCAACATTACTATAAGGGGCAGAAGTCTTCTCATAAAAGTCGCTAAATTTGATTTTCCGGATCAAAATCTTCGAGATCTCCTTCTGTCTAGACCTTAAAACCCTCCTCTGCGGCGAAACGATATATCTCGACCGAGGGTTTTGTATAGAGTATTTTGTTGCATCTGGCATACAACGCAACCGCAACTGTCTTCTTAATCATTGTATGTGTGTTCTCTTTTTAACAGCCTTTTGACAGCCATTAACCTATATTAACCGCCACAAAGGTAGCAATTATTCTCTACCATTATTCTCAAAATAGCAAATTTATTTCATTATTAATAGGTGTATTTATTCCCACATTCGAATTTATTCTATACTTTTGCAGATAAATAGAAAAATCACTTTTATGATTTGGATTTTACTTATAATAGGTTTGACTCTACTCACCGTAGGTGCAACATGGCTCACAAATGGCTCGGCTGCAATAGCCAAGCGACTCCACGTGTCGGAGTATGTAATCGGCATGACCATCGTCGCCATAGGCACATCGCTTCCCGAATTGACGGTAAGCACGGCCTCTACCATTGCAGGTAATGCCGACATCGCTATCGGCAACGTTGTCGGCTCAAACATCTTCAACGTATTCTTGATTTTAGGTCTTTGCTCACTCTTCAAGCCGATACTATTCACACAGAACAATATCCGCCGAGATATTCCGATATGCGTTGCTGTATCCCTGCTTCTTGGCGCACTTGTTTGGAACGGCACTCTTTCTCGTATTGAGGGAGCAATAATGCTGCTACTCTATATCGCTGTTCTTTGGCACTCGTTCAAAGGCGACAAGCAACCAGAATCGGACCTTAATGAGGAGGAGAATAACAACGAGGCATCATCCTTCTCATGGCTTCGCTCGGGAGGTATGGTTATATTGGGTCTATGCGGTCTGATTTACGGAGCAAGCCTCACCTTGGATTCTGCCATAGAGATTGCCCGCTCACTCGGCGTAAGCGAAGCAGTTATCGCAATCACGATACTTGCAGGAGGCACATCGCTTCCCGAACTTGCAGCAAGCCTTACTGCTCTGTTCAAGGGACACTCCGCATTGGCTTTGGGAAATGTTCTCGGCTCAAATGTGGCTAATATTCTTTTGATTTTAGGAACTTGTTCAACCATCGCTCCGCTTAGCATGGGCGGAATAACCATGGTGGATGTAGCAATGGCCGTAGCCGCCGCCATAGTGGTGTTGATTTCAGCACTCATCGTAGGTCATCGTCGCATCATGTGGTGCGAGGGCATTGTATATTTGCTCTGCTATGGAGCGTACGTTTGGTATCTTGTAAAATAGTTATAACAATATGGATTGTCAGCAGATTTCGAAGATTGTTGCTCTTATTCGTCGAGAGGTAATACCTGCCATAGGTTGCACGGAGCCTATCGCCGTAGCGTTGTGCGTAGCCAAGGCTTGTGAAGCGTTAGGTAAACGTCCGGAGCGCATCGAGGTAACACTCAGCCCAAATGTATATAAGAATGCAATGGGCGTAGGTATTCCAAACACGGGAATGACAGGCCTGCCTATTGCCGTAGCGTTAGGTGCCACCGTAGGCCGCTCAGAGTATGGTTTGGAGGTACTTCGCAATACCACACAAGAGAGTGTAGCCGAGGCAAAACTCTATATGGAGCAAGCCGAGATAAAGATTGATATCGACCGTGAGACAAGCAAGATGCTCTACATTCGTGTAGAGGCCTTATGTGGAGAAGAGTATGCATTAGCCGAGATTTCCGACTCGCACACAAACTTTACCCGCATAGAGCATAACGGCGAGATACTGCTCTCGTCCGATGAGACGACAACCGAGGGCGCAGAGGCGGAGACGGAGGAGCAACTTACGCTACGCAAGGTCTATGATTTTGCAATGGAAGTTCCGTTGGAGGAGATTGATTTCTTATGGCAATCGGCAGAACTCAATGTCAGCGCCGCAGAAGTTTCATTTGAAGGCTCGTACGGACATAGTTTAGGTCGTCTGCTTCATGAGAAGGGTGCGGACAGCACATTTGGAAACACTCTATTTACAAAGATTCTCTCCTACACGAGTGGTGCTTGCGATGCCCGCATGAGTGGTGCCATGGTCCCCGTTATGAGCAATTCGGGCAGTGGCAATCAGGGCATATCGGCAACTGTTCCCGTAGTAATCTTCGGCCGTGAGCATGGAGCGAGTCGTGAACAACTACTTCGAGCATTAACACTGAGCCACCTTACCGTTATATACATCAAGCAGAGCCTCGGCCGTCTTTCGGCACTCTGCGGATGCGTCGTTGCTGCGACGGGTTCAAGTTGCGGCATCACATCCCTAATGGGAGGAGGTTACGAGGAGGTTACCTATGCCGTAAAGAATATGGTGGCTAACCTTACCGGAATGATTTGTGACGGAGCAAAGCCAAGTTGCTCGCTCAAAGTTACCAGCGGCGTAGCGACAGCAGTCCTCTCTGCGGCATTGGCTATCGAACACCGACACACAACTTCACTCGAAGGTATCATCGACGACGATGTGGATTGTTGCATCCGCAACCTTACGACCATCGGCCGCTGCGGCATGCGAGAAACCGATAAATTAATATTAAAGATAATGACCGATAAATAATGAAACGTATCGCTATTCTGTTTACCATTCTGGCATTTTCTATCACGGCCATCGCCCAAAATGCAGCCGAGATAAAGAGTTTTGACCCCAACTACAAGTACGAGTTGTATCGCCCATATCCTGTTGAGAATGTGGCCGACGCTACTCGCACCGATGCACCAAAAGGCTTTAAACCTTTCTACATCAGCACATTGGCACGACACGGCTCACGCCACCACTCTTCAATGAGTTCCTACACCGACATAAGCAAGGTATTTGAGTCGGCGCACGACAGAGGCGAACTCACTCCGCTCGGCGAGCGTTTCCGCACCGATTGGCTTATTCTCGCCTATGCGGCAGAGAACCGAGCAGGCGAACTTTCGCAACTCGGACAGGAGCAGCACCGTGGTATTATGCGCCGTATAGTTGAGTCGTATCCTGAGATTTTCTCGACAAAGGGAGGTCGCAAGTGCTTTGTAGATTGCCGCTCGACAATCGTTCCACGCTGCATCCTCTCTATGGCGGCAGCCGTTACCGAACTTAAAAGTCTCAGACCGAACGTTCAGGTCAGAATGGAGTCAAGCGAGGCAAACACATATCTGAAAGCATACGCAGGTCTCAACAGCGTAGCAAAGCACTCTATGCCGATGAGTGACTCATTGCGTCGTGCCAATATGCCCGACCACACTGCATTTATCGGCCGTCTATTCAAGGAGGGAAGCACAAGCGTAGCAGAGATTAAGAATGTGAGCGACTTTATGTACAAACTTTTTGTAGGTGTCGGCATCCTCGGCTCTACGCCTCACCCGCAACTCAAAGATCTCTCCTACATCTTTACGGAGGAGGAGGCTGCGGCAGTATGGCGTGCATCGAACATTCGTCGATACGCCCTCACAGGCCCAAGCAAGAGTTACAAAAAGCATATCCTGGGAGGCATCAAGCCTTTCGTGCGCAATGTCATCAGCACGGCCGACCGTGCCATTGCAGAGGGAGACGAGCAGGCAACCCTACGCTTTGCTCACGATGTTACGGTGATTCCGTTCTCGGCGTTTGTCGGCATCCCGTCTTGCAATGTGATTACCGACGACTTTGAGAACGTTTCGTATCAGTGGCAGGTCAATAAGGTTACACCTATGGCGGCCAACATACAACTCGTATTCTACCGCAACAAGAGCGGCGAGGTGCTTGTAAAGGTATTGCACAATGAGATTGAGCAACAACTCGACGAGGCTATCGGCAAGCCTATCAAGGGTGTATATTACCGTTGGAACGACCTCCGACAGTATATGGTAAACAAACTTGAAGAATAGATAATTCATTACAGAACCTAACCCAACTTTAACGATGTTACAGAGGCTCTTTGGTTTCGACCCCAAAACGATGAACATTCGCACGGAGGTCATGGCCGGAATTACAACCTTCCTGACAATGGCCTATATTCTGGCTGTAAACCCGAATATTCTTTCGGAAACAGGAATGGATAAAGGGGCATTATTTACCTCCACAGTATTGATTTCGGCAGTAGCAACCCTGCTTATGGCAATACTTGCCAAACTACCGTTTGCATTGGCTCCGGGCATGGGTCTTAATGCATTCTTCGCCTACACCATCTGCATGAAGATGGGATACTCTTGGCAGTTTGCCCTAACTGCGGTATTTATAGAAGGTCTTATCTTCCTACTGCTTACAGCAACTAACCTGCGAGAAAAGATTGTATATCTGCTACCAAGCACTATCCGTGACTCTATCAGCGCAGGTATTGGACTATTTATAGCCTTCATCGGTTTGCAGAATGCCGGTCTCATCGTCGACAATGGAGGTACACTCGTAGGTCTGGGAGATGTTAGCAGTGGATCTGCTCTACTAGGTATTATCGGTATCGTTCTGACATCTATTTTGCTCACCTTAAAGGTAAAGGGAGCACTGCTTATAGGCATTGTAGTTACAACTCTCATAGGTATTCCAATGGGTGTAACCCACTTCTCCGGAGTGTTTAGCGCCCCTCCATCAATCGAGCCTATATTCTGCAAGTTTGAGTGGACAAACATATTCTCGAAAGAGATGTTTGCAATTGTCTTTACATTGCTCTTTGTCGATTTATTCGACACCATTGGCACACTCATCGGCGTCTGCAACCGTGCAAGCATAGTCGATCCAGAGGGCCGTATTCCACGATTGAAACACGCCTTCTTTGTTGACGCTATCGGAACTACGGTAGGAGCCATGATGGGTAGCAGCACCGTAACCACATTCGTAGAGAGTGCTTCCGGTGTAGAGGAGGGAGGACGAAGCGGCCTAACAGCCTTCGTTACAAGCATCTGCTTCCTCACTTCGCTCATCCTTGCGCCATTCTTTCTATCTATTCCAGGTGCTGCAACTGCTCCGGCATTAATCCTTGTAGGCTTAATGATGATGAAGGCTGTTATGAGAATCGATTTCTCGGACTACACCGAGGCTATCCCTGCATTCCTCTGTATCATCTTTATGCCTTTCGCATACAGCATATCTGACGGCATCGTTTTTGGACACATTTCATATGTTGTCATCAACCTCTGTTGCGGCAAGTTCCGTAAGGTAACTATTGGAATGATTCTCTTGGCCCTATTCCTCCTGTCGAAATTCTTTATGTAATTGAAGCAGAGCATAAAGGCTGGATTATCGTATAACGATATAGAAACATCTTCGGCCCAAAAATATCTCATCAAAGGGGTATTTTTTGGCCATTTTTTTCTACTTTTGTGCCGTCACGTTTCAAGTTGAAACGTAATAACTAATTACATATTATGAAAGTGTTGAAGATTGGAGACCTCGTAGCACGCACACCAATCGTGCAAGGAGGTATGGGAGTGGGAATTTCTATGTCACGTCTGGCATCTGCCGTAGCCAACGAAGGAGGCATCGGCGTCATCTCTGCGGCCGGATTGGGACTTATCTACAAGGATTATTCACAAGATTTCGACAAGGCCACCTTGTGGGGATTGAAAGAAGAGATTCGCAAAGCAAAGGAGGCATCGCAGGCCTCAAATGGAATTATCGGTGTAAATATCATGGTTGCTATGACCGATTTCGCAAATTTGGTCAAGACCGCTATCGAGTCAAAGGTGGATATCATCTTCTCGGGCGCAGGTCTTCCTCTGAATCTGCCATCGTTCCTGACCGAGGGAGCGAAGACCAAACTTGCACCTATCGTATCAAGCGCACGTGCATTGAAGGTCATCTGCCGTCGCTGGATTGGCGAGTATGGATATACGCCTGACGCTGTTGTCGTTGAGGGTCCAAAAGCAGGTGGTCACCTCGGATTCAACAACGAACAACTCGCCGACGAGAACTGCACTTTGGAGAACATCCTTCCGGAGGTTGTGGCAGCGGTTAAGGAGTTGGAGCAGGAGCATGGCAAGCAAATTCCCGTTATCGCCGGCGGAGGTGTTTTCACCGGGGAAGATATTCACAAAGTTCTCTCGTTAGGTGCCGACGCAGTGCAGATGGGCACACGTTTCGTTGCAACCGACGAGTGCGACGCATCATTGGAGTTCAAGCAGACATACGTAAACGCCTCTAAGGATGATGTGCAGATTATCCAATCGCCGGTAGGAATGCCCGGACGTGCTGTACACAACTCGTTCCTGGACAAGGTAAAGGCGGGACTTACCAAGCCAAAGGTTTGTCCGTTCCACTGCATCAAAACCTGCAACATGGTTGACTCGCCATACTGCATCATGCTTGCGCTCTACAATGCCTACCGAGGTCGCATGGAACACGGCTACGCATTCTGCGGCTCGAATGCTTGGAGAGTCGATAAGATTCTATCGGTCAAAGAGTTATTCGCAACCCTAAAAAGCGAGTTCCAAAAAGCCGTTACAAAATAGGAGAACAAAAAATCGCCTGCGAGAATAATCGTAGGCGATTTTTATTAATTTTGCTCCGGATTAGGACGCAAGGGATATGAGTAACAATACGGAGCAGGTCGCACGAGAGCGACTATTCACAAAAGATTACATAGCACTATGCTTGGCGGGATTTATGATCTCGTTCTCATTCTTTTTACTTGTTCCTACCCTGCCACTATACCTTAAATCGACCTTCAACATCGGCCAGACGATGATTGGCATCGTGCTGTCATGTTACGTCGTTGCGGTATTGAGCATTCGTCCGTTGGCGGGCTTTGCTGCCGATGCTCTACCTCGCAAGCGGGTATATATCACATCCTACATTCTCTTCGTAGCGGCCTTTATCGCCTACTTCTTCGTAACCGAATCGCTATCGATGTTTATCCTGCTGCGCATACTGCACGGCTTCACATTCGGTATGCTGACAACCGCCGCAAATACATTCGTCATCGACATTATGCCCTCATCACGCAGAGGCGAGGGCCTTGGATACTATGGCGTAACTAACAACCTTGCAATGGCTTTTGGTCCGATGGTGGGTCTTTTCATCATCGAGAGCGGCGACTTCCGCACGCTGTTCGCCACCTCGCTCACGATGGGCATTGTCGGACTCGTTTTGGCGTTATCGGTACGTGCAAAGGGCAAGAGTATTACGGTTCCACAAAAGGTATCAATATCGACCGACCGCTTCTTTCTGAAAGAGGGAATACACGCCTGCATATCATTCTTCCTGATAGCCATTCCATACGGAATGACAACAAGTTACATTGCACTATACGCCATAGAGTCGGGTATCACAGTCGCATCGGGACTATTCTTTACTATTATGTCGGCAGGACTTATTACCTCTCGCCTACACTCAGGTAAGCAGGTTGATAAGGGATACATCACTCAAACCATTCGCACGGGTCTGCTCATTGCATTGGTCGGTGCCGTGGGTGAAGCCTCCCTATCGAGCGTTGCATCGTGGAATTTGTTGGCGGGAAATATCATCTACTTCGCTACTGCATTTCTATTCGGATATGGCTTCGGCACGATATTCCCTGCATACAACACTCTGTTTATCAACCTTGCACCCGCCTCTCGCCGTGCTACGGCCAACGCCACCTACCTTACGGGCTGGGATGTCGGTATCGGTTGCGGAATGTTGCTCGGAGGATGGATCTCGGAGTATGGCTATGCATACTGCTACCTCTTCGGCATAGGACTTATCATCTTGTCGATACTCTATTTCACGGGTAAGGTCACCCCGCACTTCAACAGTCATCGTTTAAGATAGCAACGCTGTCGAGTAAAAGTCGGTAGGAGCATGTGAAATTGTAATTTCACAATTCCTTTCATATTTACATTTCCCTTTTGTAGGGAGTTTAGGGAGTTTAGGGACAGGTTGTGCTGCTTTCATCAAAACGACCAATATCTACAAAAATAATAATGGCTGTTCGAGAAATCGAACAGCCATTATTAACTAATAGCAAGGATGAAAATCACTTTTAAGGAGAAAGATGCAACGCTGTCGAGTAGAAGTCGGTAGGAGCATACTATACGTATGTGACTATCGGCTTCCACGCAGACGAAGGCAGCAGGTTTCCCTTAAAATGATTTTCAAAAGGTTACTTTTGCACCAGATAGCGCTTCAATATCCCTGCAAACTTCTGCGGATCAACATTATTGCGAATCTGACCGCCCTTGACAATCGATATTGCACCACTCTCCTCCGAGACTACGATAACCACTGCGTCGGTTATCTCGCTCAATCCAATAGCGGCACGATGGCGTGTGCCATAATCCTTCGGCACATCGCTCTGCGTAACCGGCAGGATACACTTGGCAGCCACGATGCGGTTATTCACATCCACTACGACCGCTCCATCATGCAATGGGGCATTCTTGAAGAAAATATTCTTCAACAACGACACCGAGAGGTTTGCATTTATGGCAATACCACCCTCGATGATAAATTGTAAATCATCACGTCCCTGAACAACCACCAACGCACCCGTTTTACTCTCGCTCATATCCAAACAAGCCGAAACAATCGGCGAGATATTTATCTCCTCTCGCTTGCGGGACGAGGAAAACACACGAGCAATAAAGTCAAACTCCTTCTGGCGCATTCCGATAAGTTGCAAGAAGCGACGAATCTCCGGCTGAAAGATAATTATCAGGGCGATAATTCCGACACTTATTATCTGGCCGAGAATCGTGGAGAGCAACTCCATATTCAGAGCCTTGACCGTCATCCACAATACCACCACGGTAATAATACCGAAGAAGATATATGGTGCATTAGTTCCCTTCGTTGCACGATATATACCATACATCAACGTCGCAACGAGGAAAATATCGATAAAATCAATAAGTGTAAACGGAATGAATCCCATACAGCGCTCTTTTCAGCAACCCGAATTACTATTTTGCAGATTTATCAGCCTTGTACAACTCGTTTACCTTTGCCAATACGGTAGATGTAATATCGAGTTTCTCGTCAGCATCCAACAAAGCCGAAGCGTTTACAATCATCTTGTAACGGCCGTCAGCGTTAATCTCGGCAATAGCACGAGCGAGAAGATCGTTCATACGGTTGTTGAACACAACATTCTCCTCCTCCAACTGCTTTGCCTCCTTCTGTGCAGTCTCCTGATAAGAGAGCGCACGCTTCTGCAAATCCTGCTCCTTCTGTTGTGCATCACGAGTTGTAATCAGACCCTTCTGATACTTCTCCTGCAATGCTACCATCTCATTCTGCAATTTCTGCTCCTTGGTTGCCCAGCCCTTTTGAGCCTTCTCGGTCTTGTCACGCAAAGCAACACCCTCTGTCTTGAAAATCTCGCTGTCGGCAAGCACAGCCTCAACCTGTACATAAACTACATCGCCAACAACAGCCTCTACCTCAACTGTCTCGTTCTCAACCACCTCGGCAGCGCTCTTCTCTGCGTTCTTACAACCTACAAATGCTGCGAGCATCATTGCCGCAAAAAGAATCTTTTTCATTGTTATCTATTCTGTTTTAGTTAAAAATCTCTTTACAATCTACAAAGATAATAAAATTTTGACAAAAACACATTTTCAAAGAAAACTCCTACAACTTTTTATCGGGATACAACACAATATTTCCAACTTTTGCAAAAATCCGAAACTATTTTCATATATTTGTGCATATGAAAGTCAAAGCAAACTGCAAGATAAATATCGGACTCAATATCCTGCGCAGGCGTGAGGATGGTTTTCACGACTTGGAGAGCATAATGTTTCCCGTGAAGGGGCTCTGCGACCAGATTGAAATTGCACCCTCCGACGATGGCACAACGACATTTACCCAGAGCGGCATAGTCATCGACTGCGATGCCGAGCATAACCTCTGCATCAAGGCCGCACGACTCATGCAGGAGCGGTACAATGTCGGGGCCGTTCACATATCGCTCGATAAACGAATCCCCTTCGGAGCAGGTCTTGGCGGAGGTTCTGCCGACGCTACCGCCATACTTCTGGCAATGAACGATATTTTCGATTTGAAGTTATCCGAGCAACAACTCATTGCTCTTGCTGCCGAGTTGGGCAGCGACACAGCATTCTTCGTTCGCAACACTCCGCAGTTATGCTCCGGACGTGGCGTGATTATGTCGCCAGTCACACTCTCCGTGACGGGCAAATGGTTGTTAATCGCCAAACCGAATGAGAGTGTATCAACACGTGAGGCATACGGCGGAGTCCTACCCGCTCTTCCGGTAACACCTTTGAGCGAGGCGCTACAAAGGCCTATTAAGGAGTGGATGGGATGCGTCAAAAACGACTTTGAACCACATATATTTATATCACATCCACGCATCGCTACACTAAAACAGCAGATGCTCGACGGTGGAGCAATATACGCCGCCATGTCAGGCTCCGGTTCGGCGGTATTCGGAATATTTGACATGGAGCCAAACATAACGTTTGAAGATTCAATATTTACACATAAAGAGAGATTATGAAAAGAGTTTCACTACTGATTGTGGCTTTGGCAAGCATCACGATCGCATCGGCTCAAGAGTTAAACATCGCATCGTACAACATTCGCCATCACACCCAAAAGGACTACGACACCGGCAACGGTTGGAATCAACGTATAGATGCATTGTGTGATCTTATTCGTTTTAATGATTTCGACATTTTTGGAGCGCAGGAGGTTTTCAATGACCAATTGCTCGACCTATTGGCACGCCTGCCAGAATATGACTACATCGGTGTTGGTCGTGACGACGGCGCAACCAAGGGTGAGTATAGCCCGATATTCTACAACAAGGAACGCTTCACACTGCTTGACAGCGGTACATTCTGGCTTAGCGAGACACCAGACGAAGTGTCATTTGGTTGGGATGCAAGATATCGCCGTATATGCTGTTGGGGACAATTCAAAGATAAGGTAAGTCGCAAGAAGGTATGGTTCTTCAACGTACATATGGACCACAAAGGAGTCGTTGCCCGTCGTGAAGGTGCACGCCTTATCGCAGAGCGCATCAACAAGATGTGTAACCCAGAGAAGGAGTTGGTAATCCTTACGGGAGACTTCAACGTACCGCAGGATAGCGAGCCATACAAGGTTTTGGCTTCAACCCTGCGTGACTGCTACAAAGTAGCAGATGTTCGTTTTGCGCCAACCGGAACATTCAATGGTTTCAAGCCCGCAAATCACACCAATAAGCGCATCGACCACGTATTTATCTCGAAGCCGCTGCACGCCAAGCGTTACGGTGTGTTGACCTACCACTTCTGGGGTACTGAGTCCGGAGCAAATAGCACCTTGGCCGATGCTCCAAAAGAGATTTCGGCAGAAAAACGTGTACTTCGTCTGCAATCAGACCACTACCCTGTTCAGGTATTCTTGGAGTTTTAGTCAGGATTTCAGTAAAAAGATAAGGGGTTGTCCAACACGTTTGTGACAACCCCTTACAATTTACACTATTACAAATTTCGCAGATTATACAGTTGATCCCTCAATCGTGGAACAAATCCCGCCTCACGTATAGCCCGCTGTATTCCATCGGCATCGAAGTGGTTATCGGCACCCGCCGAAGATACTACATTCTCCTCAATCATTATTGAACCCATATCGTTCGCTCCGCTATGGAGTGCCACCTGCGCCGTCTGCTTACCCACCGTGAGCCACGAAGCCTGAATATTTCGTATGTTATTCAGCACAAGGCGTGCCGTGGCGATGATGCGGATATACTCCGTAGGTGAGAGATGTGTAGTTACACCCTGCGCTTCCAGGCGTGTGCCTGTCGAGCGGAAAATCCACGGAATGAAGGCTATAAAGCCGTAATTGCCCTGCGGACAGGCCTCCTGCAAATCTCTAATACGAATAAGATGTTCGACACGCTCGGCCGTAGTCTCGACATGTCCATACATCATCGTTGCCGAGGTCGGCAGATTCATGCAATGCGCCTCGTGCATAACCTCCAACCAACTCTCCACACTCGGTTTGGCCGGAGATATAATCTTACGCACACGTGGCACAAGAATCTCTGCACCGGCACCGGGAAGAGAGTCAAGACCCGCATCGACCAAACGCTCCAATGCCCGACGTGAAGTCAGACCACTAATGCGTGCGATATATGCCACCTCCGGTGCTCCCAATGCGTGCAATCGCACCTGCGGATAACGTTGTTTCAACTCTCGAAACAACTCCTCATAGAACTCTATGCCCAAATTCGGGTGCATACCGCCCTGCAACAGAAGTTGGTCGCCACCAAGCGCCAACATACGCTCAATCTTGGAGCAATACTCCTCCATCGAGGTTATAAAGTGTCGCTCCTTTTGGTGCGGCTTGCAGTGAAAATTACAGAACAAACAGCCCGAAGTGCAGACATTTGTGATATTTACATTTCTATCAATCTGCCACGTCACGACGCTCTCGTCGGTCACCTTCCTTCGGCGCAACAGGTCGGCCTCATTGGCAAGTTCCCAGAGCGGAGCCTCCTCGTAAAGGCGCAACGCCTCCTCGTAGGTCAGCAGACCGCCATCGTGTGACTTGGCATATATCTCTTTGAGTGACAACATCTTCTATCTTCTCTTTTTATGCTTAGGTGCAGCGTGAATCAGCAACTCCTGCTCATCCACCTCGCCCTGCGGTGTTCCGACAAAGGTAAAATCCAGCAATCGACGGCGCAAGTCGGCACTCTTGACTCTGATGCGCACCTTATCGCCCAATGAGAAGGTACGTCCCGTAGCCTGACCATATACCTCATAGCGAGCCTCATCAAAGCGATAATAGTCGCCCGGCATATCACGCATAGGCACCATACCCTCGACAATTGACTCCTCCAACTCAACAAAGACTCCCCACTCCGAGAAGCCAGATATATGTCCGTCGAACTCCTCGCCAACCTTGTCGGCCATATACTCAACCATCTTGTATTTGATTGAGGCACGTTCCGCCTCCGATGCTCGCACCTCCATATCCGACGAGTGTTCGCACATCGCCTCATGAGCAGCCTTATCTGCCGACTGCTTACCATCCAGGTAGCGTTGCAACAGACGATGCACCATCATATCCGGATAACGACGTATCGGAGATGTAAAGTGGGTATAGTACGGAAATCCCAAGCCATAGTGTCCGATATTATCGGTCGTATATATCGCCTTTGCCATCGAGCGTATAGCCATTATCGAAACGACGTTCTCCTCGGCCTTACCCTTCACATCACGCAACAACTTGTTCAACTCCTTGGCCACCGACGCACCCTTTTGCGCACGCAGGATATGTCCGAAGCGCAGGATGAAGTTGCGGAAGCGGTCAAACTTATCGCTATTTGGCTCATCGTGAACACGATAGACCATTGTACGAGGTCGGCCGTTACGACGTGCGCAGAATGTCGCCACCCTCTTATTGGCAAGCAGCATAAACTCCTCAATCAACTGATTAGCCTCCTTCTGCACCTTAAAATAGACACCCGTCGGATGGCCCTTTTCATCGAGTGTAAACTTCGCCTCTCGACGGTCAAATGCGATAGCACCCTTGCGGTAGCGCTCCTGTCGCAACCCTTGCGCCAAGCGGTGCAACGTGAGAATCTCATCCTTCATATCGCCCTCGCCGCTCTCGATAACACGCTGAGCCTCCTCGTATGTAAATCGACGGTCGGAGTATATCACGGTACGACCAAACCATTCGCTCTCAATCTTCAAATCCTCGGTTATCGTAAATACGGCCGAGAAACTCAATTTCTCCTCATGCGGGCGCAACGAACAGAGGTCGTTACACAACCTCTCCGGCAACATCGGAACAGTTCTATCCACGAGATAGACCGAGGTTGCTCGCTCCATAGCCTCATCATCTATAACACTACCCTCTCGCACGTAGTGCGTAACGTCAGCAATATGCACACCGACCTCCCACTTGCCCTCGCCAACACGACGTACCGACAAGGCATCGTCGAAGTCCTTTGCGTCGGCAGGGTCGATGGTCAACGTAGGAACATCTCGCATATCTCGACGTTCGGCATAATCCCTCTCTGTGATACGGCCATCAATAGCATTGGCCGCCTCCTCGACCTTGCTCTCAAATTTATATGGCAGGTCATACTCGAACAAGATAGCGTGCATCTCGGCATCATTCTCACCCTCGGCTCCGAGCAACTCTACCACCTCCGCCGTAGGCATATCGTCCTGCTCACGCCACTCCACGATGCGAAAAGCGACCTTATCGCCATCGTTAATATTCGGATTCTGACGACGTGAAAGGTATATCTCTGACGGCAGGCGGCGTGTCGATGGTGTAATGACAATAACATTCTTATTACGCACCTCTGCCACACCCACATAGCACTTATTACTGCGCTCGACAACACGGGTAATCTCTCCCTCCAATGCGCCATTTCGAGACTTGTGAGTAACGATGACCTCAACACGGTCGCCCTGCAAGGCACAACGGCTGTTTCGAGCATGTACAAAAATATCTGTTTCAAGGGATGGACACTGCACGAAAATGGTGCCATTGCTATTCATATCTACAATGCCCTCATGGTGCGGCATCTTGCTGCAATTCAAACTATAACGGCCTCTATCATCCCGTGTTGCAAAGCCCTGATCGAGCAATCCAGACATAATTCGTTTGACCTCGTTTTTAGCATGCTTATCGTCGCCACCCGAACGCTGTGCGAGGGTCGTCAACGGATAACTTTTACCCGGTGTTTCTCGCAATAACTGCACAAGGAACGCCGTGCGCTCCTCCATACTTATACGCCCCTTATCTTTTCGATTTCTCTTTTTTGCTTTCATCTTCTCTTTAAACTCTACGCTTCTGCCCCCTTAATGGGTCGCAAAGATGCGGATTTCAAATAAACGTCCCCAATTTTTTCCCGTCACAAAGAGTCGTCGCTGCTCACTATCCCAGGCGATACCGTTGAGCACGTCGGTCGAAGGCGTGCGCTCCGACTCCGGAAGCAAACCTTGGAGATTGACAACCCCCTCAACAACTCCCGTTACAGGATTGATAATCACGATTTGGTCGAGCGTATATACATTTGCCCATATACGCCCATCAATCCACTCTAACTCATTCAGATAAGAGAGCGACTCGCCATTAACAGTAACATTGATAGTGCGCACCTGCTTCATTGTCGCAGGGTCAATAACTCGAATATCCGGAGTACCACTCGACATATATAGCAACTCCCCATCTGTCGTAAGTCCCCAACCCTCACCTTTGTAGTGATGCTTGGCCACCTCTTGCTCGGTTTTACGGTCGTAAATATACATGATACCCTCCTGCCAGGTCAGTTGATAAATTCGCTCGCCAAGCAGACAGATACCCTCTCCAAAAACGCTCTTTGGGAGATTGGCCACAATGCGTGAATCACCACTTTGAAGATCAACCTCCATCAATCGAGAGGTGCCATAACCGCCCGTACCTTCCCACATTCGACCGTTTACCCATTGCAAACCCTGAGTATAACTGCTTGTGGAGTGAGGATAGGTAGCAACCACCTCATAATCATAGAAAACAGGGGTAACAACACGAACGAGATTTTGCTCATTTCGCTTGCGTCCGTTACCACATCCCACCAATGAGATTGCAAGTAGTAATATAACCAAAAATCGCTTCATACTACCGCAAAGGTAGTGATTTTTCGGGGAAAGCCTCCCCAAACGCCTAAAAAAGCGCACTTATTCCGAATTTACGATACTATTTTTTGTTTTTTTTACTATCTTTGTGCGCATTTTACAAATGATGTGGAAAATCGATAAACAATAACAGATACAAAGATTATGAAAATTACACGTGTTGAGAAGGGCGAAGGTGTTTCGCTTTTGAAAGTTTTGGTTGACGAGAAGGATTACGGTGCTGCCGTAGAGAAGATGTTGCACGATTACAAGCGCAAGGCTAACATCCCTGGTTTCCGTCCTGGTATGGTTCCTATGGGTATCATCAAGAAGATGTACGGCAAAGGCGCTGTTGCAGAGCAGTCTTACCGCATTGCATCCAACTCTGTTTTCGAGTACCTTCAGAAGGAGAACATCGACTATATCGGTGATGTAATTCCTGCTGAGGAGCAGGGCGCTTTCGACTTCGACAACTCAACCGAGTTTGAGTTCGTATTCGAGTTCGGTCAGGCACCTGCATACGACGTTAAGTTGACTGCAAAGGACAAGGTTACATACCACACTATCAAAATCGACAAGAAGATGCACGCATCGTTCCTCGACAACTACCTCCGTCGTTTCGGCCGCTTGGTAGATGTTGACAAGGTAAAGAAGGACGAGGCTTTGACCGTTACTTTGGATAACGGCGAATTGCGTGTCGAGGACGCTTACGTAGGCCTCATCTCAATGAGCGACGAGGAGCGTAAGCCTTGGATTGGTAAGAAGGTTGGTTACAAGACTACAATCGATTTGAACGAGATGTACAAGACCCCTTCACAGCGTGCTGCAATGTTGCACGTAAAGGAGGAGGAGTTGAAGGACATCAACCCTAAGTTCGAGTTGGAGATTACCAAGATTCGCCAGTTCGCAAACCCAGAACTCAACGAGGAGTTCTTCAAGACTGCATTCCCTGAGGGCAACGTAAAGACCGCAGAGGAGTTAGATGCTTACATCGACGAGCAGATTAAGAACGAGACCAAGCGTGAGAGCGACTTCCTCTTTGCAGGCACTGTTCGTGAGTTCATGTTGGAGAAGGCTGCTTTGGCTATGCCTACCGAGTTCCTCAAACGTTGGCTCTACACCATCAACGAGGGTAAGTTCTCTATGGAGGAGATCGAGAAGGACTTCGACGGTTTCGTAAAGATTTTCTCTTGGAACTACATCCAGAAGCAGATTATCGCTGCCGAGAAGATTACCGTAACCCCTGCTGATGCAGAGGCAGAGGCTAAGGAGTTCGCTGCAATGCAGTTTGCTCAGTACGGTATGCCTAACGCTCCGGAGGAGATGTTGGCTAACTTCGCTAAGAGCATCTTGGAGAACAAGGAGCAGAACCAGAAGATCTACGAGAAACTCTACGAGCAGAAGGTTGTAGAGTACATCAAGTCGAAGGTCAAGGTTACCGAGAAGGCTGTATCGGCTGACGACTTCGCTGCTTTGGCTCGCAGTTTGTAATAAAGGGGTAGCCCCTGCATAATAGCCCCTGTAGGTGCGACACAAATCGACCCACAGGGGTTTTTCATCAAACAAAATAGAGATAGATTATGAACGAATTCGAGAAATACGCACTCAAACATCGAGGCATCTCTTCGCTCTCGTTGCACAACTTTCGCTCGGCAACTTCGGCATATGTAAATCCGATGATTCTCGAAGAGCGACAACTCAACGTTACGCAATTAGACGTTTTCAGCCGTCTGATGATGGAGCGCATCTTGTTCCTCGGAGCGCCAATCAACGATGATGTTGCAAATATCATTCAGGCGCAACTCCTCTTCTTGGAGTCTGTCGATCCGAGCAAGGATATTCAGATATATATCAACTCTCCGGGCGGTAGTGTATCGGCAGGTTTGGGTATCTATGACACCATGCAACTCATCAGTTGCGATGTTGCGACCATCTGCACCGGTATGGCAGCGTCAATGGGCGCCGTATTACTCACAGCAGGTGCCGACGGCAAGCGTTCCGCACTGCCCCACTCTCGTGTAATGATTCATCAGCCGCTCGGCGGTGTACAGGGTCAAGCATCCGACATCGAGATTACGGCACGTGAGATTAAGCGAGTAAAGCAGGATTTGTACGAGATTCTCTCACATCATAGCGGCAAGAGCGTAAAGCAGATTGAGAAGGATGCCGACCGTGACTATTGGCTCTCGGCCGAGGAGGCTCGTACGTATGGTTTGATTGATACCGTAGTAAGCAAACGAGGATAGCATGGCAACAGGAAAAGGAAACAAGGGTGGCGGACACCGCCACGAGGATTGCTGCTCGTTCTGTGGCCGACCTCGCCGTGAGGCTGCGCTTCTGTTTCGAGGCGTAGATAGCGGTGCCAACATCTGCGACAAGTGCATCGAGTTGGGATATAAGTCGCTTGCCGAAAATGATATGCTGCAAGAGTCGTCAAAGAGGGGCAAAACCTCTTTTGCACAAAGCAAGATATACAAGCCTACCGAGATAAAGGAGTTCTTGGACAAGTACGTCATCGGACAAGATATGGCAAAGCGATATATTTCGGTTGCCGTATATAACCACTACAAGCGTCTGCTGGCTGCCGAAGGCAAGAACAACGGCTCGTTGACAAACGATTCTGACGAGGTAGAGTTGGAGAAATCAAATATCGTTCTCGTAGGCCCTACGGGTACGGGAAAGACACTGATTGCTCGCACGATTGCTCGTCTACTCAACGTACCATTTACCATCGTTGATGCTACGGTATTGACCGAGGCAGGTTATGTGGGCGAGGATGTCGAGGGTATTCTCTCACGCCTCTACCAGGCATCGAACTACGATTTGGAGGCTACACAGCGAGGCATCATCTTCATCGACGAGATTGACAAGATTGCCCGCAAGGGAGATAACCCAAGCATCACCCGTGACGTATCGGGTGAAGGCGTACAGCAGGCGCTGCTCAAAATCCTCGAAGGCACCGTGGTAAACGTTGCACCGGAGGGTGGCCGCAAGCATCCAGATCAGAAGTTCGTGCACGTTGACACCCGCAACATCCTCTTCATCTGCGGAGGTGCATTCGACGGCATCGAGAAGCGTATCGCACAGCGTTTGAACACCCACGCCATAGGCTATGGCCGCCGCAAGACGGAGTGTGTCGATAAGGAGAACATCATGCGCTACATCCAACCACAGGATATTAAAAGTTTCGGTCTTATTCCGGAGTTGGTAGGCCGTCTGCCGGTACTGACATATATGGAACCACTCACTCGTGACGTATTGCGAAACATCCTGACAGAGCCGAAGAATGCTATTGTTCGCCAATACAAGCGTCTGCTTGATATGGATGGTGTAGAACTCTCATTCGAGGAGGAGACCTTGGATTATATCGTAGATAAGGCTTTGGAGTTCAAGTTAGGCGCACGAGGTCTGCGCTCTATTTGCGAGGCGATTATGACCGATTTGATGTACGAATTGCCAACTTCGAAGCAGAAGCAGATAACCATCACACGTGAATATGCCCAAAGCAAATTTGAGCGTATGCCTGTGGAGGTTCTTCGCAACGTCGGCTAAAAAAGAGGGTTAAAGACTCATTATTAAGAAAATATCACTATATTTGTAATCTAAAAAACACACAAATAACAGAATTATGACTACTGACATTCAACTTGCAAAGGCCGCAAATAACATCCGTGTACTTGCAGCCTCAATGGTAGAGAAGGCAAAGTCGGGTCACCCCGGCGGTGCTATGGGTGGTGCAGATTTCGTAAACGTACTCTTTGCGGAGTTCTTGCGCTACGACCCTGATAACATGCTTTACCCTTTCCGTGACCGTTTCTTCCTTGATCCGGGCCACATGTCTCCAATGCTCTACTCTGTACTTGCATTGGCAGGCCACTACTCAATGGAGGACCTCTCGCAGTTTCGCCAGTGGGGCAGCGTTACCCCAGGTCACCCTGAGGTAGATTTCTTGCGTGGTGTTGAGAATACATCTGGTCCATTGGGTCAGGGTCACGCAATGGGTTTGGGTGCCGCTATCGCAGAGCGCTTTATGGTTGCTCGTTTTGGCGAGTGGATGGCTCACAAGACCTATATTTATATCTCTGACGGTGCAGTTCAGGAGGAGGTTTCACAGGGTGTCGGCCGTATCGCCGGCAACCTCGGTCTCTCTAACCTGATTATGTACTATGACTCTAACAACGTTCAGTTGTCAACTATGGTTGACGAGGTAGATACCGAGGATGTTGCTGCAAAGTATCGTGCTTGGGGCTGGAACGTTATCGAGATCGACGGTCAGAGCATTCCTGAGATTCGTGAGGCTTTGCGCAAGGCAAACGAGCCTTCTGACGCTCCTACCCTCATCATCGGTAAGACCATCATGGGTAAGGGTGCAGTAACTGCCGAAGGTGCAAGTTTTGAGAATAAGGTATCGACTCACGGTCAGCCTCTCTCGGCTGCTGGCGCTGACTATGCTGCTACAATCAGCAACCTCGGTGGCGATCCTGAGAATCCGTTTGTTATCTTCCCGGAGAGCGCAGAGGTATATGCAGAGCGTGCTGCTGCATTGCGTGCCGAGATGGAGGAGCGTAAGCGTATTGAGGCAGAGTGGCGCAGTGCAAATGCAGCGTTGGCTCTCAAACTCGACTCTTTCCTTTCGGGCAAGTTGCCACAGATTGACTACCGCTCTATCGAGATGAAGCCGGATCAGGCTACTCGTGCCGCATCGGCTACAATGCTCGGCGTATTCGCAGAGAAGGTTGAGAATATGGTTGTTGCTTCTGCCGATTTGAGCAACTCGGATAAGACCGACGGCTTCTTGAAGAAGACCCACGCTTTCCGTAAGGGCGATTTCAGCGGTAAGTTCTTCCAGGCTGGTGTTTCAGAGTTCACTATGGCCTGCATCATGAACGGTATGGCGTTGCACGGCGGTATCATCCCTGCTTGCGGCACCTTCTTCGTATTCTCGGATTACATGAAGCCGGTTGTTCGTCTTTCGGCTTTGATGCACTTGCACGTTATCTATATCTGGACACACGACTCATTCCGTGTAGGCGAGGATGGTCCTACCCACCAGCCAATCGAGCAGGAGGCACAGATTCGTCTTATGGAGCATTTGCGCAACCACAAGGGCGAGCGCTCAATGGTAGTTCTCCGTCCTGCCGACGGCGAGGATACCGTTGCTGCTTGGAAGATTGCATTGGAGGAGCATCGTCCGGTAGCCTTGATTCTCTCTCGTCAGAATATCAAGAACCTGCCTACTTTGAGCGAGCAGCGTCGTGAGGAGGCTCTCCAATCACAGAAAGGTGCATACATCGTTATGGATTCTGCTAAGCCTCAGGTTGTGATGCTTGCATCAGGTTCGGAGGTTTCAACCCTGGTTGAGGGTGCAGAGTTGTTGAAGAAGGATGGCGTAAACGTACGTGTTGTAAACGTACCGAGCGAGGGTTTGTTCCGTGACCAGCCTAAATCATACCAGAATGCCGTACTTCCTGCTGATGTTACACGCTATGGCATGACTTCCGGTCTGCCTGTAACTTTGCTCAGCCTCGTTGGCTCGTTGGAAAACATCCACGGTCTTGACCACTTCGGTTACTCGGCTCCTTACAAGGTGCTTGACGCTGAGTTCGGCTACAACGGCGAGACTGTATATAATGAGGTTATGAAACTTCTCGGCAAATAATCCGACAAGGTTTAACCGATAAAACAAATCACCCCTGCCAGATTTCTGACAGGGGTGATTTGTTTAGTAATTATACAGGCAATGACGCAAAATCTTGCGCTTTATTAGACCCTCCGTTACTCTTCGAGCCAATTGCCCAACTCCACGTACATCTTATTTGCAATAAAGGCCATACCCGTAGGATTTGGATGCGATGTCGCCACCTTCGGGATGTCGATTGTATTGCCATAACCTCTAAGTGCATACAAATCGACAACCTTCGCACCGTAGTGCTTTGCGATTGCGTGTACCGTCGTCTGTATGCCGCCACGAACGTGGTCTCCGACAATACAGATAATCTTCACCTGCGGATTGCGCTCCTTAACAAGACGTATCAACTTGATATATGCCTCACAATAGGTCTTATCATTGAGAGCCTCAATCTCGGCTCTTGTCTTCGCCTTATCCGCCGTAGCGATATAGGAAGAGATTACGCTCGATGATGGTCCTGTTTCGGAGTCACAAGTGATTCCCGGAGCCAAATCCACCTTCTTCGTAGTATCGTTGGTACCACCGTGTATAATCACAATATCGGCATCGCCTACGCCATTCTGATCGATAAAGCGCTTTGCATAGTAGGTCTTTGAAGAGTTTACTCTACTATCGTTGCAGTTGGTAACCAGCGAGCCCGAATATGCGATATTGCGTTCCAAGCAAGCATTGGTCATATGGTTATAAATCAGGCGATACCAATAGGTATCCGATACGGCATAGAGTCCCGCTCTCGGATAGTAATGCTTATATTGATATGGTATATATCCTCGGAAAGTAGAGATTGAGTCGCCGATGACGCTCACCTTCTTAGGCTCGGCCGACGCAGGCGTCGTATCCGTAGGCAGACCGCTCGGAATAGGATAACCCGACGCATCGACCTCCCACTGCTTTGCCGTAGGGGTACCCGCAGCAGGGACATACGATTGCGATGCTGCATTCAGACGAGCGAGCATCGTTCCATCGGTCATCTGCTTTTCGGTAAGCACCGCACAACTATTCTTTGTACAGGTATAAGTACTTTTAACCGTACCGTGCATTCCCAACGACTCTGTACAGAAACAAGAATTCATAATAAACGACATATAAGCATAACCGAACAGCGCACCGTGGCGAATAGTTCCAGAGCCTGTCGGAATAGTTTGAAAACCGACTGTTACCTTATCTCGTGTAAGGTCTGTATAGCAGGCAGTCAAAGTAATACCGTTATCAACGTGCGGACAAGCCAGCACTCCCGCAATAATCTCCTGTGTTGCTACAAGTTCGCTGATTGGCGCTGCCTCAATAATACGAGGACGTGCCACACACGCAGCGAAGACAAAGCCCGGCACCGAGCCGTGAGTCCAGGCTGCAATACCACCCACAAGATTATAATGCGAACCGTTGGCACCTCGTGAAATAAGCGTATTGCCAATAGCAGCACAATTGGTTACGCCCGCATAAGCGCCGCTTGTTGTATGGCGAAGGTATCCGACAATTCCGCCTATGGCATAAGCAGCCTCAACCTTTCCATAGGTTGCGCAGTTGTCAATCAAAGCGACATCCTTTGCCGTCATCGTATAGATCTGTCCTGCGATACCACCTGAATTGCCCTCGTGGGCAGCAACAATAGAGAGAGAGGTCGAGATACAATTATATACCTTACCTGCTGTAATCGAACCAACCATACCACCAACGTGGGCAGCACTTGTATTTACACGACCTTCGAGGCGGCAGTCCGAAATCAACGAAGTGCTATCAGTCATAACACCTGCAATACCGCCGCAATATTGGTACATAGCGGCCACCTCCACCGTATTAGCAACACGGCAACGGCGAACTGTTGCTCCATCCAGGTATGCCACCATACCTCCTACAATACCACCGTGAGTAATCACATCGCCACTCAGCGTACAATCCTCAACGACGGCACCTTTTGTTGCATAGCCAACAAAACCGCCCGTGATAGATGTATTCTCCACGGTTGCACCATTAAATGTATAGGCGATCCCCGACTTTGTATTCTCTACTCGACCCTTAACCTCGCAATCTGAGAGCGTTCCGCCGCTCATCAAGCCCACGATACCTCCACTATAAATATTATAGAGATTGAGCGTGCCTTCAAGTTTACAACCCTTGATTGTAGTATTGGTAGCATTAGCAACAAAGGCAGCCTCATATTGTCCCGTAGCACTGATTGTCACATTGGAAAGGGTAAGATTCGAGATGGTTGCTCCCGATGTATAGCCAAACATCGCACACGGAGCAGTCGCATCGGTCGGAGCGATAGTCATACCCGAGATTGTAAAACCTCCACCGTCATAACTACCCGTGAATGGTGTTGTCGAAGAGTTCGAAGCAGGGGCGATAGAGACACCCGTCATATCGATATCACATATCTGGCGATAATGTTTGGCGGCATAACGGCTGGACGAAGAGCAACGACGAGCCATCGTAGCAACATCGTCTGCCGTAGCGACAAGGTAAGGATCCTCAACCGTACCATCGCCACCACCCCACGTGTCATCTATCGAGCGGCGAGACGCAGCATTGGTAAGGTTTACATTTACCTTATAATATTTATTACGCTCTACCTTGCGGGCATAGTCGTAACTATAAATAGCCTTATCAGTAGTAATTGTAAGCGTTCCGCTATAATCTCCCTCGGCCAATACGAGATAGAGACTCTTCGCCTTGTCCAAGGAGCCACCCACGTCATACGGAGTTGCGAGAGAAACCGTAGCAGAATATTTGTCGCAGGCACCTACAACAACACCCTCCTCAACCTTGGTCATATCCATCGAGAATGTTCCCGCCATAGCGGTATCCTCGTCTGCATAACCAACCGAAAGCACCTTCTCTCCGGCGTAATCGCCCGTCGCATAGATATTAACACAGAGGAAACCCGCCAAAGGTCGCATATAGATGGTTGGAGTAGTGACCGAAGTATCCAGCGAGAGCGGCTGTGCCACCATAGGCATATTCTCAACAGCAAAATCACCCGCCTCGGATTGCTTCTGTGCTGTTGGCAATACCAGCGACACGGCGGATGT
The DNA here is from genome assembly GCA_045659425.1 of Alistipes sp. Lineage (GTDB taxonomy): Bacteria > Bacteroidota > Bacteroidia > Bacteroidales > Rikenellaceae > Alistipes. Next base: position 36,789 of record JAZOWW010000030.1, on the reverse strand, counting down.
ACCTTTCAGGTCATTCTCCTCATTCCACGGATAGTAGACATACATCTTATCTCCCGTAGCATATTGCTTGGTCGTCGTCCAGCACTTGCCACGCCCCTCCTCTAACTGCACCGTAGCAGGGCAATTAACCGTAGGGGCAGATGAGGCAACATATACTCCAAGTTGCTCGTTACCCTCCCAGCAATAGCGCATATCGTCGTCCAAAGAGATACGGCTCTCTTTATCAAAATCGACATAAAAGCCCAATTGCTCCACCTCATCGAAGGTATCAACCTCCTCAACAGTCGTTGTACAGGCTACACTTGCACACAGCAATAGTAGCCAAATCGAGAAAAACTTCTTCATTGCGCTATCTGCTTTTAGATATTATCCTCGCCACCATATCCCGGCTGTTCAAAGCCATCAGTTTCCGACTCGGAGAATCCTCGCTCGATATTTACCTCTACAATACGAACGTATGGATGGGTATAAAGGCTTATTCTTTTCATGTTATAGCGGTTGGTTTAATCAAGCGGGTGATATTCACATCGCTGCCAGGTCTTTCGATGCAAGCATTGCAACATCAGACCCGACAAGGAGGCAAATACCACCCGCTTTGTTTTCTACTGGAAGAAGATTGACGAGATCTCCTTATAGTTGTGTACACGCTCGATAACCTCTGCAAAGATATCTGCGCATGAGAGAACGGTAAACTTGTGCAAATCCTTCTCCGGATTGAGCGGAATAGTATCCGACACGATAACCTCTTGAAGTGCGCTCTCGTTAATGCGCTCATACGCAGCACCCGACAATACCGGGTGGGTAATAGCCGCACGTACGCTCTTTGCACCACGATCCATCAACATATTGGCAGCCATACAGATAGTACCTGCTGTATCAATCATATCGTCCACGATAAGGACATTACGGCCCTCGACATCACCGATTGCAGTCATCGAACCCACAACATTGGCTCTTGCACGAACCTTGTGCGAGATGATAACCGGTGCGCCAAGCAACTTAGCATAGGTTCCGGCACGCTTTGCACCACCCATATCAGGAGCAGCAATAGAGAGGTCCTCTATTTTCAGGCTCTCGATATACGGCACAAACATACCGCTTGCATAGAGTGCATCTACCGGCACCTCGAAGAATCCCTGAATCTGATCTGCGTGCAAGTCCATAGTCATCACACGATCCGCACCTGCTACGGCGAGCATATTTGCCACCAATTTTGAGGTAATCGGAACACGTGGACGATCCTTACGATCCTGACGAGCCCAACCAAAGTAAGGAATCACAGCGATAACCTTATAGGCCGAAGCACGACGTGCTGCATCAATCATCATCAACAACTCCATCAAGTTGTCCGACGAAGGAAAAGTAGATTGAATAATAAATACCGTACATCCTCGGATGGACTCGGCATAGCGTGGCTGAAACTCGCCATCGCTAAAATCAAGACACTCGCACTCTCCGAGAGTTGTTCCATAAGCGGCTACAATCTTCTCAGCAAGGTAACGTGAGTTACGTCCTGTAAAGAATTTAATTTTGTGGATAGGCATAATATAAATTATGAAATTATTCTTTTCGGCATCAAAGATAACGATTATGGTTTAATTCTCTTATCTTTTTTTGATTTTACTTTAATATTTTATCAACAAAAGCAAGAATTTCATCTCTACCCGCCCCTTTCTCGCTCGAAGAGGTAAACATTGGAGGCATCTCCTCCCACTGCTCGGCCAGATGCTTACGATAAGTTGCGACGCTACGCTCGACCTGCGTCTTGGACAACTTGTCGCACTTTGTAAAGATGATACCAAACGGCACACCGTTCATTCCCAACTGCTCGATAAACTCCAAATCTATTCGTTGTGGCTCCAAACGAGAATCTACCAGCACAAAGAGAAAGTGCATCTTCTCGCACTTAAACACGTAGTCGGTAATAATCTTGGCGAAGCCGCCCCGCACGCTCTTTGAAGTTCGTGCATAACCATATCCGGGCAAATCGACCAAGTACCACTCCTTATTTATAAGGAAGTGGTTTATCAAGCGAGTCTTTCCGGGGGTAGCCGACACCTTTGCCAAACCCTTATGGCGTGTCAGCATATTGATAAGCGACGACTTACCCACATTACTGCGCCCGATAAAGGCGATATCTCGCAAAGAGTCTTTCGGCACTTGGCTCAACTTCTCGGAACTACATTTGAACTCGGCAGATGTTATCATATCGTTATTCTTGGTCTAAAAACAGTGTGTGGGCGACGGTCTCTACCCCATTGCCCACACAAAGATACAACTATTGAGCGATTAACTCAAATATATGACTACGAAAATCGTTCATATCTCGTACATCGTTGTACGGAGTACGACGGCTCGAACCTTTGGTCAGTTCAGGAATAACAACACCCTCCTCCATAAGGTAGCGACCGCTGACAATCTTGCCGTCCAACGAGCAAGGCTTACCCTCAACCTCCGGAGCGGCCTCCTTGATAAGATATTTACGATCCGGATCCAGACCCTGGAACTTAATAATCTTATTCGGCATATGGCGGGTATAGAGCATACGATATACAAATACCACGGCACGTGTCTGCTTCTCGTTTACATACATGAGCGAGCAGAAATCACGATTGCCCTCATACGGCGAAACCAACTTGTAGAGATCGCCCTGCTGAATTACAGGACGCAGGCTCTTATAGGCAGCAATAGCACGCTGTGCATACTCCTGCTCGGCCGGAGTCAACTGTGACGGCACCATCTCCATACCCAGACGGCACATCGAAGCCACGTCGAAACGGAACTTAACCGGCACACGGCGCTGCGTGTATTTATTCTGTGTCGAACAAACGTGTGCTGCCAAGATATTTGCAGGATAGAAGTTAAGCGCACCCCACTGTATATAGATTCGATGCAGAGCATCGGTCTGGTCGCTGGTCCACAACTCCTGGAAATATGGCAGATAGCCATAGTTCATACGGTAACCGCCCGACGCACAAAGTTGGATAACAAGTTTTGGATAGGCACGGCGAATACGCTTTAAAACATCCTGCAATGCAAGTTGATGATCAACATAGAGATTCGACTGACGACTCTTATTCAGGTAGAGTGACGATGCGTTATACATACACATATTGTGATCCCACTTGATATACTCGATACCAGGATTCTCCTTCATCAGGTTATCAACCACTCCGAATACAAAGTCTTGTACCTGAGGATTGGTCAAATCGAGCAACATCTGAGTCTTACCACGTCCGTATGTAGGCTCGAAATCCTCGTGACGCAACACCCAATCCGGATGATTCTCATATAGTTCGCTCTGTGTATTTACCATCTCCGGCTCAATCCAGATACCGAACTTTAAGCCCTTGCTATTGGCAAAACTTACTAAATTACCGATTCCTAACGGCAACTTTTGGCGACATACCTGCCAATCGCCCAAACCTCCCTTATCGGAGTTGTCACGAATATACTTATTGCCGAACCAGCCGTCATCCATAACGAACATCTCGCCACCAAGACGTGCAAAATCGGTCATCATATCATTCATTCCATCCTGTGTAATATCCTGACGAACACCCTCCCAAGAGTTGAGCAAAATCTCTCGCTCCTTCTCTCCGTCGAGGATATGGTGCTTACGAGCCCAGGTGTGGATATTACGAGTAGCCTGACCCTTACCCTTTGTCGAGTATGTAAGGATAAACTCCGGAGTGGTGAGTGTTTTCTTGCCATCGAGCGTATAGTCTGCACCAACAGGGTTGATACCCGCCATAATCAAGATTGGGCGACCACTGATGCGATTATTCACAAACTCGATATGGTGGTTACCCGTCCAAGCAAGTGTTCCTGCAATGACGTTACCCTCGGTCTCGCTAATCTTACCATCGGTGCCAAGCATAAACGAAGCATTGTTATGTACCGAAGGGCGACCACCGTCTTGTGTTGAGATAATCTTGATGCCCTCACCGAGAGGCTCTATATTCTCGTTATTCTCATTTCCGTGGTCTCCATCAAGATGCAGCAGGACACAATCCTGCGAACATATAGGCAGGGCTGCCGACATATATTTCTGCAACGATATAGGCTTGCGACCATCATTCTCATACTCCGCCCACATCTTCATAACATCGCAATCGTTGTATGCATCGTAGTGCAAATGAAGAACAAAAGGATGAGCCGTGTCACGCAAAGTAACCGTCAAGCGTTGCATACCGTTCGACTTCTGCATCTTTACCTTCTCAATCAACAGATTGGTAGCATTATCGCCATCAGCATGCTTGATAAGACAAGCATGTGGCTGCGAGCAGTGAGTACCAAAAGCACGGAATGCTTGATACTTCATCGCTCTGTATGACGAAAATACATCCTCCAACGTCGCCTTTGCTCCATAGTAACGGAAATAGAGTGGTTTACCCTCCTCGGCTGTCAGCACAAGCGAAGTGTTTGGTGTCGAGAGCAGATAATCCTTAGCAGAAGCAGCACCGGCCGCCGACAACACCATTGCAACAAGTAACAAGAGTCTTTTCATATCTCAAAAAAGTTTAGGTTTTAAATCTATATACTATACAATTTGTGCGGCAAAAATCCTCATTGGACAAATGCCGCACAAACTCAAACATAACTTACTCTACCGTAACAGACTTCGCCAGATTTCGAGGTTGATCGACATTGCGTCCCTTGTTCACTGCGATGTAGTAGGCCAGCAACTGCATCGGGATTGCCGTCAGGAGCGGAGTCAGGCACTCGGAAATCTCCGGCACCTCCAATACGTAGTCAGCCAATGCCGAAACAATCTCATCACCCTCGGTAACAATCGCTACGACCTTGCCTCCACGAGCCTTAACCTGCTGGATGTTGCTTACGGTCTTCTCGTAAACCTTGTCCTTAATTGCAATAACTACCGAAGGCATATCATTGTCAATCAAGGCAATAGTTCCGTGCTTCATCTCGGCAGCAGGATAACCCTCTGCGTGGATATACGAAATCTCTTTAAGTTTCAACGCTCCCTCCAACGCCGATGGGTAGTTGTATCCACGACCCAAGTAGAGGAAGTTGTGCGCATAGGTAAATATCTTGGCAAGATTCTCAATCTTGTCATTCATCTCGAAAATCTTCTGAATCAACGCCGGCACACGACGAATATCGGAAGCCACAGCCTGCAAGGTCTCATCCGAAACCAGGCCTCGCATCTGGCCCACGAGCAATGCCATCATCGCCAAAACGGTAACCTGACCGGTAAACGCCTTTGTCGATGCCACACCAATCTCCGGACCTACGTGGATATAGCAACCAGAATGTGTCGCACGTGGAATAGAAGAGCCGATAACGTTACAGATACCGAATACGAATGCTCCATGAGCCTTCGCAAGTTCCAATGCCGCCAAAGTATCGGCAGTCTCGCCCGACTGCGACAAAGCAATCAGCACATCGCCCTCATGAACGACAGGGTTACAATAACGGAACTCGCTGGCATAAGCCACCTCAACAGGAATACGGCAGAAGTCCTCAATCAGATGCTTACCGATAAGTGCTGCGTGCCATGATGTTCCACACGCAACGATTATAATGCGGTTGGCATTGATAAACTTCTCCTTATGCTCAATAACACCCGACAACACCACCTGCTTACCATCAGCAGAGATACGACCGCTGATACAGTCGGTCAGGGTCTTCGGCTGCTCGAAAATCTCTTTGAGCATAAAGTGCGGGTAACCACCCTTCTCCAACTCCTCGATGCTCATTTTGAGTTCAGTGATACAGATTTGCGACTCGCCGTTGCTATTTATATCATAGACATTCAAACCGTCGTTACGGTCAATCACGGCAATCTCGCCATCGTTCAAATATACAACCTTATTGGTATATTCGATGATAGGGGTAGCATCGGAAGCCAGGAAGAAATCATCCTCGCCAACACCGATCACCAACGGTGAAGATTGACGTGCCGCAATAATTCTATCGGGATTACTCTTCTCGATAACGGCAATAGCATAAGCGCCTACAACCTGCTTTGCAGCCTCCTTCACGGCATCAAACAACGAACATTCATTGGTCTGCATGATATACTCTATCAACTGCACAACCACCTCGGTATCTGTCTCGCTGACAAACTCATAGCCCTGCTGCGAGAGAGCCTCTTTCAAGACGCTGTAATTCTCGATGGTTCCGTTATGCACAAGAGCCAAATTACGACTCTGCGAGAAGTGTGGGTGAGCATTTACATCGTTCGGCTCTCCGTGAGTAGCCCAACGAGTATGAGCAATACCGATGTTACCGCTCAAATCCTTATTCGAAGCATAATGCTCCAAAGCCTCAACCTTGCCCTTCGACTTATAAATATTCATATCACCATTCTCGGAAATCATTGCTACACCCGATGAGTCATAGCCACGATATTCAAGACGATGAAGTCCCTGAATCAAAATCTCATAAGCATTACGTTTGCCGATATATCCGACGATTCCGCACATAATTATCTCTATTTTTTCTTAATTTCAGTATTCAAATTTTATTCTTCTCCGAATAAAACACGCAAATATACAACTTTGTTACAAATAAAAGAACAAATACCGGCAAAAAGTAGTATCTTTGTGACCAAGAAAAAAAATAATGCGACTATGAAGAAAGAGTGGAACGACGTACGTGAATTTCACGAAAAGTTCGGACATCCGGTAGCAGAGACTCCGGTAATGATTTCAAAAAAGCGTGCTTTGAGCCGTGCAAAGTGGATGAACGAGGAGGTTGCCGAGTTTCTTATCGCCGACGACATCTACGAGCAGGCTGATGCTATGATAGATTTAATGTACTTTGCCCTCGGCACAATGGTAGAGATGGGTCTGGAAGCAGACGAGTTGTTCGACATTGTACAGAAGGCAAACATGGCTAAACTTTGGCCTGACGGAAAGCCTCACTACAACCCTAAGGATAACAAAGTTATCAAGCCTGAGGGATGGGAGGACCCTGCGCCAAAGATCAAGGCATACATCGACTCTGTAATCGAGGCAAAAAGCAAGAAATAAAGCAACCCTGCACCGACAGGCAATGCTGCTCTAAACTTTCGGAGATGACCATAAGCAACGTAATCTACAAGCACCTGCAACAGAATCGCAGGCTCGTCATTCCCAACCTCGGAGCCTTTATGGTAAAGGCTTCGGGCGAGATTATCTTTTCCGAGTTACTCAAAGGTGATGACGGCGTATTTCGCACGCTACTTACGGCCGAGGGGTTGAGCGAATTTGAGATTGCCGCCGTTGCCGACCGTTTTGTCTTTGAGGTACGCCACGCTATCAGCGGACAAGGGTGCTATATACTTGGCGATTGGGGCGCATTGGTAAGGGGTGCGGATGGTAGTTTGTCATTCGAGAAGCGCAGTGCCGAGGAGATTAAAATCGAGCATAAGAGTCTATCGAAGATTGAGGAGCCTATCGAGAAATCCGAGGTCAAGGAGGTGGTTAAAGAGAAGGTTGCACCACAGCCCGTTCCGCAACCTGCCCTTCGCCCGACAGCAAAACCTCAACCGAAGCCTACTCCTCTAAAAGAGGAGACAGAGGTCGAGCCGAAACAGAAGGCAGAGGTTGAGCCGCAGAATCCAAGGCTTACGCCGACACATCGCCGACCAATGACACAACAAAAGCGAGGCACCGACCGTTTTATGATATTGGCAGCCATCGTATTGGTATTGGCACTTGCTGCAATAGGATACGGATACTACGTATCGCAACTGGCTCCCGATGCAGATGACGCACAAATGGATGCCCTGAGAGTAGAGGTAGAGCGTCCAAGCAACAACTAAACAAGCAGAACAATGAACGATATTTTATCCGTAAAACAACGATTCGGCATCATCGGCAATTCAGAGTTACTTAACCGTGCTTTGGAGGTTGCCGTACGTGTTGCTCCAACCGACCTCTCGGTTTTGGTAACAGGAGAGAGCGGCGTGGGTAAAGAGTTCTTTCCACAAATCATACACGCCTTCTCGGCACGCAAGCACAATAAATACATTGCAGTAAACTGCGGTGCAATTCCTGACGGCACTATCGACTCCGAGTTATTCGGACACGAAAAAGGAGCCTTCACGGGAGCAATCGACTCCCGAAAGGGATATTTCGAAGAGGCTGACGGAGGAACAATCTTCCTTGACGAGGTTGGCGAGTTACCACTCTCGACACAGGTCCGCCTTTTGCGAGTTCTGCAAACCGGTGAGTTTATCCGAGTAGGCTCAGCCAAGGTCCAGAAGACCAACGTGCGAGTTGTAGCCGCAACGAACAACGATTTGATGAAGGCCATCGCCGAGGGTCGATTCCGTGAGGACCTCTATTACCGTCTCAACACCGTGCCTATCGCTGTGCCTGCATTGCGTGAACGTCCGGAGGATATTCATCTGCTCTTCCGCAAATTTGCCGCAGATGTGGCCGTACAATACCACATGCCGGCAATACGTCTGAATGACGATGCTCGCAAGATGCTCGAAGAGTACTATTGGAGAGGAAATATCCGACAACTGAAAAATGTTGCCGAGCAGATTTCGGCCATCGAGCAGACTCGTGATATTTCGGCCGACATTCTTGCCCGCTACCTTGCTGAGCGTCCAACATCATCGCCAAGCGTTATGGGTGCATCGCAGTTTGAGGAACTGAACTCCGAGAGAGAACTTCTTTACAAGATACTCTTCGATATGAGAAGCGACATCAACGACTTGAAGCGCATGTTGGTGGAGATGCGTGGTGGCTATGCAGTACCACACAACATTCACACAGAGCATCACCACAAGGAGATTGCGGGATTGTTGCCTTCGGCACCCGCTCCGATGGAGGAGTATGCCGAGAGTGAGGAGGTTTTCGAGGATAATACACCAATTATGACAAAGGCCGACATGCAGCGTGAGCAGATTGTGCGAGCATTGCGTCGCAATAATGGCAGCCGCCGAGCAGCCGCAGCCGAGTTATTTATGTCAGAGCGCACGTTATACCGCAAGATTAAGGAGTTAGGAATCGAAGAGTAAAGAATCATCACATGAAAAAGATTATCGCCATATTCAGTGCCGCCGCATGCCTCTTGTTGACAGGTTGCACGGTCAAATACACCCTTTCAGGAGCATCTATTCCGCCTGAGGCCAAGACTTTCAGCGTTGCATACTTCCCGAATAATGCACCGCTGGTTGCTCCAATCCTCAGTGCAACACTCACCGATGAATTGACGCAGCGCTTTGCTACTCGAACACGTCTGGCACAGGTTCCGGATGGTGGAGATTTCGCATTCGAGGGTGAAATTATAGGCTACACCTCGACAACATCATCCGTATCAAGTGGCGACTATGCCGTACAGAACCGTTTGACCATCACCGTGAAGGTTAAATTCACAAATGCCATAGACGACAAAATGTCGTACAACAAAAACTTCTCGGCATACGCCGACTACGACTCTACCCGTCTGTTGACGGAGGTCGAGGGCGAACTCATCACGGAGATTGTCGAGCAGTTAGTAACCGATATATTTATGTCTGCGGCAGCCAACTGGTAATGAAAGAGTTGAATCAATACATCTCCTCAGCAGGCAAAAGTCCTCAGCCATCGACAGCAGAGATAGAGGGTCTCTACGCTCGTTACCCGTGGTGTTCATCGCTGCGAGTTGTACTTGGCCACCTATCGGGCAAGAACGACCCCGTCGCCGACCTCTTCACCGAGGGTCGTGGTGCAAGTTCACTGACTCGACTCTCGATAGACATAACACGACTAACAACAGAGACCGAAGGAGAGATTATCGACCGCTTCCTTCGCCTGAACGACTACCGCATCGTAGCCGAGGAGAGTGGCGAGGAGGAGAGCGTACAAACCGAGGCAATGCTCGACGAAGAGGATGACCTGGTTTCCGAAGATTTGGCAGAAGTTTACCTAATTCAGGGACTTAATGCACAAGCAATCGAAATATATCGCAAATTAAGTTTGCTAAATCCGGAAAAAAGTGTTTACTTTGCCGAGAAAATCGAACAAATAACGAAAAACAAATAAAAAACTACGAATATGTTATACACACTTTGTATTGTATTGATCCTTATCGCAAGCGTTTTGATGGTGCTTGCAGTATTGGTACAGAGCCCAAAGAGCGGTATGGCTGCTAACTTTGGTGCATCAAATCAGGTTTTGGGTGTTCGTCAGACCTCTGATTTCCTTGAGAAACTCACTTGGGGTTTGGCTGTTGCTATCTTCGTATTGAGCCTTTTGGCTACACTTGCTATGGATAGCCACCTCGTAGCGAAGTCTTCTGCTTCTACAAACGAGGCTAACGCACTCATCGAGCAGATTGCTACTCCTGCTGAGGCTGAGATGCCGCAGGTAGAACTTCCTGCTGAAACTCCTGCTGAGACTCCTGCTGAGTAATTAAGGGGAGGGGAAGAAGATTGGTCTGTTGCAACGGGAAGTTGTGACAGACCTTTTTTTTGACTATAACCCAGGCTCCTGAAAGGTCTTAAATTTTTAAGGGCAAAGTTGTATTTATTCAGAAATTATTCTACCTTTGCTCCCCGATACGACCACCTTTTGGTCGAGTCAAATCATAAAAGGAAAGGTGCAGGAGTGGTTGAACTGGCCCGCCTGGAAAGCGAGTAAACGTCAAAAGCGTTTCAGGGGTTCGAATCCCCTCCTTTCCGCAATAATCCAAGCAAAAAGGTATCGATTCTCGATACCTTTTTTATTTTTCGACAAAGCCGTTGCAAATTTATTTGCATAAGGGTTTGCAGGAAAATAAAATGGGTTGATTTATCAACCTCCTGCTTGGATTATTGCAGGGGCCTCCACGGCAAGTGGAGGGGAAAACAAACGAAGCAAAGCGCAGTGCAGTAATCTCCAGGGGCCTCCACGGCAAGTGGAGGGGAAAGGCTGAGCGCCAGCGAATGCAAATCCCACGGCGAGTGGATAAAAAAAGGAGTTTAGGGAGTTTAAGGAATTTAGGGACAGGTTGTCCGTTTTCAGCAAAACGACCAATATCTACAAAAACAATAATGGCTGTTCGATTTCTCGAACAGCCATTATTAACTAATAGCACGACCATAAAATCATTTTAAGTGATGAGTTACAACGCTCGGCGATATCCGAGCCGATGGGCTGTACTCAGCGTACTGCCCATTGCTGAGGCCGAAGCAGCGGCAGTAAATCACTCTTAAAATGACTTTATAAATGATTTTTATAAGAATCTCTTGATACTATCTCCCTCCTCACCACGAGTAGTGTAAACCTGCACGCCATCAATAACTGCTGATGGAATAGTCTCTACTCGCTCGTACACAGTAACATCATCCTCCATATCGACCTTTGTCAGCGTCAGCAACTTACCGTCATCGCTGAGCGACACATTGTACTGCGAGCCGAGAGGCTTGCCATCGCTATACGTTCCGCTAAGAACCTCACCGCTAACCAAACAACTACCGGAGAACTTCGTATAATAGATATACGGCATACCCTTCTGATAGATATCGAATGTTCCATTTGCATAGAAACACATCCACACGTCGAGATACGAGAGGAAATCCTCACCCAAACCACTCTCGGCAATCTGTGCAGCCTCTGCCTCGGCATCTGAGCCGGCCCACTCTACAAGGTGCCAAGAGCCGAGTATTAAATTATGCGTTGGCGAAAGTTCCGGACCCTTCTCTCCGCAACATGCAAATGCTACCAAAGCAAACAACGCTACAAAAATGTTTAATATCTTCTTCATAATTCTATCAATCTTTTACAACCAACCACCATTAGATGCTACGCCACGAGCAATGATGGCAAACTTCTTCTCTATCACCATACCGCCCGTAGCAGAGTCGCTGCCAGCAATGCTACCTCCTGCAATAAAGCGTACGGTCACAATCGCCGAGCCAGGCTTTGTACAATAGATTGTCAAACGTCCCGTCTTGGACATTGTCGGTTTATCCTTCATGCCGAGTTTCTCCATATCTGCGGCCGAAATCTCAACTCCATTCTCCATAAAGGTATATTTCGATACACCATCTCCAACCTGCTGCGAAATATCCACAGCCTGCTGGCTTCCGATACGTACCGGAACGCAAGGTGTACCCTCAACATTCATCAACAGACGGAATGCATCGATATATCCTGTACCCATCTTGGTCTGGTAATCCTTCAATGGCAAATCGATAACAAAATTGTTGGAATCCAATGTCTTCTTTGAACCGGTGCAATAGCGGTCTATATTATTAACCGATGTGAGTATCAATGTCTTGAACTCATCGACGGTAAACGTCTTGCCGAGAGCCAATGCATGAGCAAGACCCAACGCTGCAACACCCGAAACGTGCGGACATGCCATCGAAGTACCGTTATTGTAGTTATAGCCGTGTTCGTCAATTGAACTTGAATTATAACCTGTCGAATATACCATCGAGGTAAGGAGATTATTTGACTGCAACTCGCCAAAGCCGAGATCGCCAAAAGACTGCAAGTAATCACCTCCCGGAGCGCAGATATTAACTCCCGCACCATAGTTTGTATAGTATGCAGGGGTAAAGTCGCACGACATTGCCGTAACACTGATAAAGTCACGATAAGCACCCGGATAACACGAATAGTTCAACGCCTCATTTCCGGCAGCAAAGACTACCAAGCCACCCGACAACGCATCACAACCACCATGCTTGATAAAGTAATTTATCGCATCAAACTCTACACTATTTGCCGATGTATAGAGGTTGTCGGATTTGTACTTCGCTACACCATTATCGCTCGCACTACCATAACTACACTGTGCGATAGATGCACCATTATCGGCCGCATAATGGAATGCCTTTGCAATATTTCCTGCGGATGTCGATGCACTTGCCCACGAGTTACCATATTGCTTCTGGTAGAAAATCTGGCAGCCCATCAAACGTGCGCCATCGCCCTTACCTGTACCTCCGGCAACACCACAACCTCCAATACCGTTGTTATTAACGGCCGCAACAGTACCTGCAACGTGTGTTCCGTGGTCTGTTCCTGCGTAGTTAGCCGTAGTACTCAATGCTGTATTACCATAGAAGTTGTGGCCGTAGATATCATCAACATATCCATTACCATCATCATCCTTACCCTTAACACCACTCTTCTCGGCTACATTTACCCACATATTATCTACCAAATCCGGGTGGTCATACTTCACAAAGTTATCGATAATCGCAACAATAACACGTGGATCACCCGCTGTGATAGGCCACGCCTCCAAGCAGTTCACGTCAGCCCCCTGACGGATACCCGAATATATAGATTGATTACCCGTGTTGATATAGTGCCACTGACGAGCAAGTTGCGGGTCATTAAACGCAGGGTATGGCGAGCCGGAAACTTCTGTTCTTGTGGCAGTAGTTACCGCCGCACCATTAACAGGAACGACAGGTGCTCTGTTTTCAAGCGATACATAACAAGAAGCATACTCGACAAATCTTACCTCTGCAACCTCTGCCAAAGCATCTGCTGCTGCATCCAAGTCAACACCCTCATCAAAGAAGAGTTCATACCAACGATGCAGTCCCTCTGCACGAGTTCGCTCCTCATGCATAACATTTACAGGAAATACTCGCTGAAACTTGGTCACTCCAATCTCTTCGAGAACTGCATCAAAAGCATCAATGCCCGAACGAGTAGATTCCGAACGTGAAACACCTGCCTCAACTCGCTCGACAGCCTCCTCGCTGAACTTAACGATAAGCGTTCCCGGTACAACGGCAGTATCCTCCATGCGGATAATCTTTGACGCATGAGGAGAAGTCTCAACCGACACGCCCTGCTCAGTCAAATCCTGCGTACAAGCGCAAAGCAAAGCCATTGTCAGCAAAACAAAGATTTTCTTCATAACTATCTATAAATTAAGTATTCGCTATAATATACATATTAACACGCAAAGTTACGATTTTATTATAATCTTTCAAATTTTTTACAGCAGTTTCACCCATTATTATTGTCGTTTGACCGACAAATTCTATCGAACAACCTCCACATAAGAAAGTACGATTCCCGCAAAAAAAGAGTGGGTCTGCACGAACATATCGGCAGACCCACATCTTTTCGTATCACAACAGATTACTTAACTGCAATCTTTGCTCGGCTATATGGCTTTGGCTCAGCGTTAGCCATACCGCCATTATTTGGCGCTACCGGCACGAACGCACGACCAAGTGGATACTCACGCTTAACAGCCTTAACGAATCTATCGGTGCTTATAGATGACATTGACACCTGTGGCAACTGAGGATCAGTAGTAGTGCCATCGCCCTCTACCTCTACCTCTACCTCTTCCTCTTCCTCCTTCTCCTCTTCCTTAGGAATCAAATCGAAGCCCTTGTCAAGTTTGAAAATCTCAGGGGTCAATGTTCCCTCATCTGGATAGAATCCCATGCTCGGAACATAGTAGATAAGGTTGAATGCCAACTCACGAGAAGTCTCTGAGTAACCAGAGCGTGTAATCTGCAAATCCTCTTCAATCTCCGCCCAGGTCATACCTGCACCATATATATCGTTAGCATATCCGTAACCATCCATTACATTTAATGTAAAGTCTGCATACTTAGACTCTGAGTTAACATTTCCAAACTTAACCTTAGTATCGATAATACCGTTCAATGTCGCTTTAATAGAGGTTTTGTTATTCTCGGTCTTGACAGTCTCCAAGTAGAATTCAAGATCAACATCGCTACCCTCGGTACGCAAGTAATCCTCTATACGATACAAGTTCAAGGCCTCAGTCTTCGATATCTTCAAGCCCTTATCTGGCACCTCAATACCAATCTCGTCATAGTGGAATATACTACGATAAGATCCTGTGCCGATCTCTTTCCATACATAGTTCCAGATAGACTCCTTAGTAGTGATATTGTAACTTGCAGGATATGCTGCACTAACATCATAGCCGTTAATATTTGTGAACAAGCAGTCAAGGAAGCAACCATACTGTGCATCTACCTTACCACCAGCAATAGTCACATAGATATCTACGCCAAAGATGCTTGTACCCATCTTCTGCATACCGATAGACTTCGGAAGCAATACCTTACCATCCTTATCTGCGCAGAAGTAGATATCGTGTCCATCGGCATAAGCGTTACGAACACGATATGCTGCTGCGTAAGTCTTAGCGAACTCCTCTGCCTTCTTTGGATCGTTGCATGTTCCCTTCTCAAAGATAGCGTTATGGGTGCTACCATTAAACTTAGAGTTAAACTCGCCAGCATATACGGTCTCGTAAGTGAAATCTGTCTTGAAGTTAAGGTCGTTATCTGCCATAAAGTCCGGAACCTTAGCAGAGAGCACCTCACGATATGAGCCATAGTCGAAGTAGATTTGATACATATCTCCTCCGAGGAATTCAGCAACGAGTTCCAACTCACCTGTCTCCGGATCAAACTTAGACTTCTCAGTATCTACAACCATATAGACATACATACCACCTTCAAGGTGACCGGTCAACTGATACTGATAGTTTGAATGCATCACAAACTCACCATCCTTATAGCAGAAGTAGATAGGAATTGGGCGACCAGCATTCTCTGTATCATAAGGGTTTACCAAACGGTATATTGTACCATAATTGTTATAGAACTCTCTGTGTACATCATTTGTTGTAACATTAGGCTCACCCTTCTCCAAGACTACACCCGGACGAGACTCCTGACGAGACTCCGAATAGAAGGTCTTATTAGAGGTTACAGCGGTAAATGTAAAGTCACCATCATCAAAATATGGCAGATTCAACTCATACGACTCCTCTCCCTCGGCAATAGCCACACAGAAACCATAGTTAATATTACCAAAAGAGTAGTTGTTCTCTTTACGATTGCTCAAAGCGTAGAGCAACACATCGTAATCAAATACGATACGGCCGTCACGAATTGCTCCGAAGAGTTGCGGTTGCATTTCAAGTGGATCCGAGCCCATATCAAGTTCATATCCTGACATAGAATATATATAAGTATCTAAGGTCGCATCATCAATAACAAGGTCAACAGCATTGAGCGGGATATAAACCTGCTCAATATTCTCGGCATTGATTACCACATAAGTATCCTTGCCGGCGTGAGAGATCTTATATTTATCAATAGTGGTATCGCCCTTGAATGGGCCCTCGTTATAAGGATTTACCAAACGATAGATTGCTGCCAAATCGCTATCAGAGCCATTTCCCGCAGCTGCTGCAAGCAAAGCATCCATATCCTTAACCGTATCCTCACGAACCTGCAACTCAACAGGATAAGTAACAGTCTCACCGGTCAAAGCCGAATAGACAATATCGTCAGTATATTCTACCATACCCAACGAACGCCATGTTACAGGGGTTACACTGATACGGTGCGCAACTGGCTTTGACGCATCAGATGTATATTGTGGCACAAAACGTGGGTCGCTAACGCTAATGCTGAGGTCATAAGTCTCTCCAACCTTCACCTCTTCGGAAAGGGTAATTAGAATCTCTGCCTCATCAAGGCCATCTTCGAATACAACCTCCGATACAGTAAACTTATTATCGGTATTGATGTCGATGTTCAACGGTACAACAACCTCTCCCTCCGGATTCTCACGGCAGATAACCACAGTAAACTCAAAACTCTCGCTTGGGCTTACCTCCAATTCACCGGAAACAAGTTGATCCGGGAAATAGACATTGTAGCAATCCTTTGACTCCGGCGCTCCGGGAGTCCACTCATTATTGGTACAAGAGGTCAATCCCAAACCAATAAAAAGCAATGCTGCATAGATATATTTCATTATAGTCTTCATATTTTTTCTCCTAATCTTTATTACTCTTTCCATGTATCAACAGTGTTTGAAGGATCCGGATTGTTTGTCTCCTTCAACGCCTTGTTCTCATCTGCCTCATAACCATTGATACAGAGGTTATACCAAGGTGCCAAGCCCTCGCAGTTCAAACGGGCTCCGGCAAAATGATTGGTACCCTTATAACCACGCTTAACGGTGAGAATCTCAGGGCAACGCTTGTAATCCCAGAACATAACACCCTCGCCCCAGAACTCGATACGCTTCTGCAAGAACATCTCGTAAAGAAGTTGATCGCCTGTCATACTGCCAACCGAGTATTGCGGGTTACGTGTCTTAACAAAATCAACGAGAGTCTTGGTCGTTCCCTTACGGCACTCGCACTCGGCGATGATAAACTTCATCTCCTCCATACGCATCATAGGGAAGTCGGTCACAGCACCTGTCAAGTAATCGTTAGGATTACCACCTCCCGGACGGAACTTAACGGCTGCCAACTCAGGCAGGTAAGAAGGACCCTTATAGTCGGTTTGAGAGGTACCGGTAGCAGCGATGGCAGGAACGGTAATATTGACACCCTCGGCTGGCCACCAAGACTTCTTACGGAAGTCGGTATCCGGAATCTTCGAGTACAAATCAGCATCGCAGAGACGTACAGCACCTGCACCTACGCAACCTCCGTAACCAAAGGTTGTCTCAGAGCACATCCACGACGACCAGTTGATGATTGGAGAGTTCTTGATAAGGCTACTCTCGGTCGAAAGACGAGTGCAGAGCATCCAAGAGTCCTGCGAATCGGCATTATTAAATCCGGTCTTAATATTTGTCCATTGAGCCTCGTCAAGCGCTGTATAAGAACCCTCACGCAAAGCAGCATAAGCAGCATCCTCTGCGTCATCATAGTCGCCCTCGTACATCTTTGCACGTGCCAAGATACCGTAAGCAACCGAGAGGGTTGGCAAAGTCTTTGTCGAAGACTTGAAACCAGGCAACAACTCGATAGCAACATCCAACGACTTGTAGATATGCTCCAAAATCTCCGCCTTGGTCAAGCGTGGATTATTACGAGCATCGTCCTCTGTGATGTTCTCATGCAAATAAGGAATTGTCAAACCTACAACGGTCGGCTTCGAGGTATAGTTATTCTCCTTAAACTCATAAATCTGAGCCATTTCAAGCCAGATGAGCGCACGGAATGCATAGGCTGCTCCGAGGTAACCACGCTGTGTCTCCGAAACCTCGTCAAGATTCGGATACATACGGATAATTTCGTTAGCCAACGCCAATGCCTTGGTGTACATCAACCATATAATCTGCGGATGCAACTGTGTTGCACTACCCGACTGGTTCTGTGCCTCCAACTGGTAGTTATCGTAGATAGACTCTGTTACAGCCATATCACTACCCCAAATCTCTCGCAAGAAGCATAGTGAAGCATAACCGTAAGCAGTGTGGGTAGAACTTGGCCAAGCAGAGTTGGCAAGGTATGTCGAGATTGCGCCTGTCATTGCCTCCAATGAGTTATCGGACGATGTAGCCTGCTCACGAGTGATAGAACTTCCGACAGGATCAAACGACTGAATACAACTTGTGGTACATACGGACGACAAGAAGACGAGTACGAAGGAATATTTCAATATATTTTTCATTTCTTTTTCTCCTCTCTTTTAAAATTAGAACGTAACATTTATACCGCCCGAAATTGTACGCATTGGCGAGTAGTATGCAGCAGAAGCGCCTCCCATAAGACTCTGACGTGGGTCAAGGCCCTTACGCTGTGACCACAACCATACATTCTCGCAGGCGAGATATATTCTTAACTTCGAGATATGAGCCTTCGACATCCACTTAGAAGGGAAGGTGTAACCGAAGTTGATATTTTGCAGACTCAAATAAGAAGCATCTGTCACGAAGCGATCAGAAGATGCTGCTGTGTACATATCTCCCAACACGAAACGTGGAGTATTGGTATTCTTATTCTGCGGTGTCCACGAGTTATATATATCCTTATGATATGCTACACCGACAGTACCTGTCGAAGGAGCGCTCATATAGAATGCATAGTCGCCATCGTAAACTGTACCGCCAATCTGATATACGAAGTTAACCGAGAGGTCAAATCCGTAAGCGCTGAGTGTTGTTCCGAAACCACCATAGAGTTCTGGCAACGAAGTGTCGAATACGAAGTAGTCGGCATCCGAAGCATAATCGGTAGTCTTATACATCTCGTATGCGGTCTTTCCTGTCTTCTGATCTACATAGTCACGACGAGCCCAGAAGAGCGGCAAACCTGTCTCCTGTTCAACACCTGCATAAGCTTTATAAACCTTAGTATAGAGTGCCTTGCCCAAACCATAGAAGTTCGAGCCATCACGGTAACCGTAGTATTTATTACCCTCCAAGTCATAGTAGGTCTCAGTAACAGCCGATTCTGCAAGGTCAAGAATCTTGTTGTCCACGTAAGTAAGGTTCAAGTTTATATCCCACTGGAAGTTCTTCTTACGCATAACGTTTCCGTTGAGTGACAATTCAAGACCCTGGTTAGCCATATCGCCGACGTTCTTATAGTAGCCCGAGTAACCCATTGAAGATGGAACTGTAAACCAAGACAACATATCCGAGGTCTTACGATAGAAGTACTCCAAGGTACCAGAGAGTCTGTATCCGAACAAACCGAAATCTACACCGGCATTGAAGTTCGAGTTGGTCTCCCAAGTAATATTCTCGTTACCCTTCTGTGCGAAACTTACACTCCAATTGTCAGTACCGTCATTTGCAATGGTGTAGAGGTCCATATAGAGGAAGTTACCAATCTGGTCATTACCCTGTGAACCATACGAAGCCTTAACCTTCAATTCATCGACCCAACGAGCATTGAACCAACTCTCTCGGTTGATGAGCCAACCTGCCGACAACGACCAGAAGTTACCCCAGCGGTGGTCAGGATGGAAACGTGAAGAGGCGTCACGACGGAAGGATGCAGCAGCAAAGATACGGCCTGCGTAGTCATACTGACCACGGAAGAAGTAACCCTCATTGCTATAACGTGACAAGCTTGAAGACATACTAGACATCTTCAATGCCTGCGAAAGTTCCGTAGCATCAGTAGTAAACAAACCAGACTTGCTTGCGCTCAACGTACGAGACTTGTCGAAGTTATTCTCGTGACCAATCATAACATCTACGTTATGCTGACCAAACTGATGATTCCACGAGAGAATCTGCTGCAAGGTATAACTCCAAGCGAGAGCCGAACTACGAGCGATATAACCACCGGTCATTGCATTCTGTCCGTACAATATGTTACCTGTTGTCAAAGACTCGCCCTGTGACATCGAAACACCACCATTGAACGAGAACTTGAAGCCCAACGGGAAGATAACATCTGCAAAGCCATTGAACGAAGCCATATGGGTTGTCATATTGTGCTGATCGAGCAAGTGGTCAGAGTATGCGTTGGTATTAGGCATAAATGGACGCTCCAAACCAGCGTTCGAGCCTGCATTGGTCTTTGTACCATAGTCGTAGATTACGTTGCCACGCTCATCGTACATCTTCTTACCCTTACCATCACGAACATAGAGCGGATAGATAGGAGCAATCTGTGTAGTGAAGTTGAAGATATTACCCGAAGAAGAACTATCACCCTCACCGGTAGCAATATCACTATAAGAGTAAGTATATGATGCATTACCACCTACCTTCAACCATTTCTTTGCCTGATAGTCAGCACGCAAACGTGCAGTATAACGCTCATAACCTGTTGCTTGAACGATACCCTCGTTGTTCAAATAACCGAACGAACCGTAGAATGTGGACTTACCTGTCGAAGCAGCAACATTTACGTTGTACTCCTGACGGATACCGTCCGTATAGATTTCGTCTGTCCAGTTATCAGGTTTAAGCAAGTAGGTATTGCCGTCATATGTAACCTTACGACCCAATCTTGCGTTTGGATTAAGTTTACTATTGAAACCTATCAAATCCTGTCCTGCCGGCAATTCATAAACGTTGTAACCCAAACCACCTTCACCAGAAGAAGTTAGAACGCTGTTTGCCTTGATATGAGCCTCGTAAGAAGACATACCTTGCTCCCACTCGTAGTAATTTCTCAGCAGCGAATAGTGAGCCTCATAGTGCTGACCAGGATTGTTGATAATATCGTAATCCTGTTTTGCTCGCTGGTTAACACCGACCTTAATATCGACATTCACGATAGCCTCCTGCGACTTGGCACGCTTGGTAGTGATGAGGATAACACCGTTAGCACCACGAGATCCGTAGAGCGCTGCCGCTGCCGCATCCTTCAATACCGACATAGACTCGATATCCGAAGGGTTAATATCGTTCAAACCACCAGCGAAAGACATACCGTCCAAGATGATGAGCGGGTTGGTACCTGCGTTAATGGAACTGAAACCACGGATAACAACCGTAGGTGACGATGCGCCAGGCTGACCCGAAGCATTGAGAATCTGCAAGCCCGGAACCTTACCATTCAAAGCATCCACAGCATTAGAGGTCTGACTCTTTACCAAGTCCTCAGACTTAACCATTGCTGCCGAACCGGTAAAGGCTTCACGCTTAGCCTGACCGTAAGCGGTCACAATAATATCCTCAATACCCTGAGTTGACTCCTTCAACATAACGTCAACTGTGGTCTTGCCATTAACAGGAACCTTAGAATCCTCGTATCCGATAAACGACACGAGCAAAACTCCGTCGGCCGGAACACTCAGGACATATTGTCCCTGCAAATCGGTAGATGTACCGATAGTAGTACCGTCCAATACGACTGTTGCTCCGATAATTGGAGCGCCGTCCGAGCCGGTAACCGTACCGGATACCTGCTTATTCTGAGCCAATGCTACCGCACACAGCATCAGAACCGAAGCAACCGATAGTACAAATTTTCTTACCATAAATACAATATTTTTTTATTTATACAATATTCCAAAGGGCAAAGATAATCATTACATATGAGACTGACAAATAAAAGATGGATAAATTTGCAATCCCATAACAGAATAAAACCAAAGCAAAGAGATATGCTTTCAAATTGTAAGCATATCCCCCGCATTGTCAAGGCGGCAATAACCTTCCAGCACTTCTAATTAATTAAATTTTATAATAATTACCTATGGTACATAATCAGATAGTGCGAAACAGAGCGCAAAAAGACCTTGTTGCGATTAGTTTGAAGTATCCCTAAAAGAGGGAAGATTTCTAATCCGACCCTGCAAGAAACAAGATTATTCGGACCCGATTTATGCATACAAAAAAGTGAATATTCGCATAAATATCCACATATGCAAAGCATCGTTCTTCACATTTCATCCGATTCTCTAATATATTATATATAGGTATAGGGGAAAATAAAAGCGACGAGCAGAGGATTCTACACCTTTGCCCATCGCTTTTATATAAACAGAGGCTTACAGGCAGGCATTACCCACCTGCTCCCCTCTTAAAGATTAATCATTCAAGATCTCCAACATCTTGATAGCAGCAGCCGAAACCTTCGAACCTGGACCGAAGATAGCAGCAGCACCATCACGATAGAGTTGATCGTAATCCTGTGCAGGGATAACACCACCAACGATAACGATGATATCCTCACGACCGAGTTTCTTCAACTCCTCGATGATCTGTGGAACGAGTGTCAAGTGACCTGCTGCGAGTGAAGATACACCCACGATATGCACGTCATTCTCAACAGCCTGCTTTGCAGCCTCGGCAGGAGTCTGGAACAAAGGTCCCATATCCACGTCGAAACCAATATCTGCATAACCTGTTGCTACAACCTTAGCACCACGGTCGTGACCGTCCTGACCAAGTTTAGCAATCATAATACGTGGCTGACGACCCTCACGCTTAGCGAACTCTGCGCACATGGTCTTAGCCTTCTCAAACTCTGCATCCTGCTTCATAGCCGAACTATAAACACCCGAAATTGAACGAATTACTGCATTGTAGCGACCTACAACAACCTCACATGCATAAGATATCTCACCGAGAGTAGCACGAACCTTCGCTGCCTCAACAGCCAATTCGAGCAAGTTACCCTCACCAGTCTCTACACACTTAGTGATTGCTGCCAATGCTGCATCAACAGCAGCCTGGTCACGGTTAGCCTTCAACTCATTGAGGCGCTTAATCTGGCTCTCACGTACTGCGGTGTTATCCACAGCGAGGATATCGATTGGAGCCTCCTTTTCAAGGCGGTACTCGTTCAAACCGATAATCTTCTGCTCGCCTGAGTCGATACGAGCCTGTGTACGTGCAGCAGCCTCCTCGATACGCATCTTAGGAATACCTGTCTCGATAGCCTTAGCCATACCGCCGAGTTGCTCAACCTCCTCGATAAGCGCCCACGCCTTGTGTGCAATCTCATTAGTGAGGCTCTCAACATAGTATGAACCTGCCCATGGGTCAACCGAACGGCAAACGTTGGTCTCCTCCTGGATGTAAATCTGGGTATTACGAGCGATACGAGCCGAGAAGTCGGTAGGAAGTGCGATTGCCTCATCCAATGCATTGGTATGCAACGACTGAGTATGACCGAGTGCAGCACCCATAGCCTCGATTGCTGTACGACCTACATTGTTGAATGGATCCTGCTCGGTGAGCGACCATCCTGAGGTCTGCGAGTGAGTACGCAATGCGAGTGACTTAGGATTCTTAGGCTCGAACTGCTTAACAATCTTAGCCCACAACATACGTGCAGCACGCATCTTAGCAATCTCCATGAAGTGATTCATACCGATAGCCCAGAAGAATGACAAACGTGGTGCGAATGCATCAATTGACATACCTGCGTTGATACCTGCACGGAGATACTCCAAACCGTCTGCCAAAGTGTATGCCAACTCAATATCTGCGGTAGCACCTGCCTCCTGCATGTGGTAACCCGAAATAGAGATAGAGTTGAACTTAGGCATATTCTTCGATGTGTACTCGAAGATATCAGCGATAACCTTCATTGAGAACTTTGGAGGATAGATATAGGTGTTACGCACCATGAACTCCTTCAAAATATCATTCTGGATAGTACCTGCCAACTGGTCGGGTGTGCAGCCCTGCTCCAAACCGGTTACGATATAGAATGCCAATACAGGCAACACGGCACCGTTCATGGTCATTGATACCGACATTTTGTCGAGTGGAATACCATTGAAGAGAACCTTCATATCCTCAACCGAGCAGATAGATACACCTGCCTTACCTACGTCACCTACTACACGTGGGTGATCAGCATCGTAACCACGGTGTGTAGCCAAGTCGAACGCCACTGACAAACCCTTCTGACCTGCCGCCAAGTTACGACGATAGAAGGCGTTAGACTCCTCAGCAGTAGAGAAACCTGCATACTGACGGATTGTCCAAGGGCGCATTACGTACATTGTTGAGTAAGGACCACGGAGGAACGGTGCAACACCTGCTGCATAGTTCAGATGCTCCATACCTTCAAGGTCAGCCGCAGTATAACCATCCTTAACAGAGATTTGCTCGGCTGTAATCCAAGGCTCCTTAACTGCCTCGGTTGAGTGGCAAGCGCCACCCTCATATTTCAATTCTGCAAATTTTGCTCTCATTTCTCTAATCCTCCTTAATTAGATACCCATCTGTGCAAGGTAGCCACGCAAAGTTTCAAGTACGTTGCTCTTCACACTGATAAAGTTGTTAATACCCTTTGCTTGAAGTTCCTCTGTGCAAGCAGGAGCACCCGCTACTACGAGGATAGCCTTCTCTCCGAGAAGTTCTTTTGCCTTTGGAGCAAGTTCTGCATAATCATCATCCGATGCACAGATAACAACGATCTCTGCCTTCGATTCGAGAGCAGCCTGAACACCCTCCTCAACTGACTTGAAGAAGTTATTGTCCTGAACACGGATACCTGCGCAAGCGAAGAAGTTGCAAGAGAACTGTGCACGAGCACGAGCCATTGCAAGGTTTCCGCAAGTGAGCATAAATGCCTTAGGCTCCTTACCGCTGCGGTCAACACCCAGACGCATAGCCTCGAATGCCATAGCACCACGATATGGTGTAAGAACGTTACCCTCAGCAGCCTCACGAGTTACAACATCAGCAGCAACAGCAGCGTCTGCAACCTCGTTGAAGTTAGGGTACTGGTTAGCACCAAGCAAAATCTGACGACGAGTAGCAATAGCCTTATCCTTAGCCGAAGCCGAAGCCTTAACACGCTCTACTACATAACCGCTCTTGAATGCCTCTACATAACCACCCTTCTCTTCGAGTTCGAGGAAGAGTTTCCATGCCTCGTTAGCGATACAGTCGGTCAAATTCTCGATATAGTAAGAACCACCGGCAGGGTCAACAACCTGGTCGAAGTGTGACTCATGCTTCAACAAGAGGCTCTCGTTACGAGCAATACGCTGTGAGAACTCTGTTGGCTCGCTGTAAGCGTGGTCAAATGGAAGCACCTCCAAAGAGTGTACGCCTGCGATAGCAGCCGACATAGCCTCAGTAGTACCACGCAACATATTTACATATGGGTCATAAACGGTCTGGTTCCAAGCAGAAGTACGTGCGTGTGCGAACATCTTGCAAGAGCAGTCGCAAGCAGGCTCATACTGCTTAACGATGTTAGCCCACAAAAGACGTGCTGCACGGAACTTTGCCATCTCCATAAAATAGTTTGAAGTAACGGCGAATGAGAAGCGCACCTTCTTTGCAGCCTCATCAACTGAAAGACCGGCCTCCATAAGACGTACCAAATACTCGTGAGCAACAGACAAAGCGAAACCGAGTTCCTCTACAATAGTAGAACCAGCGTCAGAGAATACGTGTGCTGCTACATTTACTACACGAACGTGCTTGTACTCAGCAGTTGCCTTTACCAACTCTGCAAGTTTGTTAAGACACTTGCCTCCCTCGCACTCCTCGCACCAGTCACCCTTCTGCGAAAGGTGTTTTACGAGTGGGTCAATGCAGAAGTTTGCACGAAGGTCGCTCTTTGCTACGCCCTCTTTCTCAGCCTTTGCCAACAAAAGTGCAACGAGTTTACCTGCACCCTTGCCACAGAAAGTAAGTTCTACCGCAGGGAGAACGATACCAGCCAAAAGCTGATCGAGTTCCTCAGCAGTAAGTTCTGCACCGAGGCAGAAACCGAGAGAGTCAACACCTGCCTCCAACATCTTCAATGCAGTAGCATTAGCCTCCTTCGGACACTTAACGGTTACAGTCTGATGTGTAAGCCAGCTGTTATCGCCGCTTACGCCTCTCAAATAAGGGAACTCACCAGCCTGAGTACCCAACGATTTAAGACCTTCAAGGTTCTCGGCACGATAGTATGGACGAAGATTAAAACCTTCGTTTGTACGCCATACCAACTTACGCTCATAGTCGGCACCTTTGAGGTCCACAGCTATTGCTGCCTCCCAAGCCTCGGTAGAGACACCAGGAAACTCAGCAAATAACTTTTCTTGATTGGTTGTTGCCATAGTTTTTAAGTAAAATTTTTATTGTGTTTAGGGAAATTTTCAACAATTCGCACCTGTGTTCTTAAAAAGAACAAGCAAAGTTAGCAATCTTTTCCGTAACCACGAAATTTTACAGAGATTTTTTCGTTTTTTCATCTCCCGACAAGAAGATTTGCAAAATTTATTTGTATTTATCGTTTTTCGATATATCAAAACCGTCGAATATTTTAGCAACTCTTTTTCTTTTATCGTTTTTCGATATGCGAACAATATTTTTAGTTATTTTTATTCGCTTTTTTGAACAATTTCTCGAAAATAGTAATATATTTGCATCACGCAAACACTAACAATTATGTCACTTTTACGATTTAGAATGCTGGAAACGGCTTTGTCGCACACAGCACAAGAGGTTACTGCTCCAAGTTCCAATCCGTCGGATTATTTCGGCACGTTGGTATTTGGAAGAAAACAGATGCGCAAGTATCTCAACAAGCAGACATACAATGCGCTGATTGATACCATTGAGAATAACACCCCGCTCACGCAGGATGTTGCCGATGCAATTGCAGCAGGTATGCGTCAATGGGCTTTGGAACATGGCGCTGACCACTACTGCCACTGGTTCCAACCTCTTACGGGCGGTACCGCAGAGAAGCACGACTCATTTGCCGAGCCGGACGGATACGGCAACGTGATTGAGGAGTTCTCAGGGAAGGTCCTCATCCAGCAGGAGCCTGACGCATCGTCGTTCCCAAGTGGCGGTATCCGCAACACCTTCGAGGCTCGTGGATACTCGGCATGGGACCCGACATCTCCGGCATTTATCGTAGATACAACTCTCTGTATTCCAACACTCTTCATCTCTTATACGGGCGAGGCTTTGGACTACAAGACTCCACTGCTGAGATCCATTTCGGCAGTAAACAAGTCCGCCACCGAGGTATGCCGCTACTTCGACAAGAATGTCGAGCAGGTATATACCTATTTAGGTTGGGAGCAAGAGTACTTCCTCATTGACGACGCACTTTGGGCAGCACGTCCAGACCTCGTACAGACAGGTCGCACAATGATGGGACACGAAGCGGCAAAGAATCAACAGTTGGACGACCACTACTTCGGAGCAATTCCTTCACGTGTGCTTGCCTTTATGAAGGACTTGGAGTATGAGTGTCTGAAACTCGGTATTCCTCTCAAAACCCGCCACAACGAGGTTGCTCCAAACCAATTCGAGTTGGCTCCGGTATATGAAGAGATGAATTTGGCAAACGACCATAACCAGTTAATTATTACCATAATGCACAAGGTGGCACTGCGTCACCACTTCCGAGTTTTGCTCCACGAGAAGCCATTCAAGGGCATCAACGGCTCAGGTAAGCACAACAACTGGTCGATTGGCACAAACACGGGTATCAACCTGCTCAGTCCGGGCAAGACTGCATTCGAGAATTTGCAGTTTATCACATTCCTCGTGAATGTCATTGCTGCCGTATATAAGCACAACGGATTGTTGAAGGCTTCGGTAATGAGCGCTACAAACGAGCATCGTCTCGGCGCCGGTGAGGCACCTCCGACAATCATCTCGACCTTCCTCGGCTCGCAGATTTCGTCAGTACTCGATAAGATTGAGTCATCTCATTCGAGTGAGGATATTCGTTTCGATGCGAAGAACGTATTCCGCATGAGCGGTTTGTCACAGATTCCGAGTCTGTTGCTCGACAACACCGACCGCAACCGCACCTCGCCATTTGCCTTCACCGGAAACCGTTTCGAGTTCCGTGCCGTAGGCTCGTCGGACAACTGCGCCGAGGCGATGATTGTTATCAACACCGCTGTTGCAGAGCAACTTACCGAATTCAAGAAGACTGTTGATGCTAAAATAGAAGAGGGAGAAAAGAAGGAGAAGGCGATATACGAGACAATTCGCCAGATCATCAAGGATTGCAAGGCTATCCGTTTTGACGGCAACGGTTACTCCGACGAGTGGCGTGCCGAGGCCGCCCTGCGTGGATTGGACTGCGAGACCTCAACGCCGATAGTATTTGACCGCTACCTCGACAAATCTACCATCAAGATGTTCAAGGATATGGGCGTATATAATAAGATTGAGTTGGAGGCTCGTACCGAAATCAAGTGGGAGACCTACGTCAAAAAGGTGCAGATTGAGGCTCGTGTATTGGGCGACCTTGCAATGAACAACATCGTGCCTATCGCCTCAAAGTATGTGAGCGTACTGCTCGACAAGGCGTGGAAGTTGAAGGAGTTAGGACTCAGTCTTGACACCGACATGGAGTTGATTAACAACATCCAGAATCGCACAGCCAAGATTCAGACCTTAGTACACGATATGGTAGAGAGTCGCAAGCGTGCCAACCGCATAGAGCAGATGAGAGAGAAGGCTATCGCATACCACGACACCGTATCAATCTATTTGAACCTGATTCGTGACGAGATTGACCGCCTCGAAGAGGTTATCGACGATCAGATTTGGACACTTCCGAAATACCGAGAGATTTTATACATCAAATAGACGACTCTCGCAGACACAAAAACTGCTGCCCAACTAAATTGAGCAGCAGTTTTTATTTATAAAGCATCGGCGGCTGTTACTTTATGAGGCTCACGTATTCCACATTCACATTAGCATGCGTGCGGCACAACTCTCCCTCATCGGTAATACCCTCAACCACCACATCGTAAATACCTCCACGGTCGGCAGTATAGAAGGATATTGTCGCCTGTCCCGCCTCATTTGTACGGAGAATAGGCTCCCAGGCAATCGTAGAACGCATATCTTTAACACCCGACAAGCGGTCATCAAAGGTCGCATATTTTGGTTTATAAAACTCCGCAGGAGTTTGACAGCCACGAACCACCACACGTGCCATTGCATCGCTCGTAACAGTATTTATCAATCCCTCCTGGCTAACCTCCATAAGGATTGCTCCTGCCGGAGCCGACAAACCAAGCATATATGCCGAGCGACCATCTACAAACGACAAGCGCTCGATATATTTGGTATCGTAAGAGTCAATAAAACTCAAATCCGAGACATTTCCGTTGACGTACAACTCCGGAACATTCAAATCATCATCGAACGACGATACAACCTGCGAGAAGGTTTCGCCCGCAGACTCTGAGTCAGGGTCCTCTATCGCAGACTGTGCAATACCCGCCGACTCTACATCAAGTTCGGTCTCGACATATCGCTTCACAGTTGTAATGGTATTACCCATAACATTCAACTCCTTGAATGTCGCCAGCGCATCGTAAACGGTAGCATAACCGGAAAGGTCGCCATGCAACAAACTGCCAGAATTGGCCGTAGTAAAGAATGACGACGAACGCTTGCGACCCACAACCACAACCTCATCAATATCGATAATACGCTCGCCACCCTCGTAGAAATACTTCTCCTTCGCTCTGGTCAGGAAGTTTTCAGGGATAACATTCTCCTGCTCCTTATAGAAGACTCGACGATAGTCACTTATGATTGTAGGATAGTTCTCTGTCTCTATCTCAATACGTACCGTCGTATCTCGCCCCTTCTTATTCAGCGCCTGAATGATATAACTTGTCGTAGAGAAGGCATCCAGACCTGAGATAATAAAGTTATTGTACTCGTTAAGTTCAAACTGCTGCACGAACTTGGTCTTCGGATCCATCACTACCACGCTCGGCTTCTTCGCCTTGCCAAACAGGCCAAACACAGAACCCATAATTCGCTGCGAGTCCTCAACCGGGTAGTTTATATGCGGGAACTCGTGCGCCATTACCGAAGCAAGCGAATATCTACGCCAACCATTGGTCATCATCACCAAATCGAGGTTGTCGAGCGTACGAGGCGAATTGTCCATAAAGTATTGGCCCGCATTCTCGACCTCTCCCTTCAAGTCCGATGAGAGCAACATATACGAGAAGATATTTTGCGCACTACTATCTATCGATACTACATTACCATCCGTAACCGAGAGCGCAAAGTTACCCTTTGCCGGCTTTCCGTCAGAGTCCTTGACATCCAGGGTCATAACCACTCGGTCTCGCTGCTCGTAAGACTCCTTATCGGTCTTAACCTCGGCCGTAGCGTAGCGATTATCACGCACATAGAATAGACGCTCGGCAACAACCATTCGTGATGCACGGTTAACAATCGACACCTGCGCAATACCGTCAAACATATCCTTATATAGCAGGCGTGAAGGACGTGACAGGTCATTTATAACGGTCATAACCGCTCCTCTCGAATGTACCACGGCGGCAAAATCTGCAATATCGATATCCGGGGTTGTCTGCACCATAAAGCGCACACCGTCGCTCTGACGCAACACTCGCAAAGCGACTCCGGTAGGTGCTACCTCCGGCATATCAAAACGCTTTGTAAGTCCATCGGCAGTCGAAACCTCGGCATAATATCTCTTACCGGCACTCGGACGTATAACAAAACGACCCATACCGTCGTGTTCACTCTTCATTTCTGCAACAAACTGACCATCGCCGTCATATATCTTACCAAACACCTCCTTCGGTTTACCGTTCGAAGCCTGCGCCTTGAATGCCACAACCTGAACTATACCACCGATAAGGTTTCCTCCCTCAGGACAGAACTGCACATCGTAATCCTCAGAGAATGACGGCATCTGCACAAAGCGGCTCAACTCTCGACTGTTTGCTCTGATATTCAACTCGATACAATCGTTAGGATTATCTGACGGGCGGAACTTTATCTCAATAGTACCATTCTTATCCGTTCTGTCTATGCCATTCTTTGAACGAGTATCCACCACGGTACGATAACGCACCTGCGATGAAACAATCGGCAACGAGTATTGATCCGAGAAGCGGACAAAAGCCGACACCGTACCATTATCATTGGTACGATAACTTACCGATGTATGAATTGCGTCGTCAATATAGTTACCGATAAAGATTTCACGTGTGAAGAAATAGCCCATATCGAAGTTGGTCATCCAACGAGAATATGCACGCAGGGTATATCGTCCCGATGTCAGACGAGGCGAGAGGGAGAATGTTCCCACGAAGTGCTTATTATTGGCACAAATCTTCACTCGCTCAACCAAACGGCCCTCCGGACTTATAAGTTCGGCATAGATAAACTCCGTGTCTGAGATACGGGTAAGTAGTGTTGCGTGAACAAGAAATCCACTGAAATAGAGTGTCTCTCCGGCACTATAATACGGCTTATCCGTCATCAGGTAGAGTTTTTCAAAGACTCCTCCCTTCTGGTAGAATTGCGTATAATCATCTCGCAACTGCTCAACAAAATTCTTAGGAACAACAGGCTCCTGAACAGGGGCAACCTCTCTGCTATTTTTTGCACGCTGCGCCAATGATGTGCCTGCAAGCAGCATCATGGCTAAGCACAAGACAAATCTTCTCATTTTCTTCATAATTTATGCAAAGATACTCTTTTTTTGAACAGAAAGCAATATAATATTAAGATACTTGTAACCTTTCAAGGTTAAATTTATTGATTCTCTGCCAGGATACCCTCTGCTGCAAACATCTTTCGATAGGCATCCGCCTTCTGTTCTAACGGCAACGGATAGGCTCTTGATGTAGAAGGCATTCGCCATAGCCGCACTTGCCGCTCCTCGACACCCACCTCAACATACCCTCCAACGACAGGAGTCGGACAACCAAACTGTTCGACAACAAGTTCCATCGCCTTTTGTCCCGTAACAACAACAGCACTACAATCCGGCAACTGATTCAGCAACGCTTTAATATCAGTCGGAGCAACCACCTCCAAAAACTTATCCGAGGCATTATCCTTCAAGCGACGCACCTGCGTTGCCGCATCAAAAAGCGCCAGGCCTTGCTCCGCACAAAACGCCATAATGCATTCTGCATCAAAGCGTTTCTCGCCATCAACCTCAAAATATCTCTTATCTCGAAAGAATATTAACCCCACCAAGCGCCACATATCATTTATCCAATTTGGGTAGAAAAACTCCATCGACCAGCGCTCTCGTTTAGGCGGAAAACTACCCAACATAAGCACCTTTGCTCCCTTCGGCAGAAATGGCATCAACGGATGTTGCTCGATATTTTGGTTTGGGTTTGTCATAATACAAAGATAGAGAATTTATACTTTACAAAACAAAAGCGCCCGAAAATTATCGAGCGCCTCTCTCTTGATTGTTAAAGAGTGGTCTTCCACAATCCGTGCAGATTGCAATACTCATAGACAGCAATAGGCTTCGCCCCACAAGTACAAACCACAGCCTCAGGTTTATCGGTCAGATTGATACGGATACCGCCATTCTCTGTCTCAACATATACAAAAGCGATATGATGCTCAGGCAGCATTGGATGTGCCACACTTCCGACCTCTACCTTTATGTGGCAGTCGTCCACTACGCTTACTACAGGAATATGCTTCTCTCCGCTGGCCTCTACGGTATTAGGAATCAACTCTTCCATCTTCTCTCCACAGCATACCACAGGAACTCCCGAATCAACCACCTTCTCAATCACATTGCCGCAATGGCGGCACTTAAAAAACCTTGTTGCCATAACTTTATCGTTTTAAGGTAGATAACTTCTATTTAATCAAACTATCGAGCATATCTTTGAGTTGGCTCTTTGGCAGTGCGCCCATTGCCCTGCGAGGCTCCCCCTCCATCGGAATAAAGTAGAGGGTCGGAATGCTGCGAATACCGAAATGTTCGGCCAAAGCCTCCTCGTCATCGACATTCACTTTGTAGATATCCACCTTACCGGCATACTCCTCGGATAACTCCTCCAAAACCGGCGACAAAGACTTGCACGGACCACACCACGGCGCAAAGAAATCTATCAACGCTGGTCGATTACCCAAAAATTTCCACTCATTCGGATTGCTCTCAATATCAGAGATTCTTCTCAAAAATCCCCCCTTGGTTAAGTTTATAGTTGCCATAATATTTTCGTTTAATAGTTTATCATCTGTTGCTACTGCAAAAATAATACAATTCCTACTATTTGTCAAATTGATATTTTTTATAACCATATAACACAAAACTATACTGTTTGTTTTTATCCTCTATTAACGACAATATGTAACTATTCGTCACTACAAATGAATATTTTCAAAAGAAAATACTTATATTTGCAAAAGCATTTTTATAAAAATAGGTACAAACAACCAAAAACATTTATAAAAACATGAAGAATTTCAAGAAGATTTTTGCAGTAGTGCTTGTTGCACTCTTCACTGCATTTAGCGTTTCGGCACAGGAGTTGCCGACAGGCTTGACACTGCCTTCTGCCGTTAGCGACAACATGGTGTTGCAGCAGAATGCTCTTATCAACATTTGGGGTTGGGCAAAACCAAAGGCTAAGGTTGCCGTAACCGTAGATTGGAGCGCCGAGAAACTTGCTACCAAAGCCGACAAGGAGGGTTACTGGTGCGTATCTGTACAGACTCCTGCTGCAAGTTACGATGCTCACACCGTAACAATCGTTGCAGGCAAGGAGAGCCGCACATTGAGCAACATCCTCATCGGTGAGGTTTGGCTCTGCTCCGGTCAGTCGAACATGGAGTTCAAGGTTCGTCAGGCATTGGACATGAAGCACCTGCTCGAAGGCGAGATGAACCCTTATATTCGTCTCTTCTGCACAGGTCGCATCTATTCAGAGACTCCACAGAACGACGTTCCTACACACGATCTTGGCAAGGGTCACAGAAACACCAAGTGGACAGAGTGCAACCCTACCGACTTGGCTGAGTTCTCAGCCGTAGGTTATGGTTTCGGTGCAGAGTTGCAGCAGACACTCAACGTGCCTATCGGTTTGATGGATGCATCATACGGTGGTACATACATCGAGGGTTGGATGAAGAAGGAGGTTATCGATGCAGATAGCAAACTCGTTGCTGACTGTGGCAAGATCAAGCATAAGGTTTGGGCAGGTAAGCCATCTCAACTCTACAATGCCAACATCTACCCTATCCGCAACACTTCTATTGCCGGTGTAATCTGGTATCAGGGTTGCGCAAACGTATCTTCATCGCCACGTGGTTATGCACACGCTTTGGAGGTACTCGTAAACTCTTGGAGAGAGGAGTTCCGCAATCCGGAGATGCCTTTCTACCTCGTAGAGATCGTTCCTCACACTTATGCAGGCATCAAGGGTGCTCAGTTGCGTGAGTCTCAGATGAAGGCTGCCAACAAGATTGAGCATTGCGAAATCGTCTGCACCAACGACCAATTGGAGATTCCTGGCGATATCCACCCACGTTTGAAGGCTACTATCGCTCACCGTTTGGCTCAGTGCGCTTTGGGCGAGCATTACGGACAGTCTGTTGGCGAGTTCCGTTCACCTGCATACGAGTCTATGAGCGTTGAGGGCGACAAGGTTCGTGTATCTTTCAAGAACGTTCCAACCTCTTTGGTTGCTAAGGGCGATATGATTCTCGGCTTCCAGATTGGCGAGAAGGATCCTGAGAACGAGAAGCGTATCAAGTTCGTATTGGCTAACGCAGAGATCGTAGGCAACAACGAGATTTTGGTATCGGCTCCGGGCGTAACCGCTCCTGCTGCTGTACGCTACTGCTTCAACGAGGCTGTTGGTAACGTATTCTCTGCCGAGGGTCTTCCATTGGCTCCATTCCGTAGCGACAAGAGTAACACTTCACAGAGCGCTCGTCCTTACGTTGAGAAGCCGTGCGAGATGGAGATTACATTCGAGGGTAGCGGCTACACTCTCAGCACCTTCACCGAGGGCTCTCACATGTGGCCAAACTTGAAGCAGAAACTCAGCGACGTATATCCTAAGGAGTTCGAGGGCTTTGAGATGCTCACCGCTCCATCTGTAAAGAATGCTAAGACTCCGGGCGGCACAATCTGCGCTAAGGAGGATGGTTATGTATATTGCTTGGTACGCAATACTAAGGATATGCTCAAAGTTCAGTGGAAAACCGACTGGCGAATAATCGTTCCTACATACACACGTGCTATCACTCCTGATGGAAAACTTATCTCGTATCAGTATATCGCTTGCCACAAGGTTAAGGCTGGCGACATCGTGAAGTTGCCACGTGTAAAGGACCACTACTCTGTATTTGTTCTCGCAAAGAAGATTAACTACATCGAGAAGGAGTAAGTTCTCCACATCACATAAATAATATAAGGTTGCTCGGAGTCGAGCAACCTTATATTTTTATACTTATCTTGAAAAGCCCGACGGGACTGCCACTATTTTTTTATTGTCCTTCTCCTTTTACGAACAAGTTCGCTCGGAGTAGACACCCGCACACTCTCGTCGCAAGAAGAAGAAGAAGAAGAAGGGATTGACTCGCTATCACTCGTCTTTCCCCTCTGCTCGCCGCAGGGGCAACTCCGAAGTTTGAAAGTGAACTGCCACTATTTTTTTATTGTCCTTCTCCTTTTACGAACAAGTTCGCTCGGAGTAGAACAATAAAAAAAAGCCTTGCATACGCAAGGCTTTCAAACTTCGGGTGGAAGATGGGATTCGAACCCACGACCTTCGGAACCACAATCCGTCACTCTAACCAGCTGAGCTACATCCACCATTTAGACTCATTCCTGAATCGGTGTGCAAATGTAATACAGTTTTTTGTTTCAGCCAAACTTTTCGGCACTTTTTTTCATATAAACATCGTTTATATCTCAATAGAGCATATCTAACCTGCACGTTCGTTATCGCCACAAACATAAAAAAACACTCCCCGCAAATTGGCAGGGAGTGCAGACTCTCTTCTCGATGCCAAGATTAGACAATAGTCTTCAATACCGGAAATGCCTCTTTGAGCATCGACAGCACATCCTCTCGGCGAGCATCCTCTCGCAGAATCATGATAATGGCATTATCTCCCGCAACCGTAGCCATAATATCGGCAGACTTGCGACCATCAATAATTACGGAAATTGCGCTCGCATAACCCGACTTCGTGGTTATAACTCCCAGATTTCCCGAAAATTTCACATCGATGACAGCATCCCCAAGGTTAGAGGTACCCATATCGCCATGTACGGCTAAGGTCTCCGACAAAACGTATATATAGCCTTTGGTCGGATGTGGAGTTTTGGAGATATTCAATTCCTTAAAATCACGAGAGAGCGTACTCTGCATCGCACGCACCCCAAAGGTTGCGAGACGCTTGATTAACTCGTCCTGCGAGCCAATCAACTCCTCTGAAACAATTTTTCTAATTAAACTTAGGCGTTCGTTCTTCTTGTCCATAGTTGTTTTTTTATATCGGTTAGTACAAATATACAATTTATTTTTTATATTTATACGCTTTTTATCAATATTTTTTCAATAAAAATGGAACTTATTCGATAAGTGCCTGAAACTTTATGCATTATACAGTTGCGATATTATGCAGATTGGGAAGATATAGCCGACAAAACATAGTGATCTTCCAATACAGAGCAAGGTTTTGCGCAGGAGTGTTTTGTCTAATAAGTTCAAAAAGATTTTGCAGATTAACAAATTCTTTCTATCTTTGCATCGCTTTTGAAGGGAAAGCACCATATTGGGAGTTTAGCTCAGCTGGTTCAGAGCATCTGCCTTACAAGCAGAGGGTCGGCGGTTCGAATCCGTCAACTCCCACAAAACAAAAGCAAGAAGATGTCGAAAGACATCTTTTTTGTTTT
>JAZOWW010000029.1:0-17770 GCA_045659425.1 Alistipes sp. | reverse complement strand
GTAGGTTGCGTAGCATTCTTCTTGCGTTGTTTTGTAAGGGCCCCAGGGGGAGTGGCACGGAAAGGCGCAGCGTAGCGAGGGAATCCGTCGAGCCGTCAATCGAACACCTTTGCCCCCCCCGCCGCAAGTTTACTTGCACGGCGAGGGGTATAAAATAAAAAAGGCTTGCGTAGCAACCTTCTTGCGTTGTTTTGTAAGGGTCCCCACGGCGAGTGGTACGGAAAGGCGAAGCGTAGCGAGCCAATCCGTCGAGCCGTCAGCCCCCCCCTAAATATAAAATCCTGCCTAACCGAAGCGTTAAGCAGGATTTTCTTGTGCCTTATATAGTGTAGATTAAAACTCCGATGTGAAGTGGAAACGAATGTCAGGGAACTTCTCCTGTGCTAACGCCAAAGCATAACTTGTATCGGCGAGGAATACGTCACGACCGTGCTTGTCCACAGCCATGTTGGTGTGCTTGCGACGCTTGAAGTCGGCGAGTTGCTCGCTGTTGTCGCTCTCAATCCAGCAAGCCTTGTGAATTGAGATAGGCTCCCAACGACATTTCGCACCATACTCGTGCTCCAAACGGTACTCGATAACCTCGAACTGCAACTGTCCTACGGTGCCGATAATCTTGCGGCCGTTGAGCGACGAGGTGAATAACTGTGCCACACCCTCATCCATCAACTGGTCAATACCCTTGGCTAACTGCTTGAACTTCATAGGGTCGGCATTCTGGATGTATCGGAACAACTCAG
The DNA here is from genome assembly GCA_045659425.1 of Alistipes sp. GTDB lineage: Bacteria > Bacteroidota > Bacteroidia > Bacteroidales > Rikenellaceae > Alistipes. The sequence goes on along the minus strand of JAZOWW010000029.1, from coordinate 17,030 downwards.
GAGAGAATGACGGGATGCCCGTAAATTTGAGTTTTTCGCCCTCGGTGAAGGTGTCGCCAATCTTGAAGTTACCCGAATCGTGCAGTCCTACAATGTCGCCAGGGTATGCAAAGTCGATAATAGACTTCTTCTCCGCCATAAATGCTGTAGGAGATGAAAACTTCATCTGCTTGCCGGTTGGCACGTGGAGGTAGTTCTTGTTACGCTCGAACGTTCCTGAGCAAATCTTCATAAATGCCAAGCGGTCACGATGGTTCGGGTCCATGTTGGCGTGAATCTTAAAGATAAAGCCTGTGAGTTTCTCCTCGTTTGGCTCTACAAGACGACTCTCGGTGGTGGAGTTGCGTGGTGATGGAGCGATGCGGATGAAGCACTCCAACAACTCTCGAACACCGAAGTTGTTGACAGCCGAACCGAAGAATATCGGTGCAAGTTTACCTTTGAGATACTCCTCACGGTCGAACTCCTCGTAAACACCTTCAACCAACTCAATATCGCCACGCAGTTGAGTTGCATAGTTTGAGCCGATGAGTGTATCCAACTCCGGCGAACTGATGTCGTCAATCTGCACGGTCTGTGCATCGGCGGTCTGTCGCTCGTCGGTTGTAAAGAGGTTGATGTTATGCTCGTAGAGGTTGTAAACGCCCTTGAATGTTGGTCCATTCGAGATTGGGAAGGCCAAAGGACGCACCTTAATCTGTAACTCTCTCTCTACCTCGTCAAGCAGATCGAACGGATCCTTGCACGGACGGTCGAGTTTGTTTATAAATACGATAACCGGAGTGTTGCGCATACGACAAACATTCATCAGTTTGCGAGTCTGTGACTCAACACCCTTTGCACCGTCGATAACGATAATTACGGCATCCACGGCGGTCAGTGTGCGGTATGTATCCTCGGCAAAGTCCTCGTGGCCGGGGGTGTCAAGAATGTTGATTTTGATGCCGCCATATTCAAAACCCATTACGGATGTAGCGACCGAGATACCTCGCTGACGCTCAATCTCCATAAAGTCGGATGTGGCACCCTTCTTAATCTTGTTACTCTTCACCGCACCAGCGATATGGATAGCACCACCAAAGAGGAGTAACTTCTCCGTCAAAGTGGTCTTACCTGCATCGGGGTGTGCGATAACTGCAAATGTTCTTCTTCTTTCGATTTCCTCTCTTAACGTCATCGTATTATTCTGGTATATATTCGTTTTTAATTCTTCTGTGGCGGATAGTCTATCGTGTAGTGCAGACCCACCGACTCACGGCACTCTCGTGCCTGCTTGATAGTCAGATATGCCACGGCTGTCATATTGCGCAATTCGCACAACTCCTGACATGGCTTGGTGCGGTTGTACAACTCCTCGGTCTCCTGCCAGATGATTGCCAGACGCTTCATTGCTCGCTCCAAGCGCAGGTTTGAGCGCACGATACCTACGTAGTTCGACATTATGTTCTGCAACTCCTTGCGGTTTTGCAACACAAGTACCATCTCCTCAGCCTCGGCTGTACCCTCGAAGTCCCAATCTGGAATACCCTCCTGGAAGTCGGCCTTGTCGTAGAGTGTGGCGATGTGGCGTGCTGCTTGGTCTGCATATACGAAGGCCTCGGTGAGTGAGTTGGATGCCAAGCGGTTGGCTCCGTGGAGGCCTGTACACGAACTCTCGCCCAAGACATAGAGTCGGCGGATAGAACTCTCTCCGTTACTGTTGACCTCGACACCTCCGCAGCAGTAGTGAGCCGCAGGGCATACAGGGATCATATCCTTGGTAATGTCGATACCAATCGACAGGCACTTTTCGTAGATATTCGGGAAGTGGTTGCGAGTCTGCTCGGCCGGCATATGGGTAACGTCGAGATATACGAACTCCTCACCTCGAATCTTCAACTCGTGGTCTATCGAGCGAGCCACAACATCACGTGGGGCCAACGACTTCATCGGATGATACTTATCCATAAACTCCTTGCCGTTTTGCAGACGCAGTATAGCGCCATATCCACGCATCGCCTCGGTGATTAGGAACGACGGCTTCTCGCCCGGATGATAGAGGGCGGTAGGGTGGAATTGGATGTACTGCATATTTCTGGTCTTTGCCTTGGCTCTGTGGCACATTGCAATACCGTCGCCGGTGGCTACGGTAGGGTTTGTTGTCGTGTTGTAGATGTTTCCGCAACCTCCCGCAGCAACGATTGTAAACTTGGCAAGAATAGTGAGAATCTCATCGGTCTTGGTGTCGAGTACGTATGCTCCGAAGCATGCCAGACCTCGTGTGTGACGGGTTACAATCTCGCCGAGGTGGTGCTGCGTAAGCAGGTCGATAGCAAAGTGATGCTCCAAGACGGTGATGTTGGGGTTGTTGCGTACCTGCTCGATGAGTGCACGCTCAATCTCTGCGCCGGTAAGGTCTGCATGGTGTAGAATACGATGCTCGGAGTGGCCACCCTCACGGTGAAGGTCGAAACGACCATCCTCCGTCTTGTCGAAGCGTGTTCCCCACTCTACAAGGTCCTTTGTAACCTCAGGGGCTCGTCTTACGACCAACTCTACCGCATCACGGTCGCATTTGCCTGCACCGCAGATAAGCGTATCCTCGATGTGCTTCTCAAATGTGTCGGGAAGATAGGTTACCGAGCAGATGCCGCCCTGTGCATAATTTGTGTTACATTCAGCCAACTCTCCCTTTGTGACGAGAGTGACATGTCCCATTCGTGAGGCTTTAAGTGCAAAACTCAAACCTGCCGAACCGGAGCCGATGACCAAAAAATCACTTTTCATTTTCGGAAATTTGTGCTTATGTGACAAAGGTACGAAATTTAATCCGAATTTAGTTCAATCTTAAACTAAATAAAATACCCGAGGCCTTTGATAAACCTCGGGTATTATTAAATATAAGGTATAACTTATTTGCGGATTGCAGCAACACCTGGAAGTTCCTTGCCCTCCATGTACTCGAGCAAAGCACCACCACCGGTTGATACATACGATACCTTGTCAGCCAAACCGAACTTATTGATGCAGGCAACAGAGTCACCACCACCGATAAGTGAGTAAGCACCCTGCTGGGTAGCCTCAGCGATAGCCTCAGCAACAGCACGTGAGCCGGTTGCGAACTTGTCGATCTCGAATACGCCAACAGGACCGTTCCAAAGGATAGTCTTGCACTCCAAAATCTCGTTGCGGAAGAGTTCCTTACCTCCCTCAGCGATGTCAACACCCTCCCACTCGGCAGGAATCTCGCTTACAGGAGCGCTCTGAGTGTTAGCATTCTGTGAGAAATCGTCTGCGATGAGAGCATCTGGCGACATAACGAACTTGATACCCTTAGCCTTAGCCTTCTCAAGGATCTCCAAAGCAACTGGGAACATATCCGGCTCGCAGATAGACTTACCTACCTTGCCACCCAAAGCACCTGCGAAGGTGTAGGTCATACCACCACCGATGATGATCTTGTCAACCTTCTCCATCAACTTCTCGATGATAGTGATCTTGGTTGAAACCTTCGAGCCACCTACGATAGCAACGAATGGACGCTGTGGGTTCTGCATAACGCCGTCGATAGCCTTCAACTCGTTCTCCATTACATAACCGAACATCTTGTCCTGTGGGAAGTAGTCAGCGATAAGAGCGGTCGAAGAGTGAGCACGGTGTGCAGTACCGAATGCGTCGTTGATGTAGCAGTCTGCGTATGAAGCGAGCTTCTTAACGAACTCCTTCTGAGGGCCCTCTTTCAAAGCCTTCTTTGCAGCCTTCTTCTCCTCGTCGGTAGCATCCTCAGCCAAACCACGTGGCTTGCCCTCCTCCTCTGCGTAGAAACGGAGGTTTTCGAGCAACATAACCTCGCCTGCCTTCAAGTTCTTTGCCATCTCAGCAGCCTTCTCTCCCATGCAGTCACCTGCGAACTGAATCTTAACACCCAAACGAGCCTCGATAGCAGGGATAATCTGCTCCAATGAGAACTTTGGATCTGGATTCTTCTTTGGACGACCGAGGTGTGACATCAAAATCACAGCACCACCCTTCTCCAATACCTTCTTGATAGTTGGGATAGCAGCACGAATACGAGTGTCGTCAGTAACCTGACCCTCTGCGTTGAGAGGTACATTGAAATCTACACGGATAATCGCACGCTTACCAGTAAAGTCGTAATTGTCAATTGCGAACATAGCTTTGTTTTTATTTATTGGTTTATATGATTTGTTTCTTGCTGTCTTTGAGTACAAAACACTTTATACATCGTGCAAATTTACGAATTATTTCTTATATGCTCAAAATTCTGCAAATATTTATAATAAAAAAGGTTGCCCGACTCGAAAGCCTGGCAACCTCTCTTATTACCGAAGTATCGGATTATTTTTGGTTAAGAGCTGCGTGAGCCGCTGCCAAACGTGCGATAGGCACACGGAATGGAGAACAACTTACATAGTTCAAACCTGCATAGTGGCAGAACTCAACGCTTGATGGCTCACCACCGTGCTCACCGCAAATACCACACTTGAGGTCGAGACGAGTCGAACGGCCCTTCAATACAGCCTCACGTACCAACTGGCCTACGCCGTTGCGGTCGAGGATCTTGAATGGGTCAGCCTTCAAGATGTTCTTCTCCAAATATACAGGGAGGAACTTAGCGATATCATCACGAGAGAAACCGAGAGTCATCTGAGTAAGGTCGTTAGTACCGAATGAGAAGAACTCTGCAACCTCTGCAATCTGGTTTGCAGTTACAGCAGCACGTGGAACCTCAATCATAGTACCTACCAAGTAGTCAATCTTATCGTTACGCTCTGCGAATACCTCGTTAGCAACACGGTCGATGATGTTCTTCTGGTAGCGCAACTCCTTGTGGTTACCTACGAGTGGAACCATAATCTCAACCTTTACAGGTGTGCCGGAAGCCTTAACGTTCATTGCAGCCTCGATGATAGCACGTGCCTGCATCTCGGTGATCTCTGGGTATGTGTTACCAAGACGGCAACCACGGTGACCGAGCATAGGGTTAACCTCGTGCAAAGCCTCAACCTTAGCAACTACCTTCTCGAATGGGATACCCATTACCTCTGCCATCTCACGCTGATCCTTCTCTGTGTTAGGAGCAAACTCGTGCAATGGTGGGTCGAGCAAACGAACGATAACCGGATAGCCCTTCATAACCTTGAAGAGACCCTCGAAGTCGCCACGCTGCATAGGGAGCAACTTGCTCAATGCAACACGACGGCCAGCCTCATCATCCGAAAGAATCATCTCACGGATAGCCTTGATACGGTCGCCCTCGAAGAACATATGCTCTGTACGGCACAAACCGATACCCTCAGCACCGAATGCAAATGCCTGCTCAGCGTCACGTGGAGTATCAGCGTTAGCACGAACCTTCAATACTGAATACTTACCTGCCAAATCCATCAACTTACCGAAGTCGCCATCCAAAGCAGCCTCCTTAGTTGCTACCTGGCCGAGGTAAACCTCACCGGTAGAACCATTGAGTGAAATCCAATCACCCTCCTTGATAGTCAAACCGTTAATCTGAATTGTGCGAGTCTTGTAGTCAATCTCCAACTCACCTGCACCTGATACGCAGCACTTACCCATACCACGAGCAACAACGGCAGCGTGAGAAGTCATACCACCACGAGCAGTGAGGATACCAGCTGCATCGAGCATACCCTTCAAGTCCTCAGGAGAGGTCTCGATACGAACCAAGATAGCCTTCTGGCCTGTCTCTGCCAAAACCTTCTCTGCATCGTCAGCGAAGAATACTACCGGACCGGTAGCAGCGCCCGGAGATGCTGGAAGACCCTTAACTACAACCTTAGCGTTCTTGATAGCAGTCTTGTCGAATACAGGGTGGAGCAACTCGTCGAGCTTCTCTGGCTCGCAACGCAAAACAGCAGTCTTCTCATCGATAAGACCCTCTGCCAACATATCCATAGCGATCTTCACCATTGCGGCACCGGTACGCTTACCGTTACGGCACTGCAACATCCACAACTTACCGTCCTGGATTGTGAACTCGATATCCTGCATATCTGTGAAGTACTCCTCCAAGTGGTGCTGAATCTCATCCAACTCCTTGTAAACCTCTGGCATAACCTCCTCGAGTGAAGGGTACTTAGATGCACGATCCTCCTCAGAGATATTCTGAGCCTTAGCCCAACGACGTGAACCCTCGATAGTGATCTGCTGTGGGGTACGGATACCTGCCACAACGTCCTCACCCTGTGCGTTGGTGTGGTACTCACCGTTGAAGATGTTCTCGCCGGTAGCAGCGTCACGAGAGAATGCAACACCGGTAGCCGAACTGTCGCCCATGTTACCGAATACCATAGCCTGTACGTTTACAGCGGTACCCCACTCTGCTGGGATGTTGTTAAGCTTACGATAGAGGATAGCACGGTCGTTCATCCAAGAACCGAATACAGCGCAGATAGCACCCCACAACTGATCCCAAGGGTTTACTGGGAAGTCGCCACCGGTCTGCTCCTTAACAGCAGCCTTGAACTTAGCAACCAACTCCTTCAAATCCTCGGTTGTAAGGTCTGTATCCATCTTAACGCCACGAGCCTCTTTCATCTCCTCGATGATAACCTCGAATGGATCGTGATCCTCCTTTGATACTGGCTTCATGCCGAGTACTACGTCACCGTACATCTGTACGAAACGACGGTAAGAGTCCCAAGCGAAACGTGGGTTGCCTGACAACTTAGCAACAGCCTCAACAGCCTCATCGTTCATACCGAGGTTGAGGATGGTATCCATCATACCTGGCATCGATGCACGAGCACCAGAACGTACTGATACGAGCAATGGCAACTCCTTGTCACCAAATTTGCGACCGGTCAAAGCCTCTACACGCTTAATAGCAGCCTCTACCTCCGGACGGAGCATCTCGATAACTGCTGCCTGACCGTGCTGGTAGTACTCTGTACAAACATCGGTTGTGATTGTGAATCCCGGAGGAACAGGAATACCGATAAGGTTCATCTCGGCGAGGTTTGCACCCTTACCACCGAGCAACTCTCTCATCTTGCCATTACCCTCGGCCTCTTTGTTACCGAAGAAATAGACACGTTTTACATTTGCCATAGTTAAAATTGTTTAGTTAAAAATATAATATTTTTAGTTTGTCCGCTGTTTACAAACAACAAATATAGAGATTTTTTTATAAATCAAAGTCTATTCTAGCCATTTTTTATAAAAATGACCAAATAGTTGAGAATTTTTGACGCTTTATCGCCTAAATTGTGGGTATTTTATCGGGAAATTACGCCGGAGCCGATAACTCGCTCGCCATCGTACCACGCTGCAAACTGTCCTGCGGCAACACCTCGTTGCGCCTCGTCAAAACACAAGTAGGCGGCATCCTCCCGAACGATAAGTTCAGCCTCCTGCAATGGTTGACGATAACGAATTCGTACCTGGAAACGACGCTTTTCGCCAACGCCGAGAGCCTGTGTCGGCTCAACCCAGTGCAACTCCGAATGCTCTATACGTAGCACCTTTCGGTAGAGGCCCGGATGTGAATCACCCTCGCCCACATAGATGGTGTTGCTATCAACATCTGTACCGATAATGAAGAGCGACTCCTTGCGACCACCGATGCCGAGGCCTTTGCGTTGGCCGATAGTGTAGAAGTGTGCGCCGTTGTGAGTGCCTATCTTCTTACCGTCACGTACCGTGTAGCGATAAGGCTCGGCCATCTCCGAGAGTTCGGTGCGCTCGGCATACTTTGCAAACTTCGGCCACGAAGGCAGAATCTCGTGAATATTGCCCTCACGTGATGCTAATTTTTGTTGCAAAAATACCGGTAAATTGACCTTGCCGACAAAGCAAATTCCCTGGGAGTCTTTGCGCTTCGCTGTTGCGAGTTTCTGCTCCTCGGCAATCTTACGCACCTGAGGTTTAAGTAGGTCGCCGATTGGGAAGAGGGCATATTTTAGTTGCTCTTGCGAGAGTTGGCAGAGAAAGTAACTTTGATCCTTATTCGGGTCTGCGCCTGCTATCAAAGAGTATGTCACGGAGCCATCCTCGGCAATATGCTCTGCCTTGCGGCAATAGTGACCTGTCGCTACGAAATCGGCACCGAGTTTCAGCGCCTCCTTTAAGAAAACGTCGAACTTTATCTCTCTGTTACACAGTACATCAGGGTTTGGTGTGCGTCCCTTTTCGTACTCGGAGAACATATACTCGACAACACGCTCACGATACTGTTCGGATAGGTCCACCTGGCGAAAAGCGATGTCGAGACGTTTGGCAACAAGTTCGGCAAAAACCTGGTCGTCGTGCCATGGACAATCCCCTTCGAGAGTGCCTGTTGTGTCGTGCCAATTACGCATAAAAAGACCGATTACTTCGTGTCCCTGCTCTTTCAGCAGGTATGCTGCAACCGATGAATCAACACCTCCGGATAATCCGACTACAACTCTTGCCATAAATCAATGTTACTATTATTGGAAATCGGTGCAAAGATAGTGTTTTTTATTGTTTTTTCTTTGTCTGCCGTTGAAGGTTTATCGTTTGATAAAGGTAGCGAGGATTTTGCGATTCAAGATGGCCCAGACTCCTCCTCCGACAACTAATGCGGTGGCTGTACAAAGCAGGGTATTGGTGATGAAATAACTACACAATAGAGAAATTGCAGCCGGTGGAATTGTGTGCAAGAGACTGACTAAAACGGCTCTCCACGGGATGCGAATCAGGCGATGACGCACGATGTAAATTGTATATGTTGCCGTCACTAAATATTCGGCCGAAATTGTCACTGCCGCCGAGCCTATGCTCTGCATGTGTGGAACAACCAACAGGTTGATTATCAGGCTTGCCGACGCTCCGACAATCGAGGCGATAAGCAATACTTTGTCGTGTCGCAGTGGTAGTAAAACCTGCACTGCCAATACTTGTGCCACACCGACCGCCAGGGCTGCCGGCATAATAATCCGCATCGGCAGAACTGCCCCCTCGAACCCCTCACCCGACACGATACGTATAATTTGCGGGGCCAAAATCACACTACATGCGATAAGCGGAATAATCAGGCGCACCATTCCGCTGAAAGACTTGTCTATCGATTCGTTGAATTTCGACTGATTACCCTCGGCAAGCAGTGCGCTCATTCGTGGCATCATGACGCTTGTGAAGGCGGTAAACAGACCAAGAACAATGGTGTAGAGTTTGAAGGCCGTGGTGTAGAATCCGACCTGCTCGTTGCTTGCCACTATGCCGAGCCACATCACGTTGAATGTGATATACATAGAGGTCATTATGCCGTGAACTCCCAATGTCACATTCTCTTTGAAGTAGCGCAATGAGAAGAGTTCTCGCAGTTGCACGCTGACAAATCGTCGGGCGTAGAGTATGTTTATCAGGGCATTAACAACCACCGTTCCGACCGTCAGCGAGAAGTATAACAGACTGTCACTCTCTTTGTTTACAAAAATATATACCGCTGCTACGTAGAGCAGTTTTATAAGGAGTGAGCGCAGGGTTATGTATCGAAACTCCTCCAATCCGGAGAACAGCCACTCGATAAGAAACACCGTGCCGATAATCTTGGCAATTCCGACATAAAACAGGTCGGCATTTTGGCTGAATCGAGGCACGAAGAATATCGCTCCGACATACAGGGTAAGAGCCACGATTGTGAAGAGCAGATTTATGCCCAAGATGTTGGAGAAGATGCGTGAGCAGTGTTCTCGGTTGTTCTTGGTTGATGCTATCTCTCGTGTGCCGATGCACGACACACCCATCATTGCAAAGAGGATGAAATATCCGGCTGTGTTATCTGCGAAATTGACAACTCCGATACCCTCGACACCAAGCACACGTGATACGTACGGGAACGTTGCAAGCGATATGAAATACGACGATAGCGTCAGTAGGCTCTTGTACAAGAAATTATTGCGAACGGACGGGGTTGCCATAGGGTTGTTGTTGATGTTTTGTGCTTTTTGTTGCTACAAATATACGAAAATTAACTATATTTGCATAATTTAATAAAATATTGAAGTGCGACTATTAGAAAAACAGAGGAATTATGGGCTTTTTCGATATATTCAAGAGTAAAAAATCGGAGGCGCAGAGCGAGCAGCCGCAGAGCGCAGAGCAGGCCTCGCAGACCGAAGCGCAGGAGAAGGAGTTGAATGCAGGTTTGGAGAAGACCAAGCAGGGACTCTTTTCAAAGTTGGCACGTGCCGTGGCGGGTCGTTCGACCGTCGATGCCGATGTGTTGGACGATTTGGAGGAGGTGCTTATTACATCCGATGTGGGTGTTGAGACTACCGTGAAGATTATCGAGCGCATTGAGGCTCGTGTGGCACGTGATAAGTATATCAATACCGCCGAGTTGAATGGAATCTTGCATGACGAGATAGCACAACTTATGGAGGAGGCCGAGGGCTCTTCCGAGAATTTCGGTCTTGATGTTAAGGAGGGCGAGCCGTATGTCCTCATGGTTGTTGGTGTAAATGGTGCAGGAAAAACCACCACGATAGGCAAACTTGCCGCACAACTTACCAAGGCGGGCAAGAAGGTCTATATCGGAGCCGCCGACACCTTCCGTGCTGCGGCTATTGACCAGTTGGCTGTATGGGCAGAGCGTGCCGGTGCGACAATGATTCGTCAGGATATGGGTTCAGACCCCGCTTCGGTGGCATACGATACCCTAAAATCGGCCGTGGCAAATAAGGCCGATGTTGTGCTGATAGATACGGCAGGACGTCTGCACAATAAGATTGGTCTGATGAACGAGTTGACCAAGATTCGCAACGTTATGAGCAAGGTTGTAGCCTCGGCTCCGCACGAAGTGATGCTGGTGCTTGATGGCTCGACGGGTCAGAATGCTTTTGAGCAGGCTCGCCAATTTACCCAGGCGACAAAGGTTACCTCGTTGGCAATCACAAAGTTGGATGGAACAGCAAAGGGTGGTGTGGTAATCGGTATCAGCGACCGCTTCCATATTCCGGTGCGTTATATCGGCATCGGCGAGGGTGTCGATCAGTTGCGAATATTCGACCGTCACGAATTTGTAAAGGCTCTCTTTGACGAAGGAGAAATCAAATAGTATATGCAGAAGATAAACGTCATAACACTCGGCTGTGCGAAGAATCGTGTAGATTCGGAGCATATTGCGGCACAACTTGCGGCGGCAGGATACGAGATTGTATTCGATAGCGACAGCACGGATGCCAAGGTCGTGGTTGTAAATACTTGCGGTTTTATTGGTGATGCCAAGCAGGAGAGCATCGATACCATACTCAACGCTGTGGCTGCCAAGCAGGCAGGCGAGATTGAGCGACTCTTTGTTATCGGCTGCCTTTCGGAGCGCTACGCCGATGAGTTGCGAGAGGAGATTCCGGAGGTGGACGACTACTTTGGCGCACGTGATCTCACGGGGGTTGTCAAGGCTCTGGGTGCGGAGTTCAGTGCCGAGAAGCAGACAGAGCGAGTATTATCTACACCGAAACATTATGCCTACCTTAAAATCTCGGAGGGTTGTAATTGGCGTTGCGGCTACTGCGCTATTCCGATGATTCGTGGCAAACATATCTCCGTGCCAATGGAGCAGTTGCTATGCGAGGCGGAGAATCTTGCAGCGCAGGGCGTTAAGGAATTGATGGTTATTGCGCAGGACTCGACATACTACGGTATGGACCTATACGGCAAACGCTCGTTGGCCGAGTTGTTAGAGAGATTGTGTGCCGTGAAGGGCATCGAGTGGATTCGTCTGCATTACGCCTATCCGACCGACTTCCCGCAGGATGTTATCGAGGTGATGGCACGAGAGCCGAAGATTTGTAAGTATCTCGATATTCCGTTGCAGCATTTGAGCGACAACCAACTTTCGTTGATGCATCGTCGCCATACCAAGGCCGAGGCTCTGGATTTGATTGCTCGTCTGCGTAAGGCGATGCCCGATATGGCAATTCGTACGACGATGCTTGTCGGTTATCCGAACGAAAGCGCCGAGGATTACGAGGAGTTGTGCGAGGCTGTGCAGGCTTTGGAGTTTGACCGTTTAGGAGTATTCCCATACTCCGAAGAGGAGGGAACATACTCTGCGACCAAACTCTCGGATAATGTGCCGCAGCGTGTCAAGGAGTATCGTGCCGAGCATCTGATGCATATCCAGAGCGGCATATCACGTCGCAAGAACGAGGCTCGTGTCGGCCGTACCGAGCGAGTAATCGTCGATGGCCGTCAGGGAGACTTCTATATCGCACGTTCGCAATATGACTCGCCGGAGGTCGATTGCGAGATTCTTATTCCGGCCGCAGAGCGCAGGCTTCTGCGAGGAAAATTCTATACGGTACGCATCACAGATGCGGATGATTACGATTTGTACGCAACCATTGTGACCAAATAATAGGGCATCGTATGAGTAACTACATTCTTCGAGAGGTAAAGAGTAAGAGCGACGAGCGTAAGTGGCTCTATGTGGATCGCCCCCTCTATCAGGGATACGAGAATTGGGTATGTCCGTTGGATAACGACATTTTGGCGGTATTTGACAAGCAGACCAATAAGAAGTTTCAAGATGGCGAGGCGATACGTTGGTATGTTGAGGATACAACTACGGGCGAGGCCATAGCACGTATTGCAGCATTCTACGACCACGAAACCTCTAATGGTTATGAGCAACCTACGGGAGGTTGCGGTTTCTTTGAGGCTCCTAATTCTCAGGAGGTAGCAAATATGATGTTCGATGCGGCCAGAGAGTGGTTGCAGGAGCGAGGTATGGAGGCTATGGATGGTCCGATTAACTTCGGAGCGAGAGATATGTGGTGGGGACTGCTTGTAGAGGGCTTTGAGTACCAACCACTTTATGGCAATCCTTATAATCCGCCATACTATAAGGAGTTGTTCGAGAACTACGGATTTCAAAACTACTTCAATCAGAACTCATACTTGTGGCGTGTCTATGAGGACGATGTGAATGAGGTGGTGTTGGAGAAAGCGAAGCGTGTGATGGCTACTCCGGGTTACCGCTACGAGGATGTAAATAATATCAGTTTGGAGGTGGCCGCAGAGAATCTGCGCATCATATACAACAAGGCATGGGCACTCTTCACGGGCGTAAACCCGATGACAGAGGAGGAGGCGCAGAAACTGATGCGCACGCTGAAACCTATTATCGACCCGAACGTCATCTTCTTCGTGTATAACGAGAGCGAGCCTATCGGATTCTTTGTTATGGTGCCGGACCTGAACCGCATTATTGGCAAATTCAACGGCAAGTTCGGCTTGTGGCAGAAACTGCGACTGATGTGGGATTTGAAGGTGCGTAAGGCGTGTGACCGCCTCTTCGGTATCATCTTCGCCATCACTCCGGAGTATCAGGGCAGGGGCCTTGAAAGCGGAATGATGAAACATATCCTTGATACATATATCCGCACAGATAAGAATCAATATAAGGATGTGGAGTTTGCCTGGATTGGTGACTTCAACCCCGTTATGAATCGAATGATTGAACGTTATGTCTGCGCACGTCGCCATAAGATGCATACGACGTATCGCTATTTGTTCGACCGCACCAAGGAGTTTACCCGTTGCCCACGAGTAGGCTTCAAGAAGCGAACACAAGAGTAGAAACAATAAAAACCTTAAAATAGATATGAAAACTACACCATTTACCAATTATCACATTGCCGCAGGTGCCAAAATGGCAGAGTTTGCGGGCTATAATATGCCTATCGAGTTCTCGGGTATTAACGATGAACATATGACTGTGCGTAACGGCGCAGGAGTATTTGATGTGAGCCATATGGGCGAGATTTGGGTTAAGGGCGAGAATGCTTTACAGTTGTTGCAGCGCATTATGTCGAACGACTGCTCAAAACTCTTCGATGGCAAGGTGCTCTACTCGGCTATGCCTAACGGTAAGGGCGGTATTGTGGACGATGTTTTGGTATATCGTTTCAGCGAAACCAAGTATATGCTCTGTGTAAATGCTGCCAATGTGGCAAAGGATTGGGCGCATATCTGCCGTGAGGGCGAGGCCTTCGGAATGAAGGAGGGTGTTGAGTTGGAGAATGCTTCTGACCGCATCTGTCAGTTGGCTATTCAGGGCCCTTTGGCAATGAAGATTGTGCAGAAGATGTGTGATGAGCCGGTTGAGGATATGGAGTATTACACCTTCCGCCAGATGGATGTGGCAGGTTGCAACGTCATCCTCTCAATTACAGGCTACACAGGTGCAGGAGGTTGTGAGATTTATATGCACAACGAGGATTCGGAGCGTATGTGGAAGGCTCTCTGGGAGGCCGGCGAGGAGTACGGCTTGAAGAATATCGGCTTGGGCGCACGTGATACATTGCGTTTGGAGAAGGGATTCTGCCTTTATGGCAACGATATTGACGATACAACATCTCCTATCGAGGCAGGCTTGGGCTGGATTACCAAGTTTGTCGATGGTAAGGAGTTTATCGACCGAGAGTTGCTTGCCGCACAGAAGGCCGAGGGTGTATCTCGCAAACTCGTAGGATTCAAACTTATCGACCGAGGAATTCCTCGTCACGAGTATAAATTGGCAGATTTGGAGGGTAACGAGATTGGCGTTGTAACCTCAGGTACTATGTCTCCTTGCTTGAAGGTGGGTGTCGGTATGGGATACGTGAAGAGCGAGTATGCCAAGGTCGGAACTCAGATTGCTGTTGTTATTCGTGAGCGACTGATTAAGGCCGAGGTTGTGAAGTTGCCTTTTGTGTAGCCTCCCGATATGCCGTTTGCGGCAGAGTGATTAAAAACCTTAACCCCGTGTGATATGAAGAGATTTTTAACTTTTGTCATGTTGCTTGCCATTAGCGGTACAGCATTGGCGCAATTGCAGGGCGAATACTATTTTGGAGGTTCGCTCGGTTATAAAACAGGTAAGTCTGTCGTTAAGGTTCTCGGCGAAGATAAGAGTGAAACCCCAGGTGGCAATATTCTTAACATTACCCCTGAGTTCGGCTACTTTATCAAGAACCGTCTGCGTCTGAGCGGGTATCTCGGTTATGGATGGCAGTCGCAGAAAATAGAATGGGTAGATACTGCGTGGCTCAAACAGCAGACGCACATTGCTCTGCTTGGTGCGGGTCTGTCGTACTACGTACGCCTTGCCAATAACTTCTACTACACGCCCGAGGTGGCGCTCGCTGTTGCTATGGGTGCAGCGACCCAGGATTTGACAACGGTAGATAAATTTAAGTATATGGCTGTAGGCTTCGAGGCCGAAGTCAAACTCCTTGCATTGGAGTATCGCCCGTTTGATAAGTTTGCCTTCAATGTCAGCCTTATAGACTTTAATTATGCTTTTCTCGGTTCGCCGAAATATAAGACACAAAGCAGTTCTCTCTCATTCAATATGTTGACGAATGCATCTATAAGTTTTCGCTACTACTTCGGACGCTCACAGCGCTATCGTCAGACGGGGGAGAAATTGCATAAATAATAACGACAATGAGAAAGAGATTATTCCCTATTCTTCTGCTCTGCCTTATGTTGGCAGGGTGTACAAGTGAGGCTAAGGTCGAGTCTGTGCCTGCCGAATATGAGATTCACGGAACAATCCCCGTAGATTATGTTGCCGATATGGAGTGGATTCGTCGCTACGAGGCGACGGATATCGCTGTATTGAAGGAGCGTGCCGCTACCGAGGAGAAGGAGTGTGATGTGCTGTTCTTTGGCAGTTCGTCAATTCGTCGTTGGGTCTCTCTGCACGAGGATATGGCTCCGTTGCGTGTCGTAAATCGTGGCTATGGCGGTGCTACATTGCGAGATCTGCACTACAACTACGCAACCGTGATGGACACATATAAACCAAAGGCTTTTGTCCTCTACTGCGACAACGACATCAAGTCCTCAAAGACGGCTAAGAACCTCCACGTTGGTGAGTTGTTCGACCACTACCGTCTGCTCTTGCAGCGTCTGAATAAAGATTATCCGAATGTGCCGCTCTACGGCCTTGCGATAAAGTATTCGGAGCGTCGTGCCGCTATGCGCCCACAGCAGGAACTCTTCAATGCGCTGATGGCCGACTATGCCGCACACACGCCGAACTTTACCTTTATAGATATCAATACGGTGCTGTTGAACAAGGATGGCTCGGTAAACAGCGCCCTTTTCGTGGATGATAAGTTGCATATCAACGCCGAGGGTTATGCCCTCTGGACAGCGTTGTTGAAGCCTCTGCTTATGCAGTATCAAACTACCGAATAGAGGAGATTGCAAACTAAAAACTTCTAAAACTATTTATATTATGAGCAACAATCGTACTTTTACAATGATTAAGCCGGATGCGGTAGAGGCAGGAAACTCGGCTGCAATCCTCAAACACCTCGTAGATGCAGGTTTTCGTATCGTGGCATTGAAGATGTGGTGTATGTCACGCAACGATGCTAAGCGTTTCTATGCCGTGCATACTGGTAAGCCTTTCTTCGACGGACTTATTGAGTTTATGACTTCGGGTCCTATCATTGCGGCAATCTTGGAGAAGGAGAACGCAGTGGCAGAGTTGCGTAAGACCGTGGGTGCTACAAACCCTGAGGAGGCTGCCGAGGGTACAGTTCGTAAACTCTACGGTAGCAGCGTGCGCCAGAATGCAATCCACGCATCGGATAGCGACGAGAACGCTCGCATCGAGTGGCAGTTGCACTTCTGCGATAAGGAGATAATGTTGTAATCGGCCGGAAAAGTGTTTAATCTCGGCAGGTTGAACAATTTTTACCCAAACACCACGTTTATGGTATGAAGATTGTACATTAATCTGACAGCTGCGGTGAACAACTGCACGCCGCAGTGAGGTTTCTTCATTTATTTAAGTTTGGGTTAGTAGTTAGGGGAGCAATCCCCGAGGTAAGAGGTCGTTGTGAAACGCCCTCTTATTTTTTTGCCCCGCCTAACTCCTGTCAACCTGTGGCGGTGTGGCAGACTTATCTTCATTCGGCTGTTGTTTGCTATCGCAAATAATTGTCTTTGGCAGATAAGCGATTTGAAAATAGATTTTCAGTCGTCATCTGCCAACCCCCAACAATCTACGATTGCAACAGCCTCTCTCGGTCTGCTCAAACCTG
>JAZOWW010000028.1:0-155673 GCA_045659425.1 Alistipes sp. | reverse complement strand
TTTTTTACTAAATTTACACACGAAACAGACTAACTAACAACTAAATAACCTATCATTTTCTAACCGATTCCCATACTTAGGTACGGGGATCACAAAAAAACCAAAACTATGAGGAAACATAGACTATCTTTAATGAAGATTATTTCTTCGGCCGTGTTTATCCTCCTATCGTTGGCTGCATATGCCCAGAACGGGTATATTTCAGGTACGGTATTAGATGCGGATGGCACCCCGCTCCCGGGAGCAACGGTTATCGTAAGTGGAACTACTCAGGGTACCACTACCGACGTGAACGGACAATTCTCCCTTTCAAATTTGAGGGGGGGGGAGACATTAGAGGTCTCATTTTTAGGTTATAAGGACGCTGTTGTCAAGGTTGGCAACCAGACTGTTCTTAAAATTACCCTCGAAACTGGCGACACGCTCCTTGATGATGTCGTAGTCATCGGCTACGGCTCGGAGAAAAAGGTCAACCTGACCGGCTCCGTTTCATCAATCTCTACCGAGGAGTTTTCAAGTCGTCCTATCACTCAACTCTCAACAGCATTGCAGGGTATAGCTCCGGGCGTAACAGTTACAACCGGTGGTGGCGCTCCTGGTGCAGATACCGGTAACATCCAGATTCGTGGTATCGGCTCTTTCGGAGGTTCTGTTTGTACCCCGCTCATTCTCATCGACGGTGTTGAGGGCGATATGAACTCTGTTGACGCTTCACAGATTGATCAGATTACCGTATTGAAGGATGCTGCTTCGGCTGCAATCTACGGTTCTCGTGCTGCAAACGGTGTTATCCTGATTACCACCAAGCGTGCCGGCAAGGATAAGTTCAACGTAACCTACCGAGGCTACGTAGGTTGGCAAAAGCCTGTTGTATATCCCGACGTAGTTGGTCCGGAGGATTATATGCGACTCTCTCGTCAGGCTTCGGAGAATGACGGCAACGTCTCCATCTACACCGACGAGTACATTGCAAACTATCGCAAGAACAACTTCCTCGACCCTGACGCATTCCCAATCATTGATTGGCAGAAGCGTCTGATGACCGGCAACGGTTTCACTCACAGCCATATCGTTACCATGGGTGCTGGTACAGAACGTATCCGCAACATGACCTCATTCGGCTACCTCGATCAGAACGGTATCATCAAAGATGCGGAGTATCGTCGTTTCAACCTTCGCAACAACCTCGACGTTCAGTTGCACAAGAAGTTAAAACTCAGTCTCGACATCGCCGGCACATACGGAAGTCGCAAGATTAACCCATACCAGAGCGGTATCTTCTCATTCATGAATGCAAAAGACCCGCTTATGCTTGCGCAGTGGTCTGATGGCAGTTATGCATCATTTACCGGAGGTACTACAAACCCTCTGCCAATGATTGAGCAGGGCGTCGGCGGTAACCGCACATACCAGACCCTCAACTTGAAGGCTTCGGCGGTTCTCGAATACAAGCCTTTGAAGTGGCTCACCATCGAGGGTAAGGTTACTCCTCAGTTCTTGGCAACAAAGAACCATAAGTTTATTGACTTGGTAGAGTACCACTCTGACCCATATGGTTCAATCTCTTCTACCTCTAACGCCGAGTTCAACTCTCTCGACGAGAGTATTACCACCAACTTTACAGGCTACTACCACGGTATGATTACCGCAGCACACAGTTTCGGCAAGCATCACCTCAAAGCCCTCATTGGTGCATCTTACGAGAACGTAGAATATTCAACTCTGACAGCATATCGCCAGGATTTCATCTATCCTCAGTACGACGTAATGGATGCCGGTGGCAAGAACGAGTTTAAGGACAATGGTGGTACACGTACCCAGTTGGCTCTTGCATCTTTCTTCGGTCGTATAAACTACAACTACGACAACCGCTACCTCTTCGAGGCTAACGTTCGTTATGACGGTTCGTCTCGTTTCTCGAAGAAGAATCGTTGGGGATTCTTCCCTTCATTCTCTGCCGCATGGCGTATCAGCGAGGAGTCATTTATGGATAAGACCCGCAATGTTGTTACAGAGTTGAAGTTGCGTGCATCTTACGGTATGCTCGGTAACCAGAACATTGGTGGCGAGTACCCTACTGCACAGATGCTCACCATCAGTTCTATCTCGGCAGGCGGCAACATCTACCCTATCATCGCTCAGCAATCTCTCGCAAACGAGAATATCACTTGGGAGACTACCTATATGGCCGACATCGGTATCGATGCCACCTTGTGGGAGAAGTTTACCATCACCGCCGACATCTACCACAAGAAGACCGACGGCATCTTGATGAAACTCGATATTCCTTCAACCATCGGTCTTAACGCACCTTACCAGAATGCAGGTGTCGTTGTAAACAAGGGTTGGGAGTTGTCACTCGGTTACAACGACCGTTGGGGCGACTGGACCTTCGGTGTTCAGGGTAACGTATCAGACGTTTTCAATAAGATTGTCGATATGAAGGGTACTTATGGCACAAGTGGCGTTATCCGCAACCAGGAGGGTTCTTCTATCAACTCACTCTACCTGCTCAACTGCCTCGGCATCATCCGCACACAGGCACAGGCCGACTGGGTAAACGAGAACTGTCCGCAATACGGTATGACATCAAAGCCGGGCGACCTTGTCTACGAGGACTTCAACAAGGATAAGAAGATTGATGATTCGGATAAGCAGATTGTCGGTTCGATGATTCCTCGTTATACCTACGGTTTAACCATCAACGTTGGATGGAAGGGCATCAACCTCAGCGCACAATTCCAGGGCGTTGGTAAGGCTAATGCTTACATCAGCGGTGCATATACCCAGCCGGCAGTTAGTGGTGGTACATTCCAGAAGAGCCACCTCGACAGTTGGACTACAAGCAATCCTAACGCATCGTATCCACGTCTTTCATACTCGAACGACCTGAATACCAAGGTATCTACATTCTGGATGGCAAATGCAGCATACTGCCGTTTAAAGAACTTGCAACTCAGTTATACCTTCCCTAAGAAAGTGTTGACGGCTCTCAAAATCAAGGGTTTGATGGTTTATGCAAATGCTACAAACCTCTTTACTATCAGTGACTACTACGATGGCTACGACCCTGAAACTGCTTACCAAAGTGGTTCACAGGGAGCAACTACCGGTAGCATCGGTAACAACTACCCACTTTGTAGCACTTACACATTCGGAGCCGAGATTAAATTCTAAAACAGATTGCAACTATGAAAAAATACATTATATCAATCCTTCTGTCGGCTGTCATGTTGAGTGGTTGCACTCTTGACAGAGAGCCTCTGACAGGTCCTTCGACAGGATCATTCCCTGCAAGTTTCGAGGAGGCACAGGCAGGTGTACTTGCTGCCTATAAGAGTCTTGCAAACAATCAGCACAACTATAACCCTGCGGATCGTTGGTACGACCAGATTACCGATATCGGCGCTATCCGCACCACATTGAGCGGTTGGCCAAACTTCATCCTCTCGGCCATCGTTTCGAACAACTCAAACGTATGCGATACATACGCACGTATATACAAAGGTCTTGGACGTATCCACCTCGTGTTGGACAATCTCGACGATCTGCGTGGCGTAATCTCTGACGAGGATTACTACTGTTTCAAGGCGGAGTTGCTATGCCTACGTGCTTACCAATACGATACTGCTTGTAAGTTCTTTGGTGCAGTGCCTTGGGTTGACCATTGCCTGACACTCGAAGATTATGCTTATGCCCGTACCCCACGTGAGGAGATTATCGAGCGTATTATCTCAGACATGGATGATGCACTTCTCGACAAACTCCCAATCGCTTGGGACAAGACCGAATGGGGAACATGCCGTTTGGGTCGTGTTGCTGCTTATGCGTTGAAGGCTCGTATCTGCTTGGAGTGGGGCTACTTCGATGATGCTGCAAAGTATTCAAAGAAGGCTCTCGATTTGTCTGCGGGCATTTATGACCTTACTCCGCTCAACTGCACATACTATGCAACTCACGCCGATGGTGAGCCTGACCAGACTCCTCTGTTCGGTTTCGATGCTGAGAAAAACTCTCAGGAGTGGATTTGGGCTATCCAATTCGACCGTCTTGCTGCAAGTAACGTACACGCCGGCATCTATGCTCGTGCACCACGTACTCACAACGGAGCATCTACTCAGGGCCCTTCACAGGCTATGATGGATACCTTCCAGATGAAAAACGGCAAGAAGATTACTGACGAAGGCAGTGGTTACAACTGGCAGGATCCTTGGGCTAACCGTGACCCACGCCTTGACCTCTACTGCTTGCGTTCCGGCGCACGTTGTATGGGACTTCAATTCTCTGTTGACCCTAATGACAAGACTGTTTGGGATTACAACGCTAACAAAGCGATTCTTAACGCCGATGCAAATAAGGCTGTAAACAAGTATGAGTATGGTGCTAATGGAGAGAAGGGTCCCGGTGGTTATTTGTGGAGAAAGTTTACCGACCCTGTATATTACGGAGCTATTCCTAGCAAGGAGTACGAGGATGAACTCGATATGCCTATCATCCGTCTTGCCGAGTTGCTGCTCATAGACGCTGAGGCAAATATCGAGATGGAGGGTGGCGACCTGACTCGTGCGAAGGCAAATATCGACCGTGTTCGTGCTCGTGTAAATATGCCGGGAGTAGGTTCTTCTCGTGAGGAGTTGCGTTCTGCACTCCGTTACGAGCGTAAGGTTGAGTTGTGCTGCGAGGGATTCCGTTGGTTCGACATCCGTCGTTGGAAGGATGCTGAGGGCCGACC
The DNA here is from genome assembly GCA_045659425.1 of Alistipes sp. GTDB lineage: Bacteria > Bacteroidota > Bacteroidia > Bacteroidales > Rikenellaceae > Alistipes. The sequence goes on along the minus strand of JAZOWW010000028.1, from coordinate 150,941 downwards.
TCTCGCATACAAGGCGCTCAACAATGTACAGCAGATTGCACCTGCCTTTGGCAAACTTCTCTGCAATGCAAAACCTTACATTGATGAGAACTGGATTGTCACATACGAGCCATTTACCTTCGAAACTACAATAGATAAGGATGGTAAGGAGGTTGTAAAAACTATCCCTCACAAAGTCACCTTCGATGGCAAAGATTGTAATGCCCGTATTCATACTACCACCAAATTCATATTGAATAAGGATGAACTTTGGCCATTCCCTTATGATGAGATGGTTACTAACCCTCTTATCGGTTTGGGCAACAACAACCCTGGCTACTAAACTATAAAATAGTGATATATGAAAAAGTTTATTAAATATTTATGCTACTGCCTACCTCTGTTGGCGTTGGCAGTCGGCTGTAACAACGAACCCGAAGAGTCGCCGTTCCAGCCTGAGACAAACAAGAGCGGAGAAGTTACGCTGCTTGCCTCTATCGAGAATGCAGACACCCGTGCATCGCTGATTGCAACGGGAGAGGCTCGCTGGGTTAAGGATGATAACATTGTTGTTCTTTGTGATGACAACAGCCTTGTAGAGTTCGCTCTTGACGGTACCGGCGAGACTCGTCGTGCATTGTTCAAGGGCAATGTCGAGAACAAGAAGGTTAGCGATTATGCATTCTACCCTGCGTCGGTAACCTACGCCGATGGCAACATCTCTTACACTCTTCCGTCAGAGATTACAGCCTCTACAATAGGTAGTTGTTCGCTGATGGCGGGTAAGATTAACGACAAGAACGAGGTCGAATTAAAGCAACTTATGGCTTACATCTATCTCCAAGTCAACGGAGTTGGTCGCTCGACCAGCAAGATAGTTATCTCGGCCGACAACAACCTCTCCGGGGATGTAACTATTGATGTTGCCAAGGCTATGGAGTCGGGTATTCCTGCTACTGCGGGAGATGGCACCATCTCTATCCTTATGCCAGAGAATGTACCATCTACCATCAATGCTTTTGTTGCTATTCCGGTAGGAAATTACTCCTCTATTGTGGCGACCGTTTATAACAAATCGGGAAATTCTGTTCTTGAAGAGACGTTGGTTCCCAATCTTATGACCATCTCTCGTGGCTTAGTTTTAAGTCATAAGATCGAATTGGATAACAAACCGAAGATTCCTGGAACTGTAAATGTTGCAGGCATCTACTGGGCAACAGGTAACCTCGAATATGAGGTTGGCGGAGAGACTGCCGAAGGCTTCGCAGAAGGATGGAGAATTGCTCCACATACTGCACACCACTACCATCTTGACAAGGCCGGCGATTTGAAGGATCTTACAGATTACAACAAAGTATCCCACTTCAACTTTGGTGGTATTGCTTCTCCATTCGACAATAAGTTAGAGTCTGCTGTTGCCATCGCATACAGCGACCCTGCATTTGATTTCAGCGGAAGAATGTACACAGACCGTCATTGTACGACTGCTACAACAGACTTTGCCGAGGCTAAGTTTGGTGACATAGCCTACTGGGCTTCAAAGGGTAAATGGCGTACTCCTACGGCTGCTGAGTTTGCAACCCTCTATGCAGAGGCTTCTCGCGTAAAGGCTACCTATACTCTTGATGGCAATATGGTAAGCGGAACATACTTCTACGACCCAGCAAAGGGTGAGGAGCCGGTTATTGATGAAGAGAATATTCTGGAACTTACTGATGAGGATTTGGAGAACGGCCTCTTCCTTCCATGGGCAGGACGTACCCAGGGTGCAAGCGACTACTTCTTGTTCGCAGTCAACACCATTGGAGTATATCGCACCTCTACCGTAAACCTCAACTCTACTGTTGATGCTACAAATGCTGCCATCTACCGTGTAAGTTACATCAAGGAGTCGGAGAAGAATAGCGCAGGACTCAATGGTGCATTCTACAATAGCGGTTGGGGAGCGAATGGCCGTTACTCTGTCCGTCCTGTATATATTGATGGAGCCTACGAGCCAAATCCAAATCCAAATCCAAATCCAAATCCAAATCCGAATCCGAATCCGGAGCCAGAGCCAGAGCCAGAGCCGAATCCGGAGCCAAAACCAGAGTTAGGCACACTCCCATCTCCAGCACCTGTTGAGGGCGATTGGGGCGCTAACACTCCTGGCGGAAAGATTGAGAACAACCCATACCAGGGAGAGTTATAAAACCATAAATATTATGAAAAAAGAGAATTATTTTAAGCCAAGCATCTCAACTGTAAGGGTTAAGACCGAAGTCGGTTTTGCTGCCTCAACAGATTGGGGATTGAACACTCCTGGAGGAGTAATCGAAGAGAATCAATACAATAACGAACTTTAATTCAACATCAGAGTATGAAAAAGATTATAACAACAATATTGGCAGCATCGGCACTCTTCGCTTGCCAGCAGCCATCAGAGGAATTGTTCCCTAACAACACCGATACGGTTAGTTTCAACATTGAGGCCTCTTCTCCGGCCGTTCGTACTGCCCTCGTAGAGGAGAATGGCACATACGGCGCAGTATGGACCAAGGGCGACACCTATGCAGTTATCGAGGTAGGCGATGGCGCCAACAAGCAGAATGGTACAACCACTCCTGTTGCTGAAAACTCTGCAACACTCTCTGCATCTGTAACCGTTCCAGCAAAGAGTTATAGCAAGTATGAGTACTTCTTCGCTGCCCCTGCGGCCTCTATGAATGGTGCTTGTACATATATGGCTATGACACTCCCTGCTGACCAGGCTCCACTTGCAATGACAACATTCGACGGCAAGGCAGACTTCCTCGTAGGAAAACCTATTGAGAGAACTACACAGCCAGCCGAGACTGATGTCCTCTCATTCGAGATTGCACGTCTGTCGGCTATCGGTAAGGTAACTGTTAAGGGCCTTACCCTTGCTGAGGGTGAGAAGGTAACAGGCGTAAAGATTGAGTTCGCACAGGCTGTTGCCGGTAAGATTACCAACATTATGACTAACGACTTGCGTGCAGGAATATACCCTCCTACATTCAAGTACTCTACTGAGCAGAAATATGTATCGGTAACTCTTGCTGAGCCACAGAGCGGCGAGTTCACATATTATATGTGCTGCTGGCCTACTACCCTCGCAGCCGACTCGGCGTACACAGTTACTGTAACCACTACTGCAACTACCTACACAAAGAGCGCAAAACTCCCTGCAGAACTCGTATTCTCGGCCGGCGACATGACCACTTTCACTATCAACATGGCTAATCTACCAACACCGGAGCCAGAGCCGGAGCCGGAGCCAGAAGTTCCTGTTGTGATGCCTGAATATGTAACTGTTGCCGGTGTTAAGTGGGCAACTGGTAATCTCCAATATGAGGCAAATACCACAAACGAGGGTTATGCCGCTGGTTATAGCATCGCTACAAGCCAAGCGTTCTACTTCCACCACGAGACTATCGGCGACATTACAACTTTGACAGATTATAGCAAGACCAACCTCTTCAACTTTGGTGGTATTGAGGATTCATTCTCTTGCGCAAAGACATCGGCTGCAAGTCTTGCAACATCAGACCCTGCATTTGATTTCAGCGGCAAGATGTACACCGACCAGACTTGTACTACTGCTACTACCAATTTCGCTGCTGCAAAATTCGGCGACCTCGCTTATTGGGCATCAAATGGTAAGTGGCGCACTCCAAGCAAGGCTGACTTCGAGGAACTCTGGACAAAGGCATCTCGTACAAAGGCTACCTACAAGTTGGGCACCCACACTATCAACGGTACATACTTCTACAATCCAGCCGAGGGAGAGTCTCCTGTTGTTGGTGATACAACAAAGGAGCTGACAAATGCCGACTTGGCAGCAGGTCTCTTCCTCCCATTGACAGGTCGTGGCTACGATGGCACAGAGTACAACGTATATAAGATTGGCTCACAGGGTTGCTACCGTACATCAACCGTAAACAGCACATCTACTCTTGATGCTACAAATGGTGTTATCTACCGTTTGCATTCTCTCACTGAGGGTGCATACTATCACAAGTCATACGGTGCAACTGCACGTTACGCTATCCGACCTGTTCTTGTTGAGTAATATATGAAGAGGATATTATCCATTGTGTTGTTGTTTCTGGCGGTCATAACCTTGACCGCCGGATACAACGGCAAGAAGGTACAGAAGGGGGCTACGCTACCGGCGTGGAGCGAGGGTTGTTTGGATATCCATACAATCAGCACGGGTCGTGGCGAGTGTCTTCTGCTTATTATGCCCGACGGCACTACGCTGGTAATTGATGCGGGCGAATTCAGCCGTGAAGGCAAGAAGTTTAAGAACGTTGCACAACGTCCTAACACCGAGACCCGTCCGACAAAGGCTTTTGGCGACTACATTCGTCACTTTATGCCAAAGTCAGACAAGGTTGATTACTTCAACCTCTCGCACTTCCACATGGACCACATGGGAATGTTGGAGCCTGAGTACGAGAAGTATGAGGCTGGTGACTACATCCTCAGCGGTGTAACAGCGCTCTATCATCAGGTGCCTTTCCGTGAGGTTATCGACCGAGCATATCCTGCATACGACTCCCTCTCGGTTAAGGCTATGAGCAAAGCGGCTCTCGCAAATTACAGGAAGTTCTTAAACTACCACGTTGCAAAGGGCGATATTAAGGCTTCGGAGTTCAAGTTGGGTGCTGTAAATCAGTTTGCAATGCGCTACAATGCAGAGGCCTATCCTGATTTCAAGATTGAGAACGTCTGCACAAACGGTTACGTTTGGGATAACGGCAAGGCGGTAAATATATATCAGGGCAAGGAGAAGTCGCTTCGTGAAAATGCGGCATCATCGGGCTTTGTCGTTCGCTATGGAGCCTTCGACTTCCTCACAGCAGGAGATATAGGCGATTATAGCGACCTCGAATACTACGTAGCCAAGGCTGTTGGCAGGGTAGATGCCGTAAAGGCACACCATCACCTCTCGCCACATTCGATGAATCAGAAGGCGATGGAGGTAATGCAGCCTACGGTTATGCCTGTAACAAGTTTCTATGTACGTGAAGAGCAGCCAGACAAGAGCAAATTTGATTTTATAACCAAGGGCGGTTGTAAAATATACTGCACAAGTATTGGTGAGCCACTTTTAGAGTCCGATCCTGCATCATACGCCAAGTGTGCTGCTACAAGCGGACATATTGTGATCCGTGTAGCACCTAAGGGCAAGAAGTATTGGGTTTACACCCTTGACGACAGCGACAACAACTATCGTGTCGTGAAGGTTGATGGACCTTTCAAAAGCAAAAAGTAAATAGACATATTATGAGAAAACTCTCTTTCATACTCCTTCTAACGGCACTTCTGACCACATCTTGCGGTCAAGAGGAGCCAAAAATGCCATGGGAGGATGATCTGGGCAAAGAGGAACAGCCGTCAACACCTCCAGCAGAGGGGGAAGATAAAGAAGAGGAGCCGTATGGCGTAGGTTCGTCCCTGGCACTTTGGAGCGAGGGCTGTCTGGATATTCATACAATCAGCACCGGCCGTGGCGAATGTATCTTTATCATTATGCCTGACGGAACATCACTCGTAGTGGATGCGGGCGAGTTTAGTCGTGAAAGTTCCGATTACAAGAATGTTTTACAGCGACCAAACTCTTCGACACGTCCAACAAAGGTATATGCCGACTATATTCGTCACTTTCTGCCAAAGAGCAATATGATTGACTACTTCAATCTCTCGCACTTCCATATGGACCATATGGGTAATTTGGAGAAGGAGTACATAAAGGCTTCTGCTGGCGACTATATTCTGAGCGGTGTAACAGCACTCTACAATCACATTCGATTCAGCGAGGTGATAGACCGAGCACATCCGAACTATTATGACTCTCCTGTTGTGGAGTCAAAGAGTGATGCGGCGTTGGCCAATTACATTAAGTTCCTCGACTATCACGTAAAGAATAGCGGATTGAAGGCTTCGAAGTTTAAACTTGATGGAACCACCCAGTTTGCCATGCGTTATAATGCAGCAGCATACCCTAACTTTAAGATTGAGAACATCTGCTCAAACGGTTGCATCTGGGAGAACGGCAAGAGTGTAAATATATATCAAGGAAAGACCTTGAATGAGAATTTGGCATCATCGGGTTTTGTTATCCGCTATGGTAAGTTCGACTTCCTCACAGCGGGCGACATTGGCGACTATAACGACTTTGAATATCGTGTAGCAAAGGTTGCAGGAGATGTGGATGCTGCGAAGGCTCATCACCACCTCTCTCCGCACTCAATGTGCAAAAAGGCTATGCAGGTTTTGAAGCCTGAGGTTATGCCTGTAACAAGTTTTTATGTGCGTGAGGAGCAACCCGACAAGAGCAAGTTCAACTATCTGAAAGATGGAGGCTGCAATATATTCTGCACCAGCGTTGGCGAGTCATTGCTCTCTAACACCAGTTTCAAGAGCGATTATGCCAAGTGCTCTGCTACAAGCGGACATATCGTAATCCGTGTAGCGCCTAATGGCGATGAGTACAGCGTATATACGCTCGACGACAAGGATAACAAGTATCGCATAACAAAGATTGACGGGCCATTCACAAGCAAGTAATTTTTTATACCTTTGCGCAAAATATAAACATTATACCGATATGAGAAGATATATTTTTTTAGTTGCTGCACTTATGCTTGCTGTCGCTTGTGGAGATAATAGCAACGGAGATATGCCGTGGGGCGATTTGGGCGACCAACAGGGCCAAAACCCGAACCCGGATAATCAGGGAGGCCAGGGGGATGGTGTTGTAGGCTCACCATTGGCACTTTGGAGTGAAGGAAATTTGGATATTCACTTCATCAACACAGGCCGTGGTGAGTGCGCATTCTATATTCTGCCCGATGGCACAACTTTGATTGTTGATGCAGGTGAATTGTCCTCAAATAGCGAATCGAACGAGACCGGCGCAACAAACAAGAATTTTGTTCCACAGCGTCCTTTTGACGGTGTTCGCCCGTATATCGTAGATGCAAAGTATATCAAGCATTTCCTCCCTGCGGGCGAGAGTGCTATCGACTACTGCGCACCTTCACACTTCCACATTGACCACATCGGTTGTCCGAAAGCAGTGACTGAGACTGCCGCAGCAGGTTATAGAAAAGCGGGCCTTATGGCTCTCTACGACCAAGTGCAGTTCGACCAAGTACTCGACCGTGCATACCCTAACTATACCGAGGATGCGAGCACCCCAAAAATTGAGGGAGGACTTGCCGAGGATTGGGCAAAGTTTGTACAGTGGGGAGTACGAGAGGGTAAGTTTACTGCTAAACGCTTTACTCCTGGCGAGGAGCAGATTGTACTGCTTAACAACAAGGCAAAATATAGTAACTTTAAGTTATTGAACATCTGTGCAAACGGATTTGTGGTTAGCAAGGATACAACAACCGGCGCAGCGAAGGTTACGGGAGAGAAGTCAGGAGAAGGCAACCCGGCATCGTGTGGTTTCCACATCTCGTATGGCGACTTCGACTATATCGCTTGTGGCGACTTGACATCTACCCCTCAGAACAAGGTGGCAGCCTACTTCCGTGACTTTATCGGTTCGAGCAACCTCGAAGCATTCAAGGGTCATCACCACCTCAACGGAAACTCTTGGGGTTCAAACATGCAGAGTTGCAAAATGAATCCGAAGGTTATTCTCAACCAGAATTTCTATAAGACATCTCCAGATCCGGATATTCTTAATCAGATTCTCAACAATAGTTTCAGTTCCTGGGTTGGTTCTTACTACCTCTTCACCACCAATGTTCACCCTGATGCTATGGCAGAGAATCCAACCTTGTACAACCGTATTGTTGGCTACAATGGCCATATCGTATTGCGTGTTGCTCCGGGTGGTACGCAATACACTGTCTATATGTTGGACGACACGAACTACGACTATAAGGTTAAGTCCGTTCATGGTCCTTACACTTCAAGATAGAGGTATATAATTTAGACAAAGATAGAAGTGGCTGTCCAACAAGTTTGTGACAGCCACTTCTATTTTCTAATATTCAATCTACTATTCAAGATTCTTGCAAACCAGATTACGGTCGCCATAGCCGTTGTCAATTTTGCTGACATACGGGAAGAACTTCGAGACGCCAACCCACTCCAATGGGAATACTGCCTCGTGACGAGAGTATGGATGCGCCCACTCCGAAGCAAGTTCCTGTGCCGTATGCGGAGCATTTACTACAACGTTATCACTCTGCTCTCCTATCGCCTCACACTCACGTTTGATAGCAACAAGAGCCTCGATAAAACGGTCCATCTCCTGCTTCGACTCACTCTCGGTAGGCTCAACCATCAAGGTCTCATGCACAGGGAACGAGAGCGTCGGAGCGTGGAAGCCGTAGTCCATCAGACGGTGAGCAACATCGCCGCAATCAACGCCAAACTCACGCTTGAAGTGTGTCAAGTCGAGAATCATCTCGTGAGCCACACGTCCCGTCTCGCCAGAATAGTATGTACGGAACTCATCCTTAATGGCTGATGCCATATAGTTTGCATTCACGATAGCCATCTCAGTAACACGGCGCAAACCCTCGGCACCGAGCATTTTGATGTAGCCATAGGTAATAGGCAACAACATTGCCGAACCCCAAGGGGATGATGACACGGCCGTAATACCCTGCTCGCCACCGGTAGGCACTACCGAGTGAGATGGGAGGAAGTCAGCCAGGTGCGCTGCTACGCAGATTGGGCCAACACCAGGACCACCACCACCGTGAGGCATTGCAAAGGTCTTATGCAAATTGAGGTGGCAGACATCGGCACCAATATAGCCAGGATTGGTCAAGCCTACCTGTGCGTTCATATTTGCGCCATCCATATATACCTCGCCGCCGGCATCGTGTACCGCATCTACAATCTCACGAATACGGCTCTCGAAGACACCGTGAGTTGATGGATAGGTAACCATCAGACCGCACAACTCCGGAGCATATTGCTGCGCCTTCGCCTTTACATCCTCAACGTCAATATTTCCGTTTGCATCACACTGCACTGTCACAATCTTCATACCCGCCATAGCAGCCGATGCAGGATTTGTTCCGTGTGCCGATGCAGGAATGAGTATTACATTACGATAACCCTGGCCTCGGCTCTGGTGATATGCACGAATAACCATCAGACCTGCATACTCACCCGCTGCGCCCGAATTAGGCTGCAAGGAGCAGGCTGCAAAGCCGGTGATTGTCGCCAAATCACGCTCCAACTCCTCTATAAGTTGAGTGTAACCCTCGGTCTGGTCGGCCGGAGCAAATGGGTGAATATTCTGGAATCCCGCAAGCGAGAGCGGCTGCATAATGGATGCCGCATTGAGTTTCATGGTACAAGAGCCAAGCGAAATCATCGAATTTGCCAGCGAAATATCACGCAATTCGAGAGTCTTGATGTATCGCATCAACTCGCTCTCTGAACGATAACGGTTAAAGATAGGCTCTGCAAGCAATGGCAACTGTCGTTTGAGTGACGGCTCGATAGCCGCCTCGCTTACCATCTTCACGCTCTTTGCTTTGCGACCCTTCGCCGTAGCAAAGATTGCCACGATAGCCTCAACCTCCGCCTCTGTGGTCACCTCATCGAGTGAGATACGAACACGCTCCTCGGATGGATAGTAGAAGTTTATCTCCTGCTCCAAAGCCAACGACTCTACTACCGAAGCCTCAGCCTCTACCTCAACGGTATCGAAAATATTCTTATTAACAAGTTTATAGCCCAAACCTTCGAGTGCATTTGCCACGGTCAAGGCTGCTGTATGAGCAGTCATAGCGGCACGACGCAAACCCTCGGCTCCATTATAGATACAGTGGAAACCTACAATCGAAGCCATCAAAGCAGATGCTGTACAGATATTCGACGTAGCCTTCTCTCGCTTGATATGCTGCTCACGCATCTGCAACGACATACGTAACGCCTTATTGCCAAGACGGTCCACCGATACTCCGATAATTCGACCAGGCATATTGCGCTTGAATGCCTCACGAGTTGCCAAATATCCTGCCGAAGGACCACCATAACCCATCGGGCAACCCAAACGCTGGGTAGAGCCAACAACGATGTCGGCATCCCACTCGCCCGGTGCTGCAAGCAGAGCGAGCGAAAGCAGGTCGGCATCAACTGCAACCAATGCACCTACGGCGTGTGCCGCAGCAGTAAAGTCGGCATAATCTCTCACCTGACCGTTTGCCGCAGGATACTGAACAATAGCACCGAACTCCTTGCCAGTAAATGTATAGTCGGCATAGTTGTCGATAATGAGTTCGATACCAAATGGCTCGCTACGTGTAAGCAAGACGTCGAGCGTGTGCGGGAATATATTTTCATCTACGAAGAGAGCATTGCGACCCTCCTTAACCGCCTCACGTGAACGCAGAGCGTACATCATAAGCATAGCCTCAGCAACCGCCGTACCCTCGTCGAGCAACGAGCAGTTGGAAATCTCCATACCGGTCAGCGAACAGATTGCTGTCTGATAATTGAGCAGGGCTTCCAAACGACCTTGTGAAATCTCGGCCTGATATGGAGTGTAGGATGTGTACCATGCAGGATTCTCGAAAACATTACGCATGATGGCAGCCGAAACAGCATTAGGATAGTATCCCATACCGATAAACGAGCGATATTGCTTATTGAGGTCTGCCAACGAGCGGATATGAGCTGCAAACTCATACTCGCTCATGCCGCCCTCCAATGCCAACGGCTTTTCGAGGCGAATGGATTGCGGAATAACCTGCGAAATCAACTCCTCAACCGACGCTACGCCGATAGTTGCGAGCATCTGATTCAAACTACTCTCATCGGTTGTACCGATGTGTCTAGAAACAAAGTTATCAAACATATATTTTAGGTTTTTATCTTTTCTGACTACAAAATTAACAATTTTTCGCAAACGCCGTTCTAATAGTTGAAGGAACTGCCGCCAATAAACTCACGCAAGATAGATGTCGGAGGAATATCGTCGGTATGTATTGGTGTAAAATTATCAAGGAAGTGCAACAATCTATGCGCCTCTCCATACTCCGGCACCGTATCGGGAATCTCTCGCAGTATAGGCTCAACGATAGGTCGCAAGACTCCCAACTCATAGAAGAGCGAGGTATTAAACATCACATCGGCATTCTCCTGATATGGGAATATATGTCGCTCCTCACCTCGTCGTACACTGCCCCAGCGGGCAATAGTTGCCTGTGCATTGTTGCCTCTTGTTCGGAAATCTCTCGTAATGCGACGCAACAAACGATTATCGGTTGTCGGAATACGTGACACGTTATCCATAGCCACGGAGGTAAAGCACGAGAGGTAAATCTTATACTTCATACTCTCCGGAAGGCTCGGCGTCAGACGTGGATTCAGACCATGAATACCCTCCATAATAAGTATTGAGCGGTCGTCAAGTTGCAGCGGGTTCTCATGCCACTGTCGTGTTCCCGTAATAAAGTCATAACGAGGAATCTCAACACTCTCTCCATTTATCAGTCTGCGCAGGTGATCATTCAACTGTTTCAAGTCGATAGCCTCCAAAGCCTCATAATCATACTCTCCATTCTCGTCGAGTGGCGTTGCCGTACGCTCCACGAAGTAGTCATCGAGCGAGATGAGTACAGGATGCAGACCCAAGACTCTCAACTGCACACCCATTCGCTTGGCCGACGTAGTCTTTCCGCTCGAAGAAGGACCCGAAATAAGTACCACCTTCACACCTGCCGTTCTGGATGCCTCGGCAATAGAGTCTGCAATACGAGCGAGTTGCTTCTCGTGTAACGCCTCAGCAATACGGATTAACTCTCCTGTATCCCCCTTCAACACCTTATCGTTGAGATGACCCACAGTCGGCACTCCCATGATATCGACCCACGTATGATAGCCGTGGAATATACTAAACATCTTATCTACCTTTGGGGTCTTGGCGACCTGTTCAGGCTCTGTACGCTCAGGCAGCGCCAGGTAAAAACCGTTATAGTAAGGCCTAATATCGAAAACATCAACATATCGGGTCGAAGGGGCTAACGCTCCGAAGAAGTAGCCTATCGTGTCACCCATATAGTAGATATTGTTGTACAGACGAGGACGTGTACGCAACAGAGCAACCTTATCCTCGTAACCCGCTGCTGCAAACTTCTCGACAATCTCCTCGGTAGGCTCCTTGCAACGCTCAATTCTAATATCAGCGGCAGCAATCGCCCGAACCTCCTGCTTCAAGGCCTGGCAATCCTCCGCCGAGAAGCCCTCAACGCCCTCAACCTCGCAATAGAGTCCGCTACCTAACGATTGGCGCACATGAAAGGTCTTTCCCGGATACAACAATCCTGCGGCACGCTGCACCATAAAGGATATTGTGCGCTGATAGACACGATAGCCCTCGAAATGGCTTATATCGATAAAGTTAATAGAAATAGGCGTATAGACTCTGTAATTCAACTCCTTGATGCGGTTATTGACATAGGCGGCCAATATCGGATAGGTATTTGGCAAAGCGAGCGAATCACATATATCGGCAAGCGATGTTCCCATCTCAACCTGAATGTGCGAGGAGGTATTTTCACAGAATACCTTAATAATATTTCTCATAGGCTCGAAGTTTTTAGGTTTAGCCATTGTCGGTAACGACCCAAACAATACTCAAAGATATTACTAAATATCTGATTTTTCAACATCTTTGACCCCTAACTTTAATAAGAATCGTGCAATTGTTTGCTTTTAAGCAAAATTTACTACCTTTGGAACACCAAAAAAAGATGATATGAAAAGACTCTCGATTGCTCTACTCTCCGTCATTGCGGTTATTTTCAGCATAATACTCTATCACGAGACCACACGTGAGCGTGATATAGTAATCCTCTCCACGAACGATATGCACGCCTCGCTCGGCAACTTCGCACGTCTAGCAACCGCCGTCGAGCAATGTCGTGACACTGTCACAACACTCTTGGTAGATGCCGGCGACAGATGGACGGGTAACGCCTACGTAGATTTGGCAGAGGGTCGCCTCCCGATAATCGAGTTGATGAACCAACTCGGATATACGGTTGCCACTCTCGGCAACCACGAATTCGATGCCGGCCAACAGACCCTTAACAGAGCCATTCGTCACGCCACATTCCCAACAATATGTTCCAATATGAGTAGCGAGAACGATGTGCTTCCTTCTCTGCCGTCGCACTACACATATAAGAGCGAGAACGGTATTCGTATCGGCTTCGCAGGCGTTGTTACCAACTACGATAATGGTCATCCCGACGGCCATCACTCAATATTCGAGGGTCTTAAATTCTCCGATCCCATGGATAGCGCCTCACGTGCATTTGAGAGCCTTCGTTGGTGTAATGTACGAGTGCTTCTGTCCCATATGGGCGATGATATGGATATGAAATACGCCTCATCGGGCTGCGATTATGATTTGATTATCAGTGGCCATACCCATATGGTCGTAGATACAACCATCAACAACACCGTCATTGGACAAACAGGTCGTCGGCTGAAAAATGTAGGAGTTACACGCATCAATCTCCGAGGTCGTAGAGTAGTACATATCGAGTACGAAAATATTCCGCTTTCGCAGTATGAGCCTGACCCCGTATTTGCCGAGAAAATTGCCGAGATAGAGCATAATCCGATGCTCTGCCAAAGTATCGGCACACTCAAAGCACCTCTTGACAAGGTGGGACTTGCCAACCTCGAAACCTCGCTCATCGCAGAGGCTACCGATGCCGATATTGCCTTCTACCACTACGGAGGCATACGTCTTGACGAACTTTCGGCAGGAGGAGTATCGCTTGCTACGCTGTTCAACCTCGAACCATTCGCTTCGCAATTATACACCATGCAGATGAGTACGGCGCAGATTCGCCGAATGATTATCGCCAAATACAACGACCATCTTAATCCCAAGGAGTCGCACCGCATAGACCTCTTCTGCTCCGTTCCGTACGACATTGTCGTAGGGGCTGACGGCGAGGCCATAGATGTAAAGTTCCCGACACTCCAAGAGGGTAAGGTTTATCGTGTGGCTGTGGGCGACTATATTGCCAAGAAATATCCAGGCATAGAGGCTGAGAATATTACCTCTCTATCGCTGAAATTGCTAGATATTCTCGAACAGCATTTCCGCACCTGCTCACCCGTTACTGCATCCAACACGCCAAAACAGCGCATCGTTCGCCGATAGTTATTAGAGATCCACAAAAAAAGAGGTTGCCCGATGAGACAACCTCTTTTTTATTCCTCCCTTGCAAGGTGGTTTACAATGCATCGAAAGCGAAGATGTGAGCCTTCTCTGCACCCCAAGTCTCGGTTACAACCAAGCGGAGTTGCTTTGTCTCAACAGGTTCGAACGAAACCTTACGCAGACGCAGGTAGTTATCGTTAGCCTCATATACGGTCTTCCACTCCTTGCCAACCAAAGCCTCAACACGGAACGCCTTAGTCAAAACCGACGGCATCTTCACACGCTCGGTTGTAGCCTCCAACTTGCGCATACGCTTGCTGCGTACCTTCAACTCAGAGTCGAAAATCATACGTGCACCGCTAACGGTTACAGGCTTCTTCCAAGTGTAGAGGATTGTTGTCTCCTCAGGAGCAACCCATACACCGTTATCCTTGCCCTCCCAGTTACGGTCGATACCGTTACGCAGAATCTCAATCTCCTCTGCAACCTTTGCCGAAGAGGTCAACTCCGACACGGTACGCCAGCGGTATGGCAACATCACGTCATCATCCTCCAACATAGCCTGCACCTGTGCGATATGCTCCTTGTGTACCTGGGCAGGATCAACACCCTTCTCGATAGCAACAGCAGCACCTGTTCCGGCAGCCTGGCCGAGCAATGCACATGTTGCCATTACACGGGTTGCCGAAAGACCCATATGTGTAGCCGAGATATCACGACCGGCAAACATAAGGTTTGGAACATTCACCGAGTATAAACAGCCAAACGGAATACCGAAGCCCTGTGGCACAGCATACTCAACCGAGATACGGCCCTTCTTGTGGAATGCATCCGGATGGTGATCATCGAGAGTCCAACCACCATAAGCCACAACGTCAGGGAAGTGGCCGCCGCTCATTACATCGTGCTGTGTAAGGATATGCGGACCGACGAAACGTGTATTCTCACGCTTGCCAGGCAACGAGCCAATCCAATCCAATTCATAGCCCTTACCACGGCCGTCCGGATGGTTTTTCATATACTCCCAGATACCGTAAACGATACGCTTCAACTCAAACTGAATATCGTTAGCATCTGCGATGGTATCGAAGTTACCACCAAACTCACACCACCAGAAGTTATTGTCGTGTGGATGGTAGATACGTTTGTAGTTAAACTTCAAACCGGGGATAGTTGACTTCGGAGTATCATAGTTGAAGTCATCGTCGGTAAAGTGGTAAGCCCACTCCGGAGCCTTGAATGGCACATCCTCATCGGTCTTGCGCAACTGCAAGAGAATGGAGTTACCCATGGTCTTACTATCGCCACCCTCCTGCAAGTAGTTCTCGCCGAACTCCTCCGGAAGTTCACGGCCCTTACGGAACTTAGCACCCGAAAGACGAAGGATACCATCACCTGTACAATCAAGGAAGAGGGTTCCTCCGATAGTGTACTCTGTATAGGCGTTGATATTCCAAGCCTTAACCGCTGCAATACGCTCGCCATTCATCACAACGTCATTAACTGAGGTATTGAGCAATAACTTAATGTTAGGCTCCGACACTACGGTCGAATATATTGCATCGTCCCACATTGTGTAACGCTGCAATGGGTTGTAGTAGAAGTTGCGCAACTGCATCTCCTCCAAGATACCAGTCTCCTGGGTCTCATCGGTCTTTGCTCCAACAATACCCATACGCATCTCGCTCGATGCATTACCACCAAGCACAGGACGGTCTTGCACCAAAACAACCTTTGCACCATGGCGTGCTGCCGATACTGCTGCACAAACGCCAGCAAGACCACCTCCACAGACAACAACGTCTGCCGACAACTCTACCTGCTTCTTCACAGGTGTCGAGTTCTGCTCGGTAATCATCTGTGCCGAGGCTGTGAGCGGCATAATGCAACCGAGCATCGCCGCAACTATTTTCAAAATAGATTTCATATAAACTCTATTATATTTGTTTACTCAAACTTATTACTCAAACTTAACTGCGACCGAACGCCAACCCTTCTTCTCGCCACTCTTTGCATAAGTTGACAAGCCGAGATATGCGGTGCTACCTCTCATCTTGAAACTTGAAATGTGAGCACAACCGGTTGGAGTGATACCCAAAACCTCGAAGATAACCTGATCGCCCACAACACCGATACGACGACGTGGCAATACTACGTTACCACCGTAGTCATATACGGTGATATAACCAAGCGATGGGCCATTAGCGTTGTAGTTACCTTTGTTGTGCAGACCCTCAACAATATAGATATAATCCTGATCGAAGTCCCAAGCACGCAACTCGTAGAACAAAACATCCTTTGCAGGGTTACCATCCTGTCCAGGACGCTTGATGCTGATGCTTGCAACAGTCTCCAACTCGGACATATCCTTACCCTTGAAGGTACGAACAACAGTCTCGGTATCCTCGCCGATATTCTCACCCTTGTAAGCAGCCTTAATCTTCAACTCGGTATCAGGTAAAGCACGTGCCTCAGACAACGAGTAGATATTGAAATTCCAAACACCTTTTGCAGCGGTTGCCAAGCCAATCATATCCTTATCAACCTGCAATGCCGGATGAATATACTCGCCACCCATATAGTAGGTCTCGCCTGCATATCCGTTGTCGTACTCTGCTCCTGCCTCGAATGGTACACGAGAGAGTGTACGGGTACGCTTGTAGTGGCCCTTAGTAGCATTACGTGTTGCATTACTGCCCAACCATACATAGTTACCATCTGCCGCCGGCTCTACGCACAAGCACTGAGCATTACCGAAATAGCGAAGAGTCATAAGTTCACGCTTGTTGCCGGTCTGACGAACAACATAGTTCTCGTGAATCTTGGTAAGTCCCTGCTGCAACTTTGCAGTCTGACCCGGCTGCGAGTACCACATTGCACCATCAGGAGTAATATCAAAGCCCTGGCTCGCACTGTGGACAGTCTTCAAAGCAACGCCCTTATTGAGGAACTGAGTCTCCTTCGCTATCTTGCCCATCTTCATGATGGTAAGCAGACGAGGGTCGGTAATCTTCTCCTTCTTCGCTTTTTTTGCAGCCATAGCATCGCCCGAAAGGCATAACATCATTGCAAGGGCCAAAGCGGCCAATCCCTTAAAAAATACGGAAGTTTTCATATTGATAGGTTTTTTAATTTGTTTTATTTTTCTTCTTAACGTAACAAATATAGTTATTTCTCTGCAAATCACAAAATTGGGCAACTATTTTTGCGGCTCGCCCTCGATAATACCCTGCCAGAATGGCAAATTACGTCTCTTAAACCAGCCGTGACAACCCATTGGCAATGCTCCTCCCGCCAATTTGTAACACAACGCAGGATGTACGTCAAACGAAAATCCGAGCGCCTCCTCAAACGTAGGGTAACGAAACTCCTTCGGCATCAACCCCCAGAACCAATCCTCGTTCCACAGCGTTCCTCTATTCTGCTTAAACACCTCTATGATATGATGATAGTGGTCACAAGCCTTAATAAAAGAGTCTATTCGGCGCAATGACAGACCACCATTTCCGACCTTATTGAAGTAGTCCTGACGCATAAGTCTTTCAGGTCGAGCCAACAATTTCTTACGCAGCCACAGGAACTGCTTAATCAACGGCAAGTCGTAAATCTTTCGCTTTGGCCACGGAGCGCCAACATAGTCAAAGCCCTTGTCGCACCACTGCTCCAACTCGTCCCTGAAAATCCACGCATCCGGCTGGCATATAAGTATATAGCCACAATCCTCGAAGAGTGCATAGAACTCACGAGAGAGCATCATACGGTTATATCCTGCAATGCCGTTACGACCAAGCCACTCGCTCGTTACACGCACCACCTCGCAATGTGGAGCCTCTGCCACAACGGCATCCACGTTCAACCCCTCTGGCGCAACAATCGCCATAGGATAGCGGCGCAGCACCTCGGCATTATGGCGAAACGAGAGCAATTCTCGGCCTTCGAGTCGCTCGGTATATATCGGAACAACAACCTTTACCTTCTCCATATTATCCTCTATATTTTCTCAATTTCAGCATCAATTTCAACGAGTATATACTCAGTGGATGTTTACCACAAAACTCTCGCACATAACGAGTCGCCTCCTCGCCACTCAAAATCCTGTTTTTAAGCAGCTGCAACAAGGCAAAACCCTCCACTGCAACCTCCTTTCGGCGAATCTTTTTTGCGTTATGCTCCTCGCCGACATAGAGAGGCAGCACCCTCTGCCACTTCTGCAAATATCGCAGTACACTCTCATACCAACCACGAGAGAAGGAGCCAACCGAGAAGTGCTCAATCAGCACACTCTTGCAGACATAATTGGCATAACCCTTACTAAACAACGTCGTCGTAAAATCCGTATCGTAGGAGTGGAAACCGTCGAGCATCGCCGAATCAAACCTGTTCTCAGCCCACAACTCTCGTCTTACGCAAAGCGCCATACCATCCAGAGTGACTACCTTATCAAAATCGGTCCCTCCCGCCGAGCGTCGCAACGACTTACGGCTACCGTCAAGCGAGCCTCTAATATAATTCTTACGTGTAAAGGAGCGAAGGCTCTGCCAGCCGTACGCATACGGATATTTTGCAGTGGCCCCCGCAAAACCTATAACGCCGCAATCACTCTCGGAGAGTTTCTCGGCCAGAATCTTGCCCCAATCCTGCGTATGAAAGGCAACATCCTCGTGCAGGAAGCAGAGCAAATCGTATTTCGCACGCTCTGCGCACTCGTTATATACTGCGCAGATACCTTTGCCCGTACCTCGGTTATCAAAGGCGATAAATTCAAACGGAACGCCTATCGTTGAAGCGATGTTGAGTTCGAGCGCCGCAGCCTGCTCCGGCCTTATCGAGCATACAATTATCGAGAACATAGTTTTATTTACCCCCTCCTATTTCTTAACCATTTATAAATCGGAGGACTGCCTCTGCCACTCGCTCGCCATCGAGCGCTGCCGAGATAATTCCTCCGGCATATCCTGCACCCTCACCCGACGGGAAGAGACCCTCGACCTCGGTATGCATCAGCGTATCCCTATCTCTCGGAATACGCACGGGGGTCGAAGTTCGTGACTCTACACCGACAACCACCGCCTCCGAGGTGAGATAACCGTGCATTCTGCGGTCGAACACTCGGATTGCCTCTCGCAGGCGTGAAGCCATAAATTGCGGCATCCACTCATCCAATCGTGACGACACAATACCCGGCACATACGAACACGACGGCAACGACGACGATGCCCTGCCCGAAACGAAGTCCGACACTCGCTGCGCCGGTGCGGTCTGACGACCCTCGGAATTGGCACGTGCCACCTGCTCCAACTCTCGCTGGAAGGCCAAACCGGCCAACTCTCCATATTTTGGACGCAGATGCTCAAAATCCTCCAAACGCACCTCGGTCACGAATCCCGAATTTGCAAACGGAGAGTTACGACGTGATGGCGACATACCGTTTACAACCGACTCCGCCGCATCGGTCATCGCCGGCACGATAAATCCTCCCGGACACATACAGAACGAATAGACTCCACGACCACCCACCTGCTGCACCAAGGAGTATGATGCCGACGGCAGATACTCCATCTGCTCCGAGCCATGGTACTGTATCTTATTGATGAGCGCCTGCGGATGCTCTATGCGCACGCCCATAGCATATGGTTTGGCCTCCAAACGGATGCCATCAGAGTATAGCACTTCATATATATCTCGTGCCGAGTGACCCGTTGCCACAATGACGGCCTGTGCCCCCACCGTGACATCGCCCAAACGCACACCCTGCACACGTCCCTGCTTGACGATAAAACCGCTTACTCGGCTCGAAAAATGGATTTCGCCACCGCACTCGATAATCTGACGACGCATGTCGGCAATAATGCGTGGCAGGCGATCGGAGCCGATATGCGGATGCGCCTCATAGAGAATCTCCTCCGATGCTCCGTGGTAAACCAGACGCTGTAATGCACGATTGTAGTCGCCACGTTTCTTGCTGCGGGTGAAGAGTTTTCCGTCCGAGAACGTTCCTGCACCACCCTCGCCGAAGGCATAATTTGAATCGGGATTTATATCATTGTTGCGCTGAATCTGCGCTATATCCTTGCCTCGCTCGACAACATCCTTGCCTCGCTCAAATATTACAGGTTTTACGCCTAACTCTATCAGGCGTAACGCCGCAAACAAACCGGCAGGACCTGCTCCCACAATTATTACCGATGATGCCGCTGCAACCGACGGATAATCAAAGTGTAGCGGTGCCGGCATAGGCTCATTGTCAATAAAAGCCTCCAAGGTCAAATTTACCTTCAAAGCCCCTCGACGAGCATCGACCGAACGCTTAACAATGCGCAGCAGGGCAATATCATCCTCACGCACCCTCAACTCTCTTGCAACACGGGCCCTATATATCACCGAATTAGCGGCATCCCGAGGAGAGAGTGACAAGGTAATAATTTGTGACATACTTATATTATTTATACAAATTACAAAGATAATAAAAAGGTTTCAATAGACCAAAAACGGCCATCTCATCAATAGGTAACACCAACTCTCTCTACCAAAATCTGCAACCCCTCACTTCGCCAACTAGATTTCACAACAAAAGTTACATTTAGAGAAGAGGCTCTCTACCGGAAATTTTGCAATTTGATAATTTTATACTACTTTTGCACCTGCTTGACACGCAATAAGGTCCTGCAAGGTTTGGTCTCGTAGCTCAGTTGGATAGAGCAACAGCCTTCTAAGCTGTGGGTCGTGGGTTCGAATCCCGCCGAGATCACGAGCGCAATGCGCAACAAGAAAGCCACTCGAAGGAGTGGCTTTTGTTTTTGAGGAGCATTGTCGGGCTTGCACGAAACAATGCTCGGAAATAACAAAAGATGCCGTACAAAGTACGGCTTTCTTGTTGCACATAGCCGAGGACTCCAAGGGAAAGACGCAGTTAAGCGAGGCGGCTGCGACAATTCCGTATAAAGCACAGCCACCTTGCTTGCTTTTGCCGAGCCGACGCAGTGAAAGACGAGCGGAACGATGCGGCAGCAGAGCGTAGCGAAGTCAATCACAGACTCAAAAAGCCGAGTTTCTGCTTCTTAGAAACAAAATAGCCCGCCCGAAGACAACCATTATTTTATTTTAACTAATTGATTATCAGTGTTAGTTTTTACGAAAATTGCGAAATCTTACATAGAAGACTACATGGAGGTCGTAATCAAGCCCAAAAACTACGAATGCAAAGGTAAATAAAACTTTTGAAAGTAAAGCGCTGAAATCAAGCATCTTTCGAAGATGCATTGTGAATAAACAATTGTGGCGTATGAGTGAACTACACAGCTCACTACATACGCCACCGTATTACAAAATAATGGTCACATTGTAACTGGTTGCTAACTTTTATTTTGTATTAAATCATTCGATTTAATTGTTGCTACACGTCGGATTATTAATAGAAACCGTTACATTCTTAACGTATCCTGCATGTGTTCTAATTGGGGATAAATCAATTCTAGTATTAGAATATGGCTCACATTTTATATGGAATGTTTGGTCGCACATGGTTTCTGTTTTCCAATTTAATTGTCCATGATAATATGTTACAACCTTATCAACATTAACAATAAGCCGATAAGACATCAATGGTTTGCTAGAAGAATTTGAAATGAGAACATATCCTTCAACCTTGCCATCATTGGCAGTTATGTAAGCCGTTGCTTCAACATAATCATTAGCAGTTCCAGCTATTCTGCATGAATTAGAACTTGAGACTTCATCAGCAAATGCAGTGGCTACGAATAACACAGATACTATAAACATTAAAATAATCTTTTTCATAATACATCGTATTTCTAAATTCCTTACTCACTTTACGGCTTTTCGGTTACTCCGTTGTACCTTGACTTACTTTAACAAATACGCACAAAAAAAAGCGCAGTACTTTTAGCATATTCCTTACTCAAGGTGTTTGGCGTAACCCGACTGACAGAATAACCAAAAGCCCACGCCGATTCAGCGTGAGCATTTTTGCAATATTCGTGTCAGTCTTTTAAGTCGCCAAACTTTTGAGTAAACAGAATAAAGCTAAAACGCTTTTTCAATATGTCTAAAATGTACGTATCAAATTATACGCAATGTTTCATAGGCAAAATGTTTAATGTTTCTACAAAGTTAAGTATTTTTTTGAAAAGTTCAACTAATTGGTATTAATTTAGACTACATAGGAGGCTACACCATAAGAGTAAAATTAAAGTTTGTGGGAATTTTGCAAGAAAAGTCGTTTCATAACCTAACGGCCTAACATCTTGTAGATAAACAAAATAGGCGGTGAAATAAAATTCACCGCCGAAAAAGTGCTACCCAGAAGACAGCCTATTCAATATTCAAACGTCTACACGTCTATTTTACCATATTCAGTTCGAAGAAGTCCATAATAGTAGTACATGAGTCGAATGAATCGGTTGCCCAGTCATGACCTCCACCACGTACCTCATAGAAATGAACCTCCTTACCCGATGGTGCGCCATAATAGCGGTGAAGGATAACTTTGTTCTTGTTAATAGGCAACTCGGTTGTCTCCTGATACATACACTTGTTAGCCGCTGCTACTGCACCAACAGCAACCGGTACTGAAAGGTATGCTCCCCAACCATACTGGTTTGTAGGGTCACCCTCCCAACGTGATGTCTTATCACCTGTACCGTGCACCTCCATAAATGCCACAGGCTCGGTGTAGTTGTGACGCTTAGTCATCTCAACCAAGGTAAGACCTGCCATTGAGGCAATTGCAGCAAACTCCTTCGGCTTGCGATATGCCATCAGGTAGCACATCTCACCACCATTCGACATACCGGTAAGGAAGACATTCTTAGTCGACACATTATAGGTTGCCTGCAAGTGTTTCGCCAATGCGCAGATAAACTCGCAGTCATCCACCTGCATCTTAGTAGCCTCGGCTATCTGCCAAGGATAGTAAACATTCCATCCGGTGTTCTTTGAATCCTGGGTCGCCTGTGGGTAACACAACAACACCTTACGCTTGTCGGCAAGAGTCTTGAACTTCTGGATTGTTGTACTTGTGAAATATGCATCAGCACTACCACCATATCCGTGAAGAATAAACACGAGCGGCGCACCTGCCGGAAGGTTATCCGGAATATAGAGATGATATCTTCTGGTGAGCCCCTGGTCCTCTATTGTTTGGTTCTTTTTGGATGTAGCCGCACTCGCAACGTGGCAGAGGGCAAGAGCCACAAACAAGGTTATAATCTTCTTCATAATGTTTAATGTATTTTAAAGAAATTCCAAATTTGGTTATACACCTCAAACTCCTCGTCACACCAACCTTCGTTTGCGCTATCTACGCTATACAACTTCACCTGGCAACCCGACAGTGCATTTGTGTAGAGCGTACACTCTACACGACCCTTACCCTCACGTGGCAACAACTCAGTAGTTTCGAATGTAATACACTCATTGATAGCAACGATAGCACCCACGCTCAAAGGAACAGATACAGATTTATCCTTCACACCTTCCCACTTGCAAACAGGGTTCTTCTTAGCGTGTACGTGTACAAAAGGTACTGCCTTTACGAAACTATTAGTCTTATAGGTATCTACATCTATTGCGCCCGACACACAACCAAATGCTGCAAACTCATCAGGCATCTGCATCGCTGCAGTATAAGCGAGTCCGTTACGATAACTCAAAAGATAGAACTTCGACGCTGTTGGGAAAGTCTCCTTAACAGCGGAAAGGAACGACAATTCCTCCTTGGCACTCGTCTCAACAACACAGAGTGCGTATCCACCGATAAGGCAATGCTCTGCCGCCTTGAAGTTTACATCCAAGGACTCCTGCGAACGGGTTTTGAGTTCTATATCCTCAGCCAGCACAACCACTACCGGTACAGTATCCGCAGCATCCTCAGGTTTAACAACCACAACATTGTGCTCGGCAATTGTTTCAAGTGAATATACAAGCGCCGTTGCAGGCTTAACAGGAGCCTGCTCGGAGCCCGCATTTGTCTGTTCGCACGAAACTGCGAACAGAGCAAATGCTATTACAATACTAAATATCTTTTTCATAGTTTATTCCCCAAATTTAGCGTAAACAGTAAAAGCTTTACTTCCAGTCTTACCACCCTTAGAACTGTGGTGTGTGTATAAAGTATAGTTATCAGCTGTTACCTCTGTTGTACCTCCTGAGTAGGTCATGCTACCACCAAGCACCTTGATAGGCTCATCCTCGGTACCCAAAACAATATTAGCATCCGTACCCCAGTAGTAGCCCAGAATCATACCGTACCACTTCTCATTGCTCCAACCGTAAGTAATGTCGCACTTAACGATACAGCCACGACCTTCGCCTTCGCAACTATTGTAAGCACCGTGCTCTCCGATAAGACCACCAAGTTCGGCTGTACCTCCGTTATAATCACCCAAATCATTGCTCAATTTGCAATAACTCTCGTTATACTCGAACTTGTGACCCTGTGACAAGAAACCAGATATACCACCGATAACTGCATCAACCATCTGAATCTTACCCTCAATCTCACCGTAATTCTTACAGTAGGTAACATTACCTGTACCACCATTGATACCACCAACACGAGCATAATCGAATGCGGTAATAACCATCTTACCATTGTTTACACAACGAGTAATAAGGTTAGTCTGTGTAGGGTCCTCATATCCAGGATATGCTACAATACCACCCGCTGTAGGGCGTGTACCCTTAGTACAATAGGTTACATAGTTGATTGCGCCATTGTTCTCACAATCCGAAATATTCGAGCAAGATGCGCCGGCAGCGGATGCAAATGCACCACCTGAGATACCTCCAACATTCAAAGGATAGTTGTTGTATGTGTTACAATCATAAAGAGACTTATCAGAAGTAGTTACACAAACATCAATTGCTCCATTGTTGGTACAAGATGAGATGTCGCTATATGCCAAACCTACGATACCTCCCATACGAGGGCGGTTGGTTCCGCAACTAACAACCAAGTTTTCAAGATGAGTAATATCATAGTCAATAGCACCATTATTAACCGAATTGGTAATAGGAGCATTCTCGCCAAGGTGTGCTACCAAACCGCCAATATGGATTGGGGTACGGTCGATGCTCTTAATAGCACCAAATCCAACAAGATAAGGTACCGACATGGTTACAGCACCGTGGTTCTCGCAGAGGTCAAGTGCGCCGTCGCTATAAGCAGCCAAACCTGCAACCAATGCACCATAAGCACCCTTGGTAGAGGTATAGGTTACTGCTCCGTAGTTCTTACAGCCCTCCAACTTCGCACTATTGAGAGCAACAAGACCCGAAACAACTGCTGAATTCTCGTCATCGCTATCAACTACAACAGATACTGTTGCCTTGTTAACAACGTTAGAGATTGTTCCGGTTGCCTCAACAGCCAGTGCTGCAAGCGAGCAAGCCTTATCCGATGCAAACACGCAAGTCTCGTCAATTGTCAAATCCTTAGCATTAACAAGTGATGCAAACAATGCATGATCGGATGTGATGTTGCTAAGTTTGAAGTTCTGGCCATTAAGTGTACCTGTGAAAGCAACATCCTCTGGCAATGTCTTACCTGTAAAGTCAAGATTACCAGCGATTCGAATCTCATCTGTCTCTGCTGCATTAAGCAAAAACTCGGTATTGCTAAGAATTGTGATAAACTCGTCAGCAGTAGTGACAACCTTGTTATTACCAAGATCTTGTTCGTTATCCGGATTGGTCTGATTGTTATTCGGACCGGTCTGCTCACAAGAAACTGCGAACAATGCAAATGCTATTACAATATAAAATAACTTTTTCATAGTTTTATCCTCCTTTTATTTTTGTTTATTTTTTGTTTATTCTCCAAATTTAGCGTGAACAGTATAAGTTGTACTACCAGAACCCTTCACGTAGGTTTCATAATTTTCGGCTGTAATTTCAATTGTACCTTCCGAGTAGGTCATGCTACCGCCAAGGACCTTAATCGGCTCATCCTCAGTACCGTAAACCAATGTCTTACTTCCTTCATACAAACCAATTGTCAATCCGAACCATTTTACGTTACCCCAATCATAAGTTATATCGCAGTTTACAATACAGCCACGACCTTCGCCTTCGTAACTTTCATAGTTTCCGTGCTGTCCGACAAGACCACCGAGGTCAGCAGTACCAGTATTGCTACCCCTATCATTGCTCAATGCACCGTAACTCTCATTGTACTCGAACTTGTGACCATAAGTATGGAATCCTGAGATACCACCTATAACTCCATCGGTTGCTTGCAAGTTACCCTCAATCTCACCGTAATTCTTACAGTAGGTTACATTACCAGCACCACCATTAATACCACCGATACGAGCATAATCGAATGCGGTAACAACCATCTTACCATTATTTACACAACGAGTAATAAGGTTGGTCTGTGAAGCATCCTCGTATCCTGGATAACCGACAATACCACCCGCTGTAGGACGTGTTCCCTTACAATAGGTTACATAGTTGATTGCGCCATTGTTCACACAATCCGAAACATTCGAGCAAGATGCGCCGGCAGTAGAAGAAAATGCACCACCCGAGATACCTCCAACATTCAAAGGATAGTTATTAGAAGTGTAAACAGATTTATCAGAGGTAGTTACGCAAACATCAATCTCTCCATTGTTAGTACAAGATGAGATATCACTGTATGCCAAACCTACGATACCTCCCATACGAGGACGGTTGGTTCCGCAACTAACAACCAAGTTCTCGATATGAGTAATATCATAGTCAATAGCACCATTATTAACCGAATTGGTAATAGGAGCATTCTCGCCAAGGTGTGCTACCAAACCTCCGATATGGATTGGAGTACGGTCGATGCTCTTAATAGCACCAAATCCAACAAGATAAGGTACCGACATGGTCACAGCACCGTGATTCTCGCAGAGATTAAGTGCTCCGTCGCTATAAGCAGCCAAACCTGCAACCAAGGCACCATAAGCGCCCTTAGTAGAGGTATAGGTTACTGCTCCGTAGTTCTTACAGCCCTCCAACTTCGCACTATTGAGAGCAACAAGACCCGAAACAACTGCTGAATTCTCATCATCGCTATCAACTACAACAGATACTGTTGCCTTGTTGACAACGTTAGAGATTGTTCCGGTTGCCTCAACAGCCAAAGCAGCAAGCGAGCAAGCCTTATCCGATGCAAATACGCAAGTCTCGTCAATTGTCAAATCCTTAGCATTAACAAGCGATGCAAACAATGCATGGTCGGATGTGATGTTGCTAAGTTTGAAGTTCTGGCCATTAAGTGTACCTGGGAATACAACATCCTCTGGCAATGTCTTGCCTGCAAAGTCAAGATTACCTGCAATTTGAATCTCATCTGCTGCTCCGGCAGTGAGCAATGCCGGAGCATTGCTAAGGATTGTGATAAACTCATCAGCAGTAGTTGCAACCATTGGGAACTCTGCCTTAACGATTGTTTGAAGATTCTTAA
The DNA here is from genome assembly GCA_045659425.1 of Alistipes sp. Lineage (GTDB taxonomy): Bacteria > Bacteroidota > Bacteroidia > Bacteroidales > Rikenellaceae > Alistipes. The sequence continues at coordinate 123,330 of JAZOWW010000028.1, read as the reverse complement.
CATCGGAGTACTCGGACTCACTATTAGAGACCTCCTCAATAGCCTTAATTCGAACCTGGTAAGCAGTTGCATCTTTCAAACCAGATATTGTATGCTCCAAAACATAACCTATCTCGATAGTTGACCACTGGTCGGCACTGCTCTCCTTATATTCGAGGAGATAGCCTGTCGCCTTCTCCACCTTGTTCCACTTAACCGCAATCTCCTCAGCAGTAGCCACAGCAGAGGTAATAACCGGCTTAGCAAGTTCTACTTTCGACTCACCATATTCAACAACCTTTACAACAATGTTATCCAGATACATACGGTGCTGCACTGTGCCCGGTGTTGTACCATCCTTACGGATAGGACCGATACCGATACGTGCACCCGGAGCCACATTCTGCAAAACAAATTTCTCTTTTGTGAAGGTACGACCAGGTTTAATCTCAAACTCAACGGTCGGAATCAGATTGTCGTAAGTAGGTGTAACTGCATATCCACCCTCCTTGCCGCCATGCTCTGATTCGTTGAGCACAAAAACAGCAGCTGTGGTAGGGTCAGCCTCATAACGAGCCTGATCGAAAGACAATTCAAGTGTAGCAGTCTCTTTAAGGTTGGTCAGTGCAGGTGTACACATGAGTGCAGTATAGTTTTCGCCTCCCAACTTCAAATGGCCGACTCTGCTACAAATAGGAGGATTCTGACTACCGGCCACCTCGTTACAGATACCCCACTGCGCAAGACGTGAAGTCTCAACAGCACCCTTCAATGTACTAAACAGCACAATCTCGGTAGAAGGCTTAACCAGATACCAGTTCCACGCACCTCCACCAACAGGATTTACGCCCTCTGCCTTATCAAAAGCAGTTGCAAGGTTACGATCATTTGCCGAATAAGCAGCAGAGCCACGCATAAGGTTAGCACCCCAAACGAGTTCGCTGAAATCCTCAGCCACAGCGATACCACCCTCCTCAACAGGAGCCTCAGCCTTAGGCTCAACGACTGTAAACTCCAAAGTCTGAGCCTTGATTGGCGCTGACGATGCATTCTTGTTGAGATCCTTCACCACAAACCAATATGGGGTATTGCTCTCCAAGCCGGAGAATTCAAACTGAGGATAACCCTCGGCGCAACCCTCCCAGATTGCCTTATCCGCAGTCTGCCAAGAGACAACCAGATTCTTACATTCGGCATCCTCGTAGATACCAAAACTATACGCCGTATCACAGTCTGTTGTAGCGTTCTTGAAACCGCTTGCACTCCAAGTAAAGGCAAGAGTTGAAGATGTAGCGTAAGCAAACCTCACAGCCAAGTTTGAGCCTGCGAGTTTAATCTTCACGACTGCACCCTTAGAGTCTGTCAACAATACAGGGGTTGTCGTTACTCCATCGGCATACGAAGCATACACAGCGGCAGAATAGACTCCTGCCGGAAGATTGTAGTAAGCATGCTTGTAAGCGTCCGCCGCTCCGGCCTCTGTTGTGATTGTAACAGGCTCGCCACTTTCCGGAGTAAGAGTAGAGGTAAAACTTACCGCTCCGGCCTTGGTCGCAGCCTGACCATCGAACAAAAGCGTAATGCTGTTTTCTCCGCATGCGTCATCATCTACGACAACCGCCTCGGGCGATGGATAAATCGGATCATTTGCGTCCACTTGGGGTTGTTCGCAAGCAATGAAGCCGATTCCCATCATTAGAATTAGAAATAATGCAAATCTTCTCATAATAGAATATTTTGGTTGGTTTAATTGAATCGGTTTAAAGGTCAATCTTCTTACAAAGATAAAAACCTTTTAAGATAAATACAAGTTTTTACCACTATATTTATATAATCCACAAACAGCAACACAACATAGAGTATTTTTCAAAAATACAATATATACAAAAAACGAAGAAAGAGTCTTCTCTTCCCTCGTTCTATCTCTTCTTGACGGTATCAAATCCTATATAACTATTTATTGCGCCACAGCAGGCTCCTGCGGATCTTCCGTCAATTCGGCAGGGAGTTCCACGGTCTGCTCCCCAGCCTCTTCCTCCACCGGCTCCTCAGTCTGCGACACTACCTCCCCGTTCGACACTCCGAATAGAGGTATCAGCGAATGGGTATTGGGGCGATTCAGCACCGCAAACAAAATCAGCACAACAGTGACTATCAACGTGAGATATAAAATTACTCTTTTGAACATTTCTCTCTCTCCTTATTTTTCAGCGTCTCCACGGCCTTGCGCAGAGTCTCGTCTATCGGGTATATAAAGTAGTAGAATGCGTTGCTATCCAGTTCGGAGTTACGGGCGATATATGCTCGCAATTGCGCCTCCATAATATGACGTGAGAGGTTTATACCCTGCCAATCGTTCTTGACACCATTGCGCTCGGCATACTTAACGAAGCGATCGAACATCCCCTTATCACGTGCGAACATGCGCTCAATATCCTTGACCGAGTGGGCAGCGCTCAACTCTGCACGATGCTCGTCGGCATACTCTATCGTGTAGCGGTAGAGTATATTTCGACCCGAAACCTCAAAATAGTATTTCGACATACGTGTAGTGTCGAGTGGCACAAAGATATCAGGCATAATACCGCCACCTCCATATACAACCTTACCTTTCGGCGTAGTGAATCGCAGTGAGTCAGCAAAGCGTATGCTATCGGCCGAGAAAAACTCGTTATGCTTATAGCGGTTGATAATATCCATATGATAACCCTTCTCGTCGCCCGCCGTATAAGGCTTCTGTATAGAGCGACCCGTCGGCGTGAAGTAGCGAGCAATGGTCAGGCGCATGGCCGAGCCATCCGAGAATGGCACCTGCGACTGCACCAAGCCCTTTCCGAAGGAGCGACGACCGATAATTGTACCTCTATCGTTATCCTGCAACGCTCCGGCCAGAATCTCGCTCGACGAAGCACTGCTCTCGTCTATAAGGACTGCAACTTCAAGGTCGGTCGAGCCACCTCTGCCGTCGCTATATTGGCGTATCTGCTTATGGTTGCGATCCTCGGTATAGACAATCAGCGACCCCTTTGGCAGAAACTCGTTTGCAAGCAATATGGCCTGATCCAAAAAGCCGCCCGCATTACCTCGCAGGTCGAAGATAAGGCTGCGCATACCCTGCTTGCGAAGGGTATCGAGCGCCTTCTTAACCTCGTAATATGACGTGCGAGAGAACTGCGACAACTTGACAAAGCCAACCTTGTCGGCAATCATCAACGTAGCCTCGACGCTATGCAACGGAATCTTATCACGTGTAACCGTAACCTCAACGGGCTGCGTAATACCTCGGCGCTCCAACGAAAGGCGCACCTGCGTACCACGAGGACCTCGCAAGCGCTTCATAACGGCCGTTTGCGACATCTTCTGCCCGGCGATAAGCGTATCGTTGACCTTCATTATTCGGTCGCCGGCCAAAATTCCCGCCTTCTGACTCGGACCCGATGGTATCACATTTAGCACAATAACCGTATCGGTAGCCATATTGAAGGTAATGCCAATACCCTCGAACTCGCCTTGTAACGGCTCCTCCATCTGCTTGAATTCGTAAGCGGGGATATATGTCGAGTGCGGGTCTAGTCGCTCCAAAATGGCCGGCACAGCGAGTTCCGCAAGGGAGTCCGCCGAGATTGAATCGACATACTCTCGTTCAATCATTCCCAGCACCTGCGTAACCTTTCCCCTGCCGCCGAGACCGCCAATTGCACGACGAATCTGGGCATCAGTCACACGACGACCATAGGATTGACCAAAGAGCCAACCCAACAAAAACGTCAGCAGGACTACCAGCCCGACAACAACGATATTTCGCCTACGAATCTTCAATACTATTTATTCTTAAAGGTGTACGAAAGACCTACGCCCAAAACAATCTGTGTCTGTATGGATGCACACTGTGCCTTGTTGTAGTACATCTGGAAGTAGAACTGTGTAGAGAAGTACTTTGTAGCCTTGATGTCGATAGTATTCTCCCAACGTACGGTAGGTGCAATATGCTCAAAGCCCAACGCCTTGTTTGCACCGGTCTGCTGCGACAACTCGTTAATCCAACCATAGAAAGAGTAGAGAGTTGTACGATAGCGGAATACCTCCTTCTTGCCAAATGTGCGATCGAAATCAATCTGCACTGAGGAACCACCCTCGTAACGCTGAACGCCATTCGCCAAGGTCAAACCGTAAGCATACGCAGTGTTCTGCTTGCCTTCCAACAACTTTGCAGCAGCATAATCCACGCCAAAGGTCTCATTTGCGAAGAAATCACGAACGGTGCGACTTGTTACATAGGTTGCACTCATCGCAATTGGCGAGAGGTTAATCTTAATCGGGAACTTAGATTTTGGGCACACGTAAGTAAAACCGAGAGAGAGATTAAGATATGCCGGAGAAAAGAACTGGCTTGTAATCTTATCGTTGTCATTGAAACCTTTTGCGAATTGCGAACGGAGCGATGCTATGGCACCAACATTCCATGTATCGGTCATCTTGTAAGCAGGAGCAACCGATACGAACCACTCGTCCTGGCTCTTTGTCATATCATTCTCGTTTTCAAGGAACTTGCAGGTATATCCCATCTTCGCTGTCACCTTAGTGTCGATAGTAAAGAGTTTCTTTTTGTAGTTGTGGGTAAAGAGAATGTTTGCGACACCTGTGAGCGAGTTTGAGTTACCATTCACGCTCTGCCATTGCTGATTAAAGTGCGAGAACGAACCATTCAACGAAGCGTTGAACTCGATAGTGTTATGCTCCTTGCGAATTGCGGCACGCTCGGCCTTACGTTGAGCCTCGGTAGTAACGTCAGACTTGACATTCTCCATTTTTACCTGATCTTTAAACTCAGGTTGTGACATCTGCTGAGCGCCTGATACTGAGACCTGTGCAGATACAGTGGTTGCAGACAATGCGAATGCAACGAGCAACAAAGTGTAGATTTTTTTCATACTTATTTATAATTTATTATTTGTTTTATCTTTTATCAGACACAAAGATAGTAATTTTTCTTATCTTTGACAGCAAGTTAAGAATTTAGAAGCATGAAATTTATTGGAGCGCACGTAAGTGCATCGGGGGGCGTTGAGAATGCCCCATACAATGCCAAGCAAATTGGAGCCACCGCCTTTGCCCTCTTTACCAAGAATCAAAGACAATGGTTGGCTGCTCCTCTCACGCAGGAGCAGTGCGAACGTTTCCGTGCAGCATGTGCCGAGTGCGGATATACTGCGGCACAAATTCTTCCGCACGATAGTTATCTCATAAACCTCGGACATCCTGAACAGGAGGGACTCGAAAAATCTCGTGAGTCATTCTTTGAGGAGATGGCACGTTGTCAGGCTTTGGGTCTTGATCGCCTGAATTTTCACCCGGGCAGCCACTTGCAAAAAATTACCTCACTGATGAGCCTCAACCGCATCGCCGACTCGATAAATATGGCATTGGAGCGCACCGAGGGTGTGACGGCCGTAATCGAGAACACAGCGGGTCAGGGTTCAAACTTAGGTTTTGCGTGGGAGCATATTGCACACATTATAAATCAGATAGAGGACAAATCTCGTGTAGGATTCTGCATCGACACCTGCCATAGTTTTGCAGCAGGCTACGACCTTCGCACCGAGGAGTCGTGCCGAAAAGTCTTTGAGGAGATTGACCGCATTATCGGTCTGAAATATCTGCGAGGCATGCACCTGAATGATGCGTTAAAGCCGCTGGGCAGCCGTGTCGACCGTCACGCACCGCTGGGCGAGGGCGCAATCGGCAAGGAGTGTTTCCGATTCATCGCCCGCTCGCCTATCTTCGACAACATACCCCTCATCTTGGAAACTCCTGACGAAGCACGTTGGAGTGAAGAGATTGCATGGTTGAAGCAAGAGGCCGAGAGCGTGCTGTAATAGCGTTTTACGGAAAATCTGCTCCGAAGAGGTGAACAACAGAAGATTTCACCGCCACAAATGGTCAATTCACCGCTCGAAAGGGCCAAGAATATTTCGCAACAAATCCGTGCCACACAATATTGTGGCATGGATTTTGCTTACATTTGCGCCGGTATTCGATATCAAAGAATCGAATCCGAAGATTTGCAAGATTGGCAAATTATCCATATCTTGCAGTCGAAAAAATAAAGTTTAACCTAAAAACACACGATTGCCTATAGAAAAAATCTACTCTTTGAACACTTATTAAAAAAGGAGAAGATTATGAATGTACAGAAGTTGAGCGACCAGATGTTGCTTCAAAACTATCTGCAAGGTGATCGGAGTGCAATCTCCACTCTTATAGACAAACACAGCCGCCGTGTCCGTGACTATATCCGTATGATGGTCAAGGATAACGACGTGGCCGATGATATTTTTCAGGACACCTTCATTAAGGTTGTGCACACGATTGACGAGGGTCGCTATTCCGACAACGGCAAGTTTCTTTCGTGGGTACTGCGTATTGCGCACAACAAAGTCATAGATTATTTCCGTGCGCAGAAGCAGGCTCCTTCCGTAAGCGAGTCGAGTTCCGGTTACGATATCTTGGGATCGTTGCGCTTTGCAGAGAGTACCGTCGAGGATAAAATCATCGCCGACCAGATAGATGCCGACATCAAGGCGTTGGTAGATTTACTGCCCGACGAGCAACGGGAGGTAGTCTTGTTACGCTACTTCTCAGGGTTGAGTTTCAAGGAGATAGCCGAGCAAACGGGCGTTAGCATCAACACCGCCTTAGGACGTATGCGCTATGCGCTTATCAACCTCCGCAAGATGATTAAGGAGAAAGATGTAGTTTTATGTTAGGGGTCGCACAATAAAGCACAACCTTTCGGCGTTTGATTGACAAATAATAAATCGAACGCCTATGGATAAACTCGACACTGCATTTTTTTCAGAGGATTACGAACTAATGTTGGAACAGGTCATCTGCAATGATCCGGAGTTACTCTACATCGACTCCCTGCTCTGCGAAATCTTTGCCAAGTAAAAAAGGCCCGCCGTTTGGCGAGCCTTCTTTTATAGACCACATATAAAACAAAAAAAGCGACAGATTACTCTATCGCTTGCAATTTTTCAGTCGGGGTACCAGGATTCGAACCTGGGACCCTCTGGTCCCAAACCAGATGCGCTAACCGGACTGCGCTACACCCCGTTGTTGTTTTGCGAGTGCAAAGGTAGGTAAAAAAATGTTATCTGCAAATTTTTTCGTAAAATTTGTTGTTTTTTTATCGATTTAACCCTTTTAAAGAGGAGCATATGCTTTTTACAAGGTAAAATCCCACATTTCTCGGCACAAAATAGGGGCATATCAACAAATTTTGTTAAATTTGCATACCAACAAAGATTACTGCATTATGAAAGGCAAGGTAAAATGGTTTGACAACAAGAAGGGTTACGGCTTCATTGTGTCGGAGGAAGGAAAGGAGACCTTTGTTCACTTTTCGGCCATTATCAAAGAGGGTTTTAAGGGTCTAACCGACGGGTTGTGGGTAGAATACGAAGTAGTAGAAGGCAACCAGGGCGAGCAGGCCGCCAATGTAAGAATTATAGAACGACCAAAAGAGTAACTATTGTTGAACAACGTAGTCTTAATAAATATAGGCAGCTTGACGTGTCAGGCTGCCTATATTTATTGATACATCTTACTATACTAATACAGTGTCATATTTTGCCATTTATCAATCATGCTCGGCGAATATGATACCGTAGGCGTCTGTGGTCGTTTATTTACTACGACGGACTCTTGATTTACTCGTGTAGATACATAATCTGCCAATTGTCCCAAAGTGCATTGGCCTCGTGATTCCTGCAACTTCTTCAACAAGAAGTATGTAAACAAGCCGTGACCCTCTTGTGGATACAATGCGGCAGTTTCATCCCCTGTTGTTGCCGATATAATTACCATATTTCCCTCATTGGGGGCCGTTGTTTTAGGCTTTATTGCAACACCTCGAGATGCAACCATCATCTCTCCGTCACGCTTTGAGCCGCTGAAACAAGCATCCAATAATACGATAACGGAGCCCACCGACAACGAGCCTAATTGCGAATAGAGTTTATCGACCGAATAACCCGACTCGGGGTCTCGGCCGGAGCCATCCACCGGTAATAAGAAGGCCGAGCGAGAGGCGTCGTCTGCTACGCCGTGTCCCGCATAATAGAATATGACCTTTGCCTCCTCGCCGAAAGCCTCGCCTATATCTTTCAGCCAATTCATGGACATACGCATCTCGTTGAGCGTTGCATCTGTCGAGAAGTGAACCCTCCCCTCCGGCAGACCAAGTGTCTGCAAACAGTAGTTTCTAAAGCTCTCGCCATCGGTTTTGGCATACGGAACAGCCTCTTCGTGTTTGTACAACTCATTTGCAATCACAACAGCAAATGTTTTATCATTCACTGCATTATTTTTAGGGATATTTACATCCACATCCGATTTTGCGGAGTTCTTCAACTGCGCATAGCGTATCTTCTGCTCCCCTTGTTGCATTCGTGTAACGGCGGCTTGGTCAATCTCGATAGGTGCAAACTGGTAATCCACATTGGTTACAAAGTACTCCAAAGAGGCTTGATTGCTGTACTTGTATGTTTGACCCTCATCGTTCGCAAATGTCTGCTCGGCCAATGCCAATTTGTCATTATCCACAAAATACCTTACCGTTCTCTTCATAGAGTAGAAGTTCTCCTCAAATTTGGGAGCCTCTGCAATAGGTACCGGCACAAGCAGGTCGCCAAAGTTGTCATCCTTGACAAGAAATATCTCATTGTCGGCGTCGTAGTCGGCCAGTCGCTGGGATATCTTAATAGCATTGCCTTGTTCGAGTATATACTGCTTCTCTGCCTCTCGTGTAAACTCCGTTACCTTGAGCTTTCGGGTCTCATCGTTTACACGTGCCTGCCAATCCAAGGTCTTTTCATATTTACCCTTTACCTGCCAAGCATTGACAGCCTTCTCCACAAATCTTTTGGCATAGTCCGAGAAGAGGGGGATATAATCCTCCTTTGCATTGTACCATTTTCCCGTTCGGTCGATAAATCCCCAAACACCATTAAGTTGCACACCTGCAATACCCTCCGAGAACATATTTGCATTGTCGTACCTGTATGGTATTACACACGCTCCGCTACGGTCGACAAATCCCCACTTGCCATTATACTTTACGGGGGCCAGACCCTCCGACATAGAGCCTGCGGCATCAAACTTATATGGTATGACGGCCATTCCGTCACGTTGGATAAGGCCGGCCTTGCCATTTATGGTAACAACTGCCAAGCCCTCCGAGAATGGACGAGCATCATCGAAGCGGTAGTTGATAACCGCCTCTCCTGCCATATTTATATAGCCGAACTTGCCGTTCAGTTTGACGCAGCCCAAGCCCTCCGAGAAGGAGAATGCACGCTCGTAACGTGGAGGCACAACCTCATTATCTCCTTTACGATAGCCCCACTTGCCCGTTGTGTCATCCTTTTTGGGCTCAATCTCGTCGGCTTGCGCAGAGAGGAGCGTAAAACAGGTCATTATAAATATTAGTAACCTCTTCATAATATTGTATTAGAATGAGAATCCGACACTTGCACCTAATGGAATGGCCGTATGTGTTAGACCAATGCCGCCGGTTACGCCTATTCCTATTGGTGCCGAAAATGCTACCGAAACAGCGGTCCTTCGAGATGTCCTAATTTCGATACCGAGCGAAGGCTCAATCAAAATCTCATTAGGTTTGTAATAATCAAGATATCTATAATCTGATTCATAAATCGCCTTTGATATAGCCAAGTTATATCCGACATTCAACGAGAAGTAAGGAGATACTCTGCGCTCCTTTGCCCAAGAGGAGCGAATATGCAGAAATATTGGAACTTGATATACATTATAGACGGGGTCTGGACGATAATCAAAATCATCTTCAACTTGGCTTATTTGCCAACCTACACCAACGCCCAGATAAAAATATGGGCCAAAGTTGTATCCGTTTATAAAAGAGATCCTCGTATGAAATCCTCCCCAATAATAAGCAAGCCAATAACCGAGGTTTGCTCCCACGAATACATCCACAAATCCTCGATATCCTTTGAAATTTCCGAGGGCACGCTCTTGGCGCATACTCTTTGCTAATGCCTTACTCTCCTCCTTTTTTGCCAATTTGGCTTTGGTCTCTGCTAACTTTGCTTCAACCTCCTTTTTGCGCTCCTCGGCCTTAATCTTTGCAAGATTAGGATTATCTATGCGAGCAATCTCGGACTGACGATAGATAAAGACATCCCCTTCTATTGTCCTAATAGATACAGATCCGCCGGGAACCTCCTCGACAATAGTACCTTTAATCTCGATTCCGCTTTTTAGTTTTATAACCGACATATTCTCCTGCGCATACAACACGGTGGTTGTCAATAATATTGCGCAAATAATAAACAACTTCTTCATATTGTATAGTGTTATTAATAGTCTATAGGAACTTGTGTTATTTCTAAGTCTTTTCTAAGTTTAGAGTTTAACTCTGTTATAGTTATGGTTGCACTTCTGGATTTTGTCCCGGTATTCAAATTTAATATGTCATACGAAACGACAGCATTCATATTATCTTCGTCTGCCACCACGTTGAGGACCTTAATCCACGATGCATTACATTCTGCCTCAAAAGATACTGGCACATTAGGATATACGGAACTTAAATAGCCAATATCATATGGTACCTCAAAACTCTCGATACCTTTAAATTGATTACCATAAGACCTAGAACTATAGTGATACCATCTAAATTCCGGTTTCGGCATCTCGGGATCTGCACATGCTACAAAGAGCATAGGCAGGAAAAATAGAAATAGTTTCTTCATAGTCTTTTATTTTTTAGATATTGTTACAGATATTTGTTTTACTTTCATCTTGGAGTCATATACTCGACATTTAGATAGCCACGACTCAAACGCCGCACGAGAGGTTTGTCGAGGCAACATGATATTGTTACTCTGTGTATCATTTGTTTTGGCATACTCATTTGTCGAGAATACAACGAAAATATGATTGTGAGAGAGGCTCTTATCGGTGGTCAATATATACTCGTCCACGACCTCTCCCCTCCCTGCGCACTGCACGGAGAAGAAGATATACTCACGTCCCCGCTCCACCGGCGTTGCGGCATATTTATCGGACCTGTATGGCAACAGACAATAGACGTCGTCGCCATCCATCAGATAGACGGACAGGTAGCCTGCAACGGGTGTACGGAACCATAGATAGACATCGTCGCCATCCGAGAAGGTGTCACTCTCATATTTGGGATTGGTACCATTGCGCAGGAGTTTTGCTTCAAAAGAGATGTTCTGCTCCTCTATTTTGCGAGCCGTACCTCTCACTTTTGCTGTCAGAACCAACATGCCGTCAGCGTAGCTAATTGATATCTCCGGCTCCCCGATATCTGAAAGCCACTCCCCTTTAACCTCACTCTCGGCCAACGTTGAGACATCGACCTTGGAGCCATCCGTACTATTGCGTATAGAGGTCATTGTGGTCGATTGTATTGAGGTGCCGAAAACATCTGCCAGAGCGGCAATCTTGGCCCTCTCTACAACAATGCGGCGAGCATCCTCTAATGATACCGTAGATGGAGCATAGTAGGTATATGTACCGCTGACAGTCTCCGTTTTTTGCCCATATACGTAGAGAGGGGTTGCCAACAACAGCAACAATGATATTACAATCCTATTATACATCATTCACACCGTTAGAAACCCAAAACTTTGTCGAGCTGCTTGTGCAACTCATCTCCCTTCTCCTCCAACTGTTGACGAATAGTGTTCTTGGCAGCCTCCATTGCCATTTTTGAGTTATAGGCAATCATGACTCTCACCTCTCTATTTTTGTTGGATTTGGTGCGATAACACTCTACAACCGGAATTACACGTCCGATGCTCTGCGAGATAATATCCTTGCTCGCAGATATAGTCTCTGCAAGAGATGCCGCCTGCTCATTCGAAAGCTGCTTATTTGCGAGGCTGTTTTCGGTGATGGCAGTTATCTCCGACTGCACCTGGCCGGCAAGATTCAAACGTGCGAGAGCCAATGCCTGATGCTTGGCAGCATCGTAGTTCTCTCCAATCGACATAGCCTCCGCCATAATATATTTTGGAAAAGCCAACTCATCGTACTCGTACTGCATAGCGTAGGCTCTGTCCAACTGCTTCTCCAACGGCAGGTTGCCCGGAGCAACAACCCAACCCTCTTTCTTGTACTCTTTTGCAGCCTTCAAGGCGGCCTTGCTCGCCTTCGCACTAAGCTCTGCTTTCGACATCTTGGAGATTAACTGACGTTCCTTTGCCAACTCCTTTTGTGTTTGTGCGCAAAGCGCCGATACGCCGACCATCATAGTCAGCATAAAAAGCATAAATCTTTTCATAGCAATAATATTTAATTGGTTAATTGGTCTTTTTCTGTTGCCCGTCAACTCCTGCAGGATTGTTTACAAAAAAGAAAGTGTGGAGCTGATAACGTTCATTCATAGAGAGGCTCTGACAAAACCCGGAGTAAATAAACTTATAGCAATCCCCACACCTGCACTTGGCACAGATATACCAATACAGATAATGAGTGCTGTCGTTTTCCCTACTCCTTTTGAAACTGTCAGATTTCTCTATGAGGTGTAAACGAAACACTTTCGTAAAAATATGTCATGTCCCTTTGGACGATGCAAATATAATAAAAACCTGCAATAAAAACAATACTCTTGTGGTAACTTATGGTTTATGAGTCTGAAAAGATGGTTGGTTTTTGTCGGGCAACTATTATTTTAAGGAGCCACAACAAAACTTTTCTCGATATTTATACGTACAGCTATTGTGTAATTCTTGCATTTTACTTATCTTCGCATAACTAAAATGATAAATATAGAGGGCTTTTATGCAAACACATCACACACATTCATTTGAGACCGAAGATGGCGACCAAATATACTCAAAGGCCGTCAAGGCGGGACGACGCACATACTTCTTCGACGTTCGTGCAACACGTGGCAACGACTACTTCCTGACAATCACCGAGAGCCGCAAGATGGCCGGCGAGAGCGGAGAGCGAGTATTTGACCGCCACAAGATATTTCTCTACAAAGAGGATTTCGAGAAGTTTGCCGGCACACTTAACGAAATGTTGGATTACATTCAGCAAAAGCGAGGCGAGTAACAATAGTATATATAATATGTATAGAATCCTGTTGCAAGACAGGATTTTTTTATACCTTTGCCTCTGTATAAAGAATTATTGCAAGAAATGAATATCGTTAAACGATTATATGATTGGGTACTCTCTTGGAGCGAGTCCCGCTGGGGTACGTTGGCATTGTTTCTATTGGCCTTTGCCGAGTCGTCATTCTTCCCTATTCCGCCTGATATTCTGCTTATTGCGCTCTGCATAGGCACAACCTCAAAATCGTTCCGATATGCCGCCGTATGTCTTGTAGGTTCGGTACTTGGAGCAATGGTGGGTTACGCCCTGGGATTCTTTGCATGGCAGACTCCGTCGGGAGAATTCACGGCATTGGCAAACTTCTTCTTCAACCACGTCTTCTCGATGGAGAAGTTCTACGAGGTAAAGGCACTGTACGACCAATACGATTTCTGGGTTGTATTCACCGCAGGATTTACCCCTCTGCCATACAAACTCTTTACTATTGCAGGAGGTCTGTTCCATATCAATATCCCGATGTTTATCATCGCCTCGACCGTATCTCGTGGCTTGCGATTCTTCCTTGTTGCGGGCTTGATATGGAAATTCGGCGCACCGATAAAGGGCTTTATTGACAAGTATTTCAATATTTTAGCCATAGCCTTTACCGTATTGCTCATAGGCTCGTTCTATTTGGTCGGCAAATTTTTATAGAGAATGAAACACTACGCTCTCATAGGTTGTCCGCTCGGGCACTCTGCATCTGCATCCTACTTCTCCAAGAAATTTTTGACGGAGGCAATAGATGCCGACTATACGCTGTGTGAGTTGGAGGAGATTACACAAGTGGAGACACTCCGAGGCAACCTGCACGGCATGAATGTGACCATCCCCTATAAAAAGGCGATAATCCCATTCTTGGCATCCATCAGCAGGGAGGCAGAGAGCGTCGGTGCGGTAAATTGTGTCAAATTTGATGCTACGGGAGCAATGCATGGCTACAATACCGACGTAGAAGGCATTAGGGCCACCCTCGCTCCATTCGGAGATTTGAGAGGCAAGCGTGCTTTGGTGCTTGGTAGCGGAGGTGCGGCGGCAGCCGTTCTCTATGTGCTAAATGAGGCGGGCGTGGAGTGTTGCACGGTATCTCGTTCGGCAGATAAGGGAGATATTACATACGAGCAAATCTCGGCAGAGGTCATCCGCCAACATGAACTGATAGTCAACGCTACGCCGATAGGTATGTATCCGCACATTAACGAGGCTCCGCAACTGCCATACGAGGCAATCGGGGAACATCACATTCTCTTTGACCTCATCTACAATCCCGATCCTACGGAGTTCCTGCTGCGAGGTGCTGCCAATGGTGCAAGAACGGTGGGTGGCAGCGAGATGTTTCGTTGCCAGGCCGAGGCTTCGTGGCGTATTTGGAACAAAGAGTAACTACCTCTGTTTCAACAGTAATTCTGCCTGTTCGGCATCTTTCTCAGGTACTATAAGTTGAGATGGTATCACACTCGGGTAGAGCGTGGACATATACTCGTTGCGTATATCGGCATCAATGCCTGCGCTGACAAGAAGACTCTTGGCCACTTCGGCCTCCAACGATGTGTTGTATTCGGCAACAACAATCCATTCTTCCACCTGCATAATTCTGAGTTTTAGGATTGTATAACAAAATTACATATTTTGTTATGAAATTGCAACTTCCACGCCACGAATAATTGAAAAATCTTTGTATATTTGTAGCGATATATACAAAGTAACATTATGTACGATTTCGTCCATCTTCACGTTCATAGCCAATACTCGATATTGGATGGTCAGGCAAGCATCAAAAGACTTGTGGATAAGGCCATTGCAGACGGTCAGCGAGGCTTAGCCGTGACCGACCATGGCAATATGTTCGGTATAAAGGAGTTTTGGAACTATGCCTGCAAGAAGAATGACGAGAAACATAAGCGTGTAAAGGGTTTGAAGGGGTTGCTCGACAAGATGATAAATCTTGCGGCCGAACACGAATCCCTACCTTCGTATCTCGATTCGCTGAAAGCCGAGGCTGCACAGATGCAGAAGCGCCTCGAAGAACTCAAAGAGGCGGCAACCATCGAGGATGCCGAGGCATATGACTCAATCAAGGGACGCATCGCCGAGGTTGAGGATATGAATAAGGAGTTCGGCTTCGATGCGGTGAAAGGTCGTGAGAAGATTATTGCAGAGGAGTCGATTCCCGATTTCAAGCCTATTCTGGGTTGTGAGGTATATGTTGCCCGCAACGGCATGCTCTCCAAGTCGGAGAAGAGCGACCAGAGCGGTTGGCACCTTATCCTGCTTGCCAAGAATCTCAAAGGCTACAAAAACCTTATCAAGATTGTTTCGAAGGCGTGGACGGACGGTTACTACTACCGCCCTCGTACCGACCGTGCCGAGTTACAGAAGTATCACGAGGGTCTTATCTGCTGCTCCGCCTGCTTGGGTGGCGAAGTGCCAAAACGCATAAACGAGGGCGATATTGAGGCTGCCGAGGAGGCTGTTCTCTGGCACAAAAATCTCTTTGGAGAGGATTACTACTTAGAGTTGCAGTTGCACAAGGCGACTGTCGAGCGTGCAAATCACGAGGTCTATCCGTTGCAGATAGAGGCCAACAAGCATATTGTAGAGTTAGCAAAGAAACACGATATAAAACTCGTCTGCACCAACGATGTTCACTTCATCGACGAGGAGGATGCCGAGGCACACGACCGCCTGATATGTCTTAATACGGGACGTGACCTTGATGACCCGAAGCGAATGCTCTACTCCAAGCAGGAGTGGATGAAGACCCGTGCGGAGATGAGCGAGATTTTTGCTGCATATCCCGAGGCATTGGAGAATACGGTCGAGGTGTGCAACAAGGTGGAGCATTACTCGATTGACCACAACCCTATCATGCCGATGTTCGAGATTCCGGAGGAGTTCGGCACAGAGCAGGAGTATCGCTCACGCCTGACGGAGAAGGATCTCTTCGATGAGTTTACGCAGGATGAGAACGGCAATGTTGTAATGAGTGAGGAGGCCGCAATCAAAAAGATTGACAAGTTGGGCGGTTACGATCGCCTCTATCGTATAAAGTTCGAGGCCGACTACCTTGCCCACCTGACAATGATAGGCGCCGAGAAACGCTATGGCTCGCCATTGACTGATGAGGTTGCCGAGCGATTAAAGTTCGAGTTGCACATTATGAAGACGATGGGTTTCCCTGGCTACTTCCTTATCGTGCAGGACTTCATTGCTGCAGCACGTGAGCAACTCGGTGTATGGGTGGGTCCGGGTCGTGGTTCTGCGGCAGGCTCTGCTGTGGCATACTGTCTCGGCATTACGCAGATTGACCCTATCAAGTATGACCTGCTGTTTGAGCGATTCCTCAACCCTGACCGTATATCTCTGCCCGATATCGACATCGACTTTGACGATGAGGGTCGTGGTCGTGTGTTGGACTGGGTTACAAAGAAATATGGCAAGGAGAAGGTTGCCCACATCATTACCTATGGTACGATGGCTACCAAGATGGCCTTGAAGGATGTGGCACGAGTGCAGAAACTGCCGCTTCCTGAGTCGGATCATCTCTGCAAACTTATCCCGGAGCGTATTCAGGACCCAAAGGACAAGGAAAAGACCTTGAAAGTCAATCTGAAAAACTCTATCGCCGCAGTGCCAGAGTTGCAGGCTGCCGAGAATTCGGATAACCCTATATTGCGAGATACCATAAAGTATGCCCTTCGCTTAGAGGGCAACGTGCGTGGTACGGGTACACACGCCTGCGGCACAATCATCTGCCGTGATGATATTACCGACTGGGTACCGGTATCTACGGCCGACGATAAGGAGACGGGCGAGAAGATGCTCGTAACACAATACGAGGGTGCCGTAATCGAGGATACGGGTCTTATCAAGATGGACTTCTTGGGCTTGAAAAACCTCTCCATCATGAAGGATGCCGTCGAGAATATCAAGCGTATCAAGGGTGTAGATGTTTATATCGACACCATCCCGATTGACGATAAAAATACATATAAACTCTACTGCGAGGGTCGTACCATCGGAACATTCCAGTTCGAGTCGGACGGCATGCAAAAATATTTGCGTGAGTTGCAGCCAAGCGTCTTTGAGGACCTGATTGCGATGAATGCCCTCTATCGTCCGGGTCCGATGGATTATATTCCGGACTTTATCAACCGTAAGCACGGCCGCAGCCCTATCGTTTACGATATACCGATTATGGAGAAGTATCTCAAAGATACCTATGGTATCACGGTATATCAGGAGCAGGTGATGCTCTTGTCACGTCTGCTCGGAGGCTTTACACGAGGAGAAGCCGACACCCTGCGTAAGGCGATGGGTAAGAAGATTCGTTCGAAACTGGATGAGTTGCGCCCAAAATTCTTGAAGGGCGGCGTGGCGAACGGACACGACAAGAGTATTCTGGAAAAGATTTGGAAGGATTGGGAGGCATTTGCATCCTACGCCTTCAATAAGTCGCATGCAACCTGCTACTCTTGGGTTGCATATCAGACCGCATACTTGAAGGCAAACTACCCGTCGGAGTATATGGCAGCATTGCTGTCGAGCAACTTGAACAACATCGGCACTCTGACCATATATATGGGAGAGTGTAAGCACATGGGCATCAATGTAATGAGTCCCGATGTAAACGAGTCGATGTTGCGCTTCTCGTCTAACAAGCAGGGCGATATTCGCTTTGGCTTGGCAGCAATCAAGGGCGTAGGTGAGGCGGCAGCCCTCTCGATTATCAACGAGCGAGAGAAGAATGGCCGCTACAAAGATATTTACGACTTCTTCGAGCGTGTAAACTACTCGGTTGTAAACCGCAAGTGTTTGGAGAATATTGCATACGCAGGAGGCTTCGACTCGTTGTGCGACTTCTCCCGCTGTAAGTTCTTTGCGCCAGATGACAGAGATGCGTCAAAGACTCCGTTCCTTGAATTGCTGATGCGCTACGGACAACGTTTCATCGCCGAAAAGTCGAATGCACAGCAGAGTCTCTTCGGTGGAGGAATGTCGTCATTCGACCTGCAAAAGCCGACTATACCTGTATGTGCGGAGTTACCACGCCTCGATATGCTTAACAAGGAGGATGAGGTTATCGGCATGTACCTCTCATCACACCCGTTGGATGAGTATAAACTCCTGCTCGAAAAGATGTGCAACACAAAACTCTCGGAGTTGGAGGATTTGGCAGCACTTGAAGGTCACGAGTTGGTTGTTGCAGGCGTAGTACGCTCGGCACAACACCTCGTATCGAGGGACGGAAAGAAACAGTACGGCGAACTCGTGTTGGAGGACTACGGTGGCAAGTACAGATTTATGCTCTACAACAAAGATTACGAGCGTTTCCGACCACTGATGTTCGAGGGCTACTATTTGCTGATACGTGGCCAAGTAAATACCTCGGTCTATTATAAGAAGGATGATGTGAACAAGGAGCATCCTGTATCCAGCACCCGCCTCAATATCAACACTATGGTGCAGTTACCTGAGGTGCTTGAAGGGATCAAGACCATAACGCTGACCATACCGACCGACATCATCACCCGACAGTTTATCGCCGATTTGTCTGAGATGGCAAAGCACTCGAAGGGTAAGGCAGTGTTGAAACTCCAAATCTGCGACATGGTCGAGGGTGTGGGATTAAAGATGTATGCAAAAAAGCGTAAGGTGGGGCTTACTGAGGAGTTCAAGGAGTTCATCGAACGATACAATTTGCAGTATGAGATTGCTTAAATTTTCAAACATATAAAATAAAAGATTATGGCTATTAAGATTTCAAACGAGAACTATGAGGCTCTGCTTAGCGAGAGCAAGCCGTTGGTAATTGACTTTTGGGCAGAGTGGTGTGGTCCATGCCGCACAATCGCTCCTATCGTTGACAAACTTTCGGAGGAGTACGGCGACCGTGTAAACATTGGCAAGTGCGACGTAGATAGCAACGACGACATCGTAGCACTCTACCGTGTGCGCAACATCCCTACAATCGTATTTATCAAGGATGGTGCCGTTGCAGACAAGCACGTCGGCGCAATCAGCGAGAACGACCTCCGTGCAAAGATTGAGGCGCTGCTCTAATCTCTGTTTTCGGACAAGCAGAAAGGCTGTTTAACATTGCGTTAAACAGCCTTTTGTTATAAACTCCCACAATTCCCGGATTACTTCTGGCGGAAGTAAATCTGCAACGGCACACCCGAGAAGTCGTACTGCTCACGAATGTGATTTTCGAGGAAGCGACGATAGTTCTCACGTATATACTGCGGAAGGTTGCAGAAGAAAACAAACTGCGGAGTCGGTGTCGGCAACTGCATCGCATACTTGATACGGATATACTTTCCCTTGGTTGATGGTGGAGGGGTCTCCTCAATAATCGGCAGGATAAAGTCGTTGAACTCCGAAGTCGAGATGCGTCGGCTACGTGATTTATAGACTCGAATAGCCGTCTGCAAAACCTCCAAGATGCGCTGCTTGTGCAGTGCCGAGGTAAAAATAATCGGAATATCGCTAAATGGAGCAAGTTTCTTTTCGAGGAACTCACGCCACTCCTTCATCGTATTGTTGTCCTTCTCAACCAAGTCCCACTTATTCACAACGATAACGCAACCCTTACGGTTACGAACGATGAGGTTGTGGATATTGAGATCCTGCGATTCAAGACCCTGCTGCGCATCAAGCATCAGTACGCAGACGTCCGATGCCTCGATAGCACGGATAGAACGCATTACGGAGTAGAACTCCAAATCCTCCATCGTCTTACCCTTCTTTCTCATACCTGCCGTATCGACAAGATAGAAGTCCATTCCGTACTTATTGTAGCGAGTATGGATAGAGTCACGAGTTGTTCCGGCTATGTTGGTTACGATGTTACGCTCCTCACCAAGCAGGGCATTAGTCATCGACGACTTACCCACGTTAGGACGGCCTACGATAGTGATGCGTGGCAAATCTTCGAGTTCGTTTGCCGAGCAATCCTGTGGCAGGTGGCGAAGAATCTCATCCATCAGGTCGCCTGTACCGCTACCCGACATCGAACTGATGCAGAACGGATCACCAAGACCCAAAGCGTAGAACTCGTGCGAGTTATAGATGAGTTCGTAGTTATCGACCTTGTTACATACAAGAATCACTCGCTTCTTGGCACGGCGCAAAATCTCGGCCATCATCATATCGAGGTCGGTAACACCCGTACCTACCTCAACCAAGAAGAGGATTACGTCAGCCTCTTCGATGGCGAGCATTACCTGACGACGAATCTCCTCCTCGAAGATGTCGTCGCTATTTACCGAGTAACCTCCCGTGTCGATAATCGAGAACTCTCGTCCACTCCAATCAGTTTTGCCATAGTGACGGTCACGTGTCGTTCCTGCCGCAGCATCAACAATCGCTTGTCGCTGACCGACAAGACGGTTAAACAGGGTACTCTTACCCACGTTAGGACGGCCTACGATTGCTACCAAACTCATAGTTATATCTGTTTTATACGTTTTTTACGCCTTTAATGTGTGCGCAAAGGTAGTGTAAATAGTCGGCACTGCAAAATTTTAGGAAATATTACCTCTCTTTTTCGGTGGTTTGCGAAAAAATATCTATTTTTGAGATATGAATATTTAATATTTGGGATAGATATACGTTTCAAATTTTGATATGATGCGCAAGTTACTAATAATAATTGTCTTAATCTTATGCCTTTTCGGAGCGAAAGAGGTTACAGCACAAACCCGCCTACGTTCCGAATGGGGTTTTGTGGCAGGAGCATCGTACCCTATCGCCAAATTCGACATGGGGGAATCGAGCGCAACCATCAAGCCTCGACTCGGATGGTCGGGAGGTCTGCATATGGCGCTCAAATTTGGAAACACCTTCGCCATTCAGCCTGAAATTATCTACACCTATGCCAAGGTAAACATAAGCGATATTGAGCAGAAGTTTACTGCCGAGATGAAGACCAGCACACTGCAAATCCCGATTCTCTTCTCGCTCCGCTTTGGCTCCGTATTCAGACTCAACGCCGGCCCGGTACTCACGGTGATGGACAACCCGACATACAACGACCGAAACAACGAAAAGGTAATGTTCGGACGACTCTACCCTACGGTAACCTACTCGGTAGGCATAGGGCTGTGCTTATGGAAACACCTCCTTATTGATGTGCGGGCAATGAGTCGCTTCAATACCACAACAAACTATATCTCCTACGACACAAAAACTGAGGGCAAGGAGATTAAATCTACCATTCACAACATTCAACTGCGAGTTGGATACCTTTTTTAACAAATAACGATGATGGATACCGAAGGTAAAGAGATATTTATTGAAGGAGTGGACACCAGAGAACTCTACGGTGCAAAGAATGTCTATTTGGAGCAGATAAAGACGCTGCATCCGAAACTCAAAATCATCGCTCGTGGACACATCCTCAAAGTATTGGGAGCCAAGAGCGACATCGAGCGCTTCGAACGTCGCATGCAGGGTCTTATCGAGTATTACGACCGCTACGGACACATCTCGAAGGAGGTTGTCGAGCAATCGTTTGCTGCGGGATTCACAACAGGAGATGCTCCTGCCGAAAGCACCCCTAAACGAGATAGCGAGGCGATAGTTTACGGCAACAACGGCGTGATAATCAAGGCTCGCACAGCCAACCAGCGTCGTTTGGTAGAACTCTACGACAAGAATGACCTTATCTTTGCAACGGGACCCGCCGGTTCGGGTAAAACATATACGGCTATTGCCCTTGCCGTGCGTGCGTTGCGTGATAAGCAGGTCAAGCGAGTAATCCTTACCCGCCCTGCGGTAGAGGCCGGCGAGAAACTCGGATTTCTACCCGGTGATCTGAAAGAGAAACTCGACCCATATTTGCAGCCGTTATATGATGCGCTGAACGATATGATTCCTGCGGCGAAGTTGCAGAAGTTTATGGAGGACGGCACCGTACAGATTGCTCCGCTGGCATATATGCGTGGTCGCACGCTCGATAACGCCTTCGTGATTCTCGACGAGGCGCAGAATACCACCCGCTCGCAAATCAAGATGTTCCTAACACGTATGGGACGCAACGCCAAATTTATCGTCACCGGAGATGTTACGCAGGTCGATTTGCCACGACGTAGCGATAGCGGATTGACCCGAGCGATACGTACCGTACAGAACATAGAGGGGGTTGGATTCGTAGAGTTCGACCGCTCGGATATTGTACGTCATCCGCTTGTCAAGCATATTGTCGATGCATTCGACAAGCAGGACAAACTCGAAAACACACTGCGCAAGCAGGTCGAAAATGAACCCGAAGAATAAACTTTAAAAATTATGGATAAGAATTTGACTGCGCTGAAACCAGCGCTTGTATGGAAACACTTTGCAGCAATCACACAGATTCCACACCCATCTCACCACGAGGAGAAGATTCGTGAGTATGTCGTTGAGTTTGCAAAGGCTCACGGCTTGGAGTATGTTGTGGATGAGGCGAATAATGTCTACGTTCGCAAGGGTGCAACTCCTGGTATGGAAGGCAAAAAGGGTGTTATTATGCAGGCACACCTCGATATGGTGCCTCAGAAGAATAACGACAAAGAGTTTAACTTTGAGACCGACCCGATAGAGGCTTATGTCGATGGAGAGTGGGTAACTGCCAACGGCACAACCCTGGGTGCTGACAATGGTATCGGTGCCGCAGCCATTCTTGCCGTATTGGAGGATGAGACTATCCCTCACGGAGAGATCGAGGGACTCTTTACTGCAACAGAGGAGACCGGTATGGATGGAGCCTTCGGCTTGAAAGGTGGTCTTCTTAAAGGCGATATTCTGCTCAACCTGGACTCGGAGACCGAGGGTGAGTTGTATGTAGGATGTGCAGGTGGCTTGGATGCAAATATCACGCTCCCATATGTTGCCGAGCCTGCTCCTCAGGGCTATAAGGCCTACCTGTTGGAGGTTAAGGGTTTGAAG
This sequence comes from Alistipes sp., assembly GCA_045659425.1. Classification (GTDB taxonomy): domain Bacteria; phylum Bacteroidota; class Bacteroidia; order Bacteroidales; family Rikenellaceae; genus Alistipes. The sequence goes on along the minus strand of JAZOWW010000028.1, from coordinate 100,245 downwards.
GGCGGACACTCAGGTATCCAGATTGGCTACCAAAGAGCCAACGCCAACAGAGAGTTGTTCCGTCTGTTGCTCCACACTTCGGTAGAGACACTCCTTGCCTCGGTAGATGGCGGAGGTCTTCGCAATGCTATTCCACGAGAGGCTGTTGCAACAGTGTTGATAAAGGAGGCTGATGCTGCAACATTCGAGGCTGAAGTAGCAGCTCACGAGGGTGTAGTTATAGCCGAATATGAGGGTATTGAGGACTCTGTATCTATAAAGGTTACCCCAACAGAGGTCCCTGCACAGATTATCCCTGCAAATGTTGCACTTGCTCTTGCAAAGGCGGTTGTAGGCACACCTAACGGAGTGGTTAAGATGTCGATTGCTATGGAGGGATTGGTACAGACCTCTTCGAATCTTGCACGTGTTGTGTCGGATGGCGAGTGTGTAAAGATGCAGTGTCTGTTGCGTAGCTCAGTAAATAGCGAGAAACACGCCCTGGGCGAGTCTATCAAGGCCGTATTCGAGTTAGCAGGTGCTACCGTAGAATTTTCGGGCGACTACGACGGCTGGAAACCGAACATGGCTTCGCCTATTCTAAAAGCAATGACCGAGTCTTACGAGGCATTATACAACCAGAAACCTGCTGTCACAGCAATACACGCAGGCTTGGAGTGCGGCATCATCGGAGGCGTATATCCTAACCTGGATATGATTTCGTTCGGCCCGACAATCTGCTATCCACACTCTCCTGATGAGAAGGTTGAGATTGCATCGGTAGCGAAGTTCTACGATTTCCTGCTCCACACATTGAACAATGCTCCTGAAAAATAGTATGGATACTCAGTTACATAATCAAGAGTGGTTTGTTATCGTCAATCCGGTAGCCGGCGGAGGCCACGGCCTTGCCGACTATCCGCAGATAGCCAAACTACTGCGTGACCACAATATCGCTCACACAACGGTATTTACCGAGCATAAGTTCCACGCTACGGAGTTGGCGGTGGAGGCGGTAACCAAGGGCTTCCGACGTATCATCGTTGTGGGTGGTGACGGTACACTGAATGAGGTAGTAAACGGGCTCCTAATCCAGACGCTGGTTGCGCCAAAGGAGATTCTGTTGGCGGTGATTGCCGTAGGTACGGGCAATGATTGGGTGCGCACATTCGGCACTCCGGCACGCTACTCGGAGGCTATCCGTGCAATATGCGAAGGTCACTCCTTCCTGCAAGATGTCGGCAAGGTGACCTATACGGAATCCAAATTTCGTCAGACTCGCTATATGGCCAATGTCGCAGGTTTGGGATTTGATGCCTACGTAATCTCTATCTTCAACCATTGGAAGGCGAAGGGATATAAGGGCAAGTGGCTCTATCTGATGAGCATTCTACGAGCCTACTTCTCCTATAAATCTACGGGAGTATGTGTCGAGTTGGATGGTGAGCAGATATTTAATAACCTGCTGTTCAGCATGGCTATCGGTATCTGCAAGTATAACGGCGGCGGTATTCAGCAGTTGCCTGAGGCTGTGGCCAATGACGGATTGTTGGATATGACTCTCATCAAGCCTATCCACTGGTGGCACATCGTATTCCGTGCAAAGAAACTCTTTAACGGAGGCATCTACTCTATCGGACACATCAAGCACGCAAGAGGCTCGCACGTGAGAATTCTCTCCGTACCGCCTATAAAACTTGAATGTGATGGCGAGTTGATGGGCGAAACACCTATCGACATCGAGGTAGTACCTCATGCCATACGTGTCATTGTGACCAAGGAGTTCCTCGCCGAGATGGAGAAGAAAAAATAAGGGGGGGGGTATCTGCCCTTAATAGGTCACCTTACCCGTATTTACATCATAGTAGGCCTTCTTTACCAGCAGTTCGCCTTTTGCAATCTTCTCCGCCACGTGAGGATAAGCAATGATGCGATCAACCTGAACCTGTGTATGATGATGGATTGCAGCGTCAAGAGACTCTATCTTGCCGACATAATCGCTTACATCATTGCGGATGGTGCCGAGAAGATGACCGATATTTCCGTGCTCCTCTTCTCCCGCTGAAATAGCACCTGTAACGCCACCGCAAGAACCATGACCAAGCACAAGCAGTAGTTTTACGCCAAGATGCTCGATTGCATAATCTACACTTCCCATAACCATCTCGCTATTGACATTGTTTCCGGCTGTACGGATGACAAATATATCACCGACTCCCTGGTCGAAAAGCAACTCCACAGGCACACGTGAGTCTGAACAGCCCACCACGGCAGCAAATGGTGCCTGATGAGGAGCCGTCTCCTCAACTCTATCCATATCTTCGTGTGGATGGATACTCTGTTCATTCACATAACGCTCATTTCCGGCAATCAATTCGGCCAAAGCCTCCTCCGGTGTTGATGGTACAAATACCGACTGGTTCTTGCACATTGTAAAGGTCGTCACTACAAAGAGAAGAACTGCCAAGTTTAGAAATACTCTTTTATTCATCATCTTATACTTTCTTATATTTATATTGCACAAAAAGTTGTTCCGCCAACTACAAGCATAACGCATCTAAGAGCGAGCGCAACAACAAAAATCGTCTTGTCGTGAATTTTACGCCTCGAACAATCCTAACGCCTCGCACGCATTATATATTCCATCCTTATCGACATCGGTGGTAATATAATCGGCACATGCCTTCAACTCCGGGATTGCATTTCCCATAGCGACCTTGGTCCAATCATCGACAAACATCGAGAGGTCGTTCATCGCATCTCCAAAGACTACTACCTGTGAATAATCCGCTCCGAAGTGGTCCACAATTTGTCGAATACCGAAAGCCTTATCCAGAGGCTCAACGAATAAGTACTCTTTATGGAAACGGGCCCACGGCAACTCCTTCAACATCTCGATACTCTGCTCGGTAGGAGTATAGCACGCAATATAGGCCTTGTAGATATTATCATAGTCGCTCGGATCGAGTCCCTCGACCACTCGTGTGGACATATATATATCGTGGGTAAAATCCTCGAAACGGCTGTCGGGTGCAAAACGTGTGACACTGTTATCCACCTGCAAGCCCCACGGCAGACCCTTCTGCTTACACTCCTCAATAAGTTTTACAACCTTATCCTTCGGCAGAGGCTTTATGCCCAACAATTCACCATTAATCGTAACGCCGTAGCCGCCGTCGCTAACCATATTCTCGAAACCCAACTCACGCATATAGTCCGCCGCCATCGCCTGCGAACGTCCCGTAGCGATAGCCAGAAAGTGACCGGCCTCACGCAACTTCTTCAACGCCAAAAGGGTCGATTCGGGAATATATGTGTTGCCATAACCTCCCGCAGCCAATGTGCCGTCAATATCAAAAAAGATATATCTCTTCATAAATCTCAGTTTCAGGGTCATTTTTACTCATTATAAACAACAAACCGACATCCGTAACAGGGTGTCGGTTATATTGTTGCAACTTCTAATCGCTTGTACGATTTAGTTGTACTTGAATGTAGCCTCGTCAGATACAGTCAACTTCTTACGTCCCTTAGCACGACGTGCTGCCAAAACCTTGCGGCCGTTAGCAGTAGCCATTCTCGCACGGAAACCATGCTTGTTGATTCTCTTGCGACGAGATGGCTGATAAGTTCTCTTCATTGCCATAATAGTATCGTTTTTATTGTTTTGTATTCAAATTCAACGGCATAAAACACTTTATGCGGAGTGCAAAGGTACAACGAAAATTTAATTTTACAAACTTTTCTGATTTTTTACTCTCAATTTTTCGCAAAAAAGCCTTTTATCTCCTACTTCTCACCCTCGAACAGGTCAATTTCACCCTGCTCAACCTTCTTATACATTGCGCTCAATTCGGCAATCACGGGCGAAACATACTCCAACGTATCGGTTATAGCCTTCTCCCCGCCACCCTTGATGCGATAGAGCATCGTAGCATACAAGGCACGGAAGCAAATCTCGGTATCGTTCATCTCTCTGTTGCCGAGCGTTGTGCGCAACGTCGGAAGCAGAGGGGCAAGTGCTGAGAATGTCTGTCGATAGTGCGCACCCACGGGCAACTCCATAAGTTGCAGGTGGAGGTTATGCATATCGGCGATAAGGTGGAGTGTATGGTTAAGGTGTCCACTCTCCTCCTTACCCTCCTCTCGAAGCAGGTTAGCAATATCCATATACCAAAGCAGGAACAACTCTCTGTTCTGTTCCGGCAAGTTACGTGGAGCGACCAACTGCGAATATATCGCCTCCGGACTGAACTGCAAAGCACGCAACAAATCCTCTATCTGCCATAGATACAGGATGTATTCTGCAATATTCTCTTTTCGGCGGGTTTGAGCAATATCCATACTTTTGACTCTTAATTGTTGCAAAGGTACGATTTTTCTTTCGGCTTTTAGCATATTTTGCTAATTTTGTCGTTTGTAACGAAGATTTTATGGCAACACCATCCAAGATACTTGCAGGACTCAACGCCGCACAGCACGCAGCGGTTATCAACTACGAAGGCCCATCCTTGATTATTGCCGGAGCAGGCTCGGGCAAAACCCGTGTGCTGACCTCCCGCATTGCATATATGATAGAGCAAGGGGTGCGTCCTGAGAGCATCCTTGCCTTGACCTTTACCAACAAGGCAGCAAAGGAGATGAGGGAGCGCATCGAGGCGATGGTCGGTCCACAAAGCAGATACATCCGAATGGGAACGTTCCACTCTGTCTTTGCACGCATCCTGCGTGAGAATGCAGAGAGAATGGGCTACCCTCAGGCATTTACCATATACGAGAGCAACGATGCGAAAAACCTTATCAAGACCATAATCAAGGAGCGAGGTCTATCCGATGAGAAGTACAAGCCCGGATATGTCGCATCACGTATCTCCTCAGCCAAGAACAGCCTCATCACACCGGGAGCATATATAGCCAATACGACACTTGCCACAGAGGATCGCCAGCGCCAAATTCCCGAAATGGGAACAATATATGTCGAATACTGTAAGCGATGCAAGCAAAATGGAGCGATGGACTTCGACGACCTACTGTTGCAGACCAATATCCTATTCCGAGACTTCCCGGAGGTGCTTGCCGATTATCAGGAGCGATTTAAGTATTTACTTGTTGATGAGTATCAAGACACCAACTTCGCCCAATACACAATTATCCGACGTTTGGCACTTAAACACTCAAACGTATGTGTAGTGGGAGACGATGCGCAGAGTATCTATTCGTTCCGTGGAGCAAAGATTGAAAACATTCTCTCCTTCCAGCGAGATTACCCATCTTCGCAGATATACAAGTTGGAGCAAAACTACCGCTCGACAAGAACCATCGTCGATGCAGCAAACTCGGTTATCAACCACAACGCACGCCGAATGAAGAAGCGTTGTTTCTCAGAGGGCGAGCAGGGAGAGAAGATTCGCATCTTGAAGGCCTACACCGACAAGGAGGAGGCTGAAATGATTGTCAACGACCTGCGTGACAAAGTGCGCCAGGGAGGCGACGAATGGAGTGAGGCCGCAATCCTATACCGCACCAACAACCAATCGCAAGCATTGGAGGATGCTCTGCGACGCAAGGCTATACCATACCGCATATACAAGGGCAACTCGTTCTACGACCACAAGGAGATTCGTGATATGCTCGGATACATCCGTCTCATCATAAATCCACGTGACGACGAGGCATTCAAGCGCATTATCAACACTCCGGCACGAGGTATCGGATCAACATCCGTCGATCGTATTGCTGCCATAGCGCAATCTCGTGGCACCTCGATGTGGGATGCTGTGGATGGTCTGGTCAATGCCGTAAGCGACGACCCAACAGAGAAGGCCGTGGCTCGTAAGGTGGAAGAGTTTGTGAAACTCATACGTGAGTTATCCCTCGCCCGTGAGGCCAAAGGGTTGTACGACTTCGGTATGGAGGTAGCGACACGTTCCGGCATACTGCAATTCTACCGCATGCAGAACAACCCTGAATCGCAATCCGCCGTGGACAACATTGAGGAGTTGCTCAACACCTTGCAGTTATTCAACGAGCAGGTCGAGGCGGAGATTCGTGCCGGCGAGCGAGAGGAGTTCGAGAAGGCAACCATCGAGGAGTGGCTTGCAGGGCTGATGCTCATGTCCGACATGGATAACGAGGAGAGCGATGGCAACAACAAGGTCACACTGATGACCGTACACTCGGCCAAAGGTTTGGAGTACAAATATGTATATATAGTAGGCTGCGAGGAGAATCTCTTCCCATCCCAACAGGCTATGGAGGATATTGACGGATTGGAGGAGGAGCGTCGTCTGTTTTACGTTGCACTGACACGTGCAAAGACCCTCGCCACACTCTCGTGTGCCGAGATGCGCTTCAAGTGGGGAAATATGGAGTTCTCTCGCCCAAGCCGATTCCTCTCCGAGATAGATTCTCAATTCGTAGATAGCGACTTCGACCTTAAACCTTCCCGCACAAATCGTAGCAATGCCGCAGTAGAGGGGGAGTCGGCACTCGACGCTCTGCGTCGTCAATTCGACTACCGCTACCAGCAGAAGGGCAATGTGCAGAAGGCGCAACCTACCCCAAAACCTTACACACAACCGCAGCGTACAACAATGGAGCCTCCACGCACCATCGACACCTCGAAGATGCGCCGAGTAAACACCTCGACAACAGGCACCATAACCAGCGCTCCGTGCGGATATTCCGAGGGAGAGGTTGTTCAGCACGCAACATTTGGCCGTGGTGTCATCAAGGAGATTGTTCCAATGGCTACCGACCACAAACTGATTGTAGAATTTGGTGCGCCACACGGCAGTAAAACCCTTATTGCACGATTGGCACGACTCACTAAATTATAGAAGACATGGCAGCACCTCTGGTTTCGGTCTGCATGACCACATACAACCACGAAAAGTATCTTGCACAAGCCATCGAGGGGGTTCTTGCGCAACAGACCTCCTTTGGTGTAGAGTTGCTCCTGGGAGAGGATTGCAGCACGGACTCAACGCCCGAAATCTGTCGAGCCTATGCCGAAAAGTATCCGAACTGCATCCGTATAATCTCGTCAGAGCATAATGTCGGCTGGCGAGCAAACTATCGGCGCACGATAGCGGCAGCGCAGGGCAAATATATAGCGATGTGCGACGGTGATGACCTCTGGTCTGACTCAGAGAAGTTGGAGCAACAGGTTAAATATATGGAGGAAAATCCTTCGTGCGGTATGTGCTACACCCGCTCCGAACGTGTTGACGAGGCATTAGGCATACGCACCATATACCCGCCACAAGAGGGTCACGAGGATTTTTCATCAATGCTGCGCCTAAACACCGCAGAGAACTGCACAACAGTTGCCCGCAAGGATCTCATCGAGCAATATTATGCCGAAATTCGCCCTGACCTGCACCCCGAATGGCAGACCGACGACCTGCCGATGTGGCTATGGTTTGCAGCCAACTCGCAAATTAAATTTATAGACCGCATAACGGCGGTGCATCGCATCGTATCGGGCAGTGTAAGCCATAGTCGTGACTATCATAAGGGCATCGCTTTCTGCGACTCGCTCTACAATATAATGCTTTGGTACAACGAGCGTTACAACGCCGGAGAGCGTTACACCATCTGCCGCAAGGCACATCGTGAGGCGATGTGGTCACTCTCGCAGAATGGCACCTGCTCCGAGTTATGGAGCCGCTGGAAGAGCGACATCCGCCGCACACCTCGCCTGCTGCTGTCGCTCGACGCACTGAAAATAATCATCAAAAAACGCATTCTTAAACTATGACACTCAAAGAGAGGTACCAAAATATCATCGACTATTTTTCGGAGAGCATGCCCGTAGCGGAGAGCGAACTCAACTACGGCAACCCTTACGAGTTACTCGTTGCCGTCATTCTCTCGGCACAATGCACCGACAAGCGTGTCAATATGACCACCCCTGCTCTATTCGAGGCCTTCCCGACTCCGCAGTCGATGGCGGCAGCCTCGGTAGATGAGATTCTGCACTACATCCGCAGCATATCCTACCCAAACAACAAGGCCAAGAATCTCTCGGCCATGGCAAAGATGCTCTGTGAGGAGTTTGGCGGCGAAGTTCCAGACGACATCGAGCAGATGATGCGTCTGCCGGGCGTGGGTCGCAAGACGGCAAACGTAGTAGGAGCGGTAATTTGGGGCAAGGAGGTTATGCCCGTGGATACGCACATCTTCCGAGTATCTGCACGCATAGGTTTGAGCCGCAACGCAAAGACCCCACGACAGACCGAGTTACAACTCGAAAAACATATCCCGTCGCACTTGTTGCCGATAGCACACCATTGGCTTCTTCTCCACGGCAGATATGTCTGCACGGCACGCTCGCCCAAGTGTAACAAATGCGGCATCGCCAAATGGTGTGTCTCTTTCATGCGAGAAAATGGACAGCCAACACCCCTAAAAGAGCGTAAGTAATAGGCAAATATGCCTATATTCCAGTTTTTTTATTATCTTTGCAATTATGAATATATCAAAAAACGGAATAGAGGCTCTGAAAACAATACTCTCCGAGCCACGAAAGATTGCAATATTGTCGCACACCAATCCCGACGGTGATGCTCTCGGCTCGTCGTTGGCATTGGCCGCAGCACTTCGTTCGGCAGGTCACTCCGTGAATTGTATTGTTCCGAACAGATTCCCTTACTACTTAAAGTGGATTCCCGACTCTGAAAATATAATCGTACACTCGCTCGACAAAGAGCAGAGAGCCGAGAAGATCATCTCGGAGGCAGAGGTAATCATCTGCGCCGACATGAGTGCCGTGTCACGCCTCGAAAAACTTGGCGAGATAATTTGCAGGAACACGACCGCCAAGCGTGTGTTGGTGGATCACCATCTAAATCCGGAGCAGGCGTTCGACGTTATGTTCTCACATCCGGAGTCTTCAAGCACCGCACTTGTAATGTACCACATAATCGTCGAGATGTTCGGCCGTGAGGCTATCACAAAGAGTGTTGCCGAGCAACTCTACGTGGGCATTATGACCGATACGGGTAACTTCGCTTTCTCGTTCCTGACACCGGAACTCTTCCGTGTTGTGGCCGACCTTGCCGAAACCGGTATCGATATTCCAACGCTGTACAACAACGTTTATAACTCATTTACCGAGGGCAGAGCCCGTCTGTTCGGATATGTCATCAATCGCAAGATGAAGACTCTGCTGCAAGGCAAAGTGGCATATCTCTCGCTCACCGAGGAGGAGATGCGCAAGTTCTGGTTCCAACAGGGCGACAGCGAGGGCTTTGTAAACTACCCTCTCACCATCAAGAAGATGAAGATGTCGGCAATGTTCTCCGAGCAGCAGGATTTTATCCGCATATCGTTCCGTTCACGTGGCAATGTCGATGTCAATGCGTTTGCTCGTCGCTACTTCAATGGCGGTGGCCATATGAATGCTGCGGGCGGTAAGTCATTCGACACAATGGAGCAGACCATTCAGCGATATATTGACGCTGTAAACGAATACCACAGCGAGGGTCTTGTATAATTAATCCCGAAAAAACAAACAAAGATGTTCAAAACATATCTTCGTCTATTAAACTTTGCCAAGCCGATAAGTCGCTACGCAGTACCCTACTTCTTCTTTGCGGCACTGCACGCTATATTCAACACAACGACTTACGCACTCCTGATTCCTATCCTGGACACGATGTTCGACAAGGATTTCTCCTTTGTCCCAACATATACCGCACCGAATATCTCGCTCAATAACGAGGCTATGTCGGAGTGGCTCAACTACCTCTACACGATGCTCTTCGGAGCGGAGTTCAGCATGCCTAAAATCATGGCACTGCTTTCGCTGATAGTGGTACTATCCAACGTATTAAGTAACCTCTTCCGCTACCTGAGTTCCTACACCGTAGAGACCCTGCGCACACGCAGCCTGCAACGAATGAGGAACGAGATGTTCAACAACGTGATAGATATGAATGTCGGCTATTTCAGCGAGCAGCGCAAGGGCGACATCATCTCAAAAATCACCTCCGACGTCGGCACCGTACAATTCTGCATCACAAACACATTGCAGGTTGCCTTTCGTGAGCCGTTCCTTATCGTGGGCTACTTAGTGCTGATGCTCAAAATCTCGTGGGAGTTGGCACTCTTTGCAGTACTCTTCCTCCCTGTCGTAGGTTTTATTATCGGAGGCATCGTAAAACGTCTGCGCCACCCCGCAAGTCGTAGCCAGCAGCGCTTGGGAGATATGGTCAGCGTACTGGACGAGTCACTCGGCGGCATCAAAATTATCAAGACCTACACCGCTGGCGAGTACATAAAGGAAAAATTCCACGCCATAAATGCCGACATCTCCGAGTTGATGCTCTGGATGGCACGTCGCCAGCAGTTGGCTTCGCCGATGAGCGAATTCCTCGGCATTTCGGCCGTGGCTGTTGTTCTCTGCTTTGGTGGCACACTCGTAACAAAGGGAACATTGAGCGCTGCGGGCTTTATCGCCTTTATTGCAGCCTTCTCGCAGATTACCCGTCCTGTCCGCTCATTCATTGACCAGTTTGCAAACATCAACCAGGGTGTTGCGGCCGGCGAACGCATCTTCTCTATCATAGACGCAAAGAGCGAGATTCAAGACGCACCAAACGCTCGTGAATTCGAGGGTTTCAAGCATAAGGTTGAATTCCGCAATATACGCTTCTCGTATGACGAGCAGCGTGAGATTCTCCACAACATCTCGTTCGAGATAAACAAGGGTGAGACCGTGGCTCTTGTCGGCCCTTCGGGTGGCGGCAAATCGACATTGAGCGAACTTATGCCACGCTTTTACGACCCTCAGCAGGGAGAGATTCTCTTTGACGGGGTATCTATCAAGGACTTCTCGCAGGAGAGTCTGCGCCGATATATGAGTCTTGTATCGCAGGATACCATCCTGTTCAACGACACCATCGAGAACAACATCGCCCTCGGTAAGGCGGGAGCAACGCAGGAGGAGATTATCGCCGCAGCAAAGGTTGCCAACGCCCACGACTTCATCATGGAGGCTCCTGAGGGATACAATACCAACATCGGCGACCGAGGCACAAAACTCTCCGGCGGACAACGTCAGCGTTTGAGCATTGCACGTGCCGTACTCAAAAATCCGGAGCTCCTGATTCTCGACGAGGCGACATCTGCACTCGACACCGAGAGCGAGAAACTCGTGCAGGAGGCTCTTACATCACTGCTCAAAGGCCGCACGTCGGTTGTCATCGCCCACCGCCTAAGCACAATACACAATGCCGATAAGATTCTGGTAATCGACGCAGGTCGCATCGCCGAGCAGGGTACTCACGAGGAGTTGCTTGCCCGTGGCGGTATATACGCCAAACTTATCGAGATGCAAAGCGTAGCATAGCATATATGAGAAAGATTGTAAATCCGTGGATTGGAGTGGAGGGGTATCACTGCTTCGGCTGTGACCCGCAGCACAACTCCGGCCTGAGAATGGAGTTCTACGAGGAGGGCGACTATGTCGTCAGCCGCTGGGAGCCGACATCCGAATTCCAGAGTTGGATAAATACCCTGCACGGAGGTGTGCAGGCGACAATCCTTGACGAGTTGTGCGGATGGGTAATATCTCGCAAACTACAACGTAGTGGCGTAACATCCCGAATGGATATGCGCTATCGCAAGCCGGTACACATCTGCAACGGAGCAATATACCTGCGAGCGAAGATGGTCGAGCAGCGACGCAACATCGTTACCGTGGAGGGTGCCATATATAATTCGCAAGGCGAACTCTGCACCCAGGCTACATGCATCTACTTCCTCGTCACAAACGAGAATGTCCCACACCGAGATTACCTACTTGAAGAGAAGGAGTTACCTCTGTTCGAAGTGCTTCAAAACATCGAGTAGCATCCTGCCAAAAGGCAATAAACCTTTGACGATAAAACAAAAACAGGTTTCCGAGAGTCGGAAACCTGTTTTTCTATATAAGTGCTAAGACTTACTCTGCATGACCGTTTGAGCCAAGTACGTTCACAATCTTGTGGATGTACTGCTTCTTCATGTTGTCACGAGCAGGGCCCAAATACTTACGTGGGTCGAACTCAGCAGGCTTGGTAGCAAATACCTCACGGATTGCAGCGGTCATAGCCAAACGAGAGTCAGAGTCAATGTTAATCTTGCAAACTGCGCTCTCAGCAGCCTTACGCAACTGCTCCTCAGGAATACCAACAGCAGCCTTCAATGCACCACCGTACTTGTTGATAGTATCAACCTCCTCCTGTGGAACAGATGAAGAGCCGTGGAGTACGATAGGGAAACCTGGCAACTCGTTCTCAATAGCAGCAAGAACATCGAATGCCAATGGCGGCGGAACCAAACGACCGGTCTGTGGATCGAGAGTACACTGCTCAGGGGTAAACTTAAACGCACCGTGTGAAGTACCGATAGAGATAGCGAGTGAGTCGCAACCGGTCTTAGTTACGAAGTCAACAACCTCCTCTGGCTTAGTATAGTGGCTCTCCTCTGCGCAAACCTCGTCCTCAACACCTGCCAAAACGCCGAGCTCACCCTCAACAGTTACATCGAACTGGTGTGCGTACTCAACAACCTTCTTGGTAAGTGCTACGTTCTCGTCATAAGGGAGGTGTGAACCGTCGATCATTACTGATGAGAAGCCCATATCGATACAGCTCTTGCAAGTCTCGAAGCTGTCGCCGTGATCGAGGTGAAGCACGATCTCAGGCTTCTCCCAACCCAACTCCTTAGCATACTCAACAGCACCCTCAGCCATGTAGCGGAGCAATGTCTGGTTTGCATAGTTACGAGCACCCTTCGATACCTGAAGGATTACTGGAGACTTAGTCTCTGCTGCAGCCATAATGATTGCCTGCAACTGCTCCATGTTATTGAAGTTGAATGCAGGAACGGCATAACCGCCTTTGATTGCCTTTGCAAACATCTCACGAGTGTTTACAAGACCAAGTTCTTTGTAAGAAATCATAATTGTTTGTCTTTTATTGTTAAATGAATTGAACTTTTGCTATTTACGGCGTCAAAATTACTAAAAATTTTGCAAATATACTACCACAAAGTGCTAAAATACCAAATTATAAATAAATACCATTATCAGCAATATCGGGCAGACCCATTTAAGCAGCACGATAAGCAGCGGGAAGAGTCTCGCACGAAGTGCACCTTGGTTAGAGATCTCCTCTTTAAATGTATTGCGACTAAACACCCAGCCGGCAAATACCGCAGTGAACAGACCGCCTAACGGCATCAACCAATCGGCAGTGATAATATCGAAGGCATCGAATAATCGACCCGACCAAAGACACAGCGCCGAAACGAACACCGTGACAAGCGACACGATACGAGCCGCCCACTTACGCTCCACATTATGATTCTCCTGCAAATATTGTGTCAACACCTCGTGGAACGATATGGTAGAGGTAAGTGCCGCCATAGATATGAGCAGGAAGAAGAGTGCCGACCAGAGTTGCGGCATCGGCATCTCTGCAAAGATAAACGGCAGCGTCTCGAAGATAAGCGTTGGCCCCTGCGTAGGCTCCAACCCCTCCACGCTAAACACCGCAGGGAATATAACCATACCTGAAAGTATGGCAACCATAAGTGTCATACCGCCAACCGACACAGCCGTAGAGGTGAGATTTGTACCCTTCTTGAAGTACGACGAGTAGGCAATCATACAACCCAAACCAATCGAGAGAGAGAAAAATGCCTGACCGATTGCGCACACTATCGTATCAAACGTAAACGCCTTGCCGAAATCGGGTTTAAAGAGGAAAGCATAGCCTTCGGTAGCCCCCGACATCATACCTGCACGTACCGCCATAACCACCAGCATAATAACCAAAGCCGGCATCATAAACTTCGACGTACGCTCCAAGCCGTTCTGCACACCCATAACCACAATTATGTGCGTAAGCAGGATAAAGAGCAACGTATACATAGGCTCCTGCCAAGAGTCGCAGAATGCTGCAAATTGCAGATGAAAATCTGCTCCGCTATATAGCGTTCCGCTCACCGAAGCGACGAAGTAGTATAGCGCCCAGCCCGCAACGATATAGTAAAAGCCGGAAATCAGCAACGAAACGATAACGCTGTTATATCCGAGCCACTTCCATCTCGGCTTCAACTCCTCATAGGCCTTAACCGGACTCTTTCGGGTATGTGTACCAATAGCAAACTCGGCCAGCATCACCGGGATGCCGACAATAAACATACTCAAAAGATACATCAGGATAAATGCTCCACCTCCATTCTCTCCGGTCATATACGGAAATCTCCATATACTACCCAAGCCCACGGCGCTACCAGCCGACACAAGTATCGCTCCTATCTTGGAGCCGAACGAATCTCGTTTCTCACTCATACAACCCAACCTTTACAAAGAGGCTTCCCATAGCCCCTCCAACCTATTCGGACAACGTCACGCTGACCTTTGCGACCTTTCCGCCGAGCGGAGGTGCAATCTTTGTCACTCGACACTCCACACCCTCAATTTGTGGGAATTGCAGGCGCAGTGCGGAGATAATATTTTGAGCCACACGCTCTATGGTATGTTGTGTGATGGCCATCTGCTCACGAACAACCTCATATACCGTAAGATAATTGACCGCCAATGTCACATCATCACGCTCGGCAACCTCTCCAAGAGCGGTTGTGATACGCAATGAAACCTCGAAATGGCTGCCTGTGCGCTGCTCCAAGTCATAGCATCCGTGGAAGGCATGAAAATCCATACCTTCCAGGTCTATGGTATAAAATCTCTGGTCGCTCATCTACTCGACAATAACCAGATAGTAGTTCTTCTTACCCTTCTGCACCAAGAGGTACTTACCTGCGATAAGGTCATCGGCAGTAACTACACGTGCAATGTCGGTAACCTTCTCCTTGTTGAGAGATACACCTCCACCCTGAATCATCTTGCGGCACTCGCCCTTCGACGGGAAGATTTGTGTCTTCTCTGCGCAAAGGTCAATAAACGAAACTCCAAGGTCTGCGGCTGATACCGTAAACTGTGGCACACCGTCAAACACCTGCAACAGAGTCTGCTCGTCCAAACGGCGCAAAGCCTCCGAGGTGGCCTGTCCGAAGAGGATCCCCGAAGCCTCAACAGCCTTCTCGTACTCCTCTGCCGAGTGAATCATTGTTGTAACCTCCTTTGCAAGGCGCTTCTGCAATACTCGCAAATGCGGAGCCTCCTCATGCTCTGCAATCAGCGACTCAACGGTCTCACGATCAAGCAGAGTGAAGATCTTGATATATCGCTTCGCATCCTCGTCGCTCACATTCAACCAGAACTGGTAGAACTTATAAGGCGATGTGTAGCGTGGATCAAGCCATACGTTACCACTCTCGGTCTTACCAAACTTTGTACCATCGGCCTTGGTAATCAGTGGGCAGGTAATAGCAAAAGCCTCTGCCTCCGAACCGAGTTTACGACGGATAAGTTCCGTACCGGTTGTGATATTACCCCACTGATCGGCACCACCTAACTGCACCTTGCAGTTCATAGTCTGGTAGAGGTGAAGAAAGTCGTAACCCTGCAACAACTGGTATGTAAACTCGGTGAACGACATACCGTCACCCTCGCCATTGAAGCGCTTCTTCACCGAATCCTTCGCCATCATATAGTTTACAGTGATACACTTACCAATATCACGAGCAAAATCAAGGAACGAAAACTCCTTCATCCAATCGTAGTTGTTTACCATCAAAGCGGCATTCTCGGCATCCGAATCGAAGTCAATCAACTTTGCCAACTGTGCCTTAATTGCCTCCTGGTTGTGACGCAACGCTGTCTCATCAAGCAGATTACGCTCCTGCGACTTACCGCTTGGGTCGCCAATCATACCTGTTGCACCGCCAACCAAAGCGATAGGACGGTGACCACACATTTGCAGGTGCTTCAAAATCATTACACCCACCAAGTGGCCGATATGCAAAGAGTCAGCAGTCGGGTCAATACCCAAGTACGCTGTTGTCATCTCCTTATTGAGTTGCTCCTCAGCACCCGGCATAATTGTATGAATCATACCTCGCCACTGCAACTCCTCAACAAAATTCTTTCTTGCCATAATTTTATCTTTTCTTAACTTAATTTCAATTTACTCTACATCGAAGTCCAACGACTCTCTGAGTTCCTTAAAGAGCGGCACCACCCTCTCCATGTGATGGAGTCTGTCCTCCAACTTTATCGGGCGGAGTTTAACCTCCTGCTCCTGGATATTTATCTCTAACTCGATTACTCCGTTTATGCGGGCGACCTCGATAATCATATCCGAAATCTCCGTACGCTCGGCAACTATCTCGTTGCGCAACACCTCACTTGGAGCATCCAACACAATCTTATTTCCCTCGATACGCATCTGCTCAAATGCAACAACGAAACGTGGTCGTCGCACCCCTATCTCGGCAAGAATTGCATCCTTGGCTGCGGTAAGTTTGCTCTGGCTCTCTGCATCTACCCGGTAGAGTATCGCTGCGCCCTCCTCGTCCGTTGCACTTGCCTCTTTGAGCATCGACGTGAGCGAAACTCCAAGCGGAGAGACCCTCGGTCTGCCCTGCGGTCGTGGTCGTGCCCCCGACTCCTGCGCCATGCCCTGCGACTGCGGCGGTTGTGTTGTCGGTTGTGCTTGCGGTTGTGTTGTCGGTTGCGGCGCCACCTCACGAGCTACGCTTACCTGCACAGGTATTACCTCTTGCGGTGCTTGTACCTGTGGTACAGGCTGCGCAGGCGCTACCGGTGTGACATTTGGCGTAACATTAGAGACAGTATTTGGTGCCGACGGCACTACCGAAGCAACAACTCCTGACTGCGCTGCTCCCTGTCGAGCCTCATTGAGATTTGGCAGAGGATAGTTCTCCTCTACGGGCAAACTTAACCCACTATTTTTTTTTTGACCGATGACGGCAATCTTCATCAGTGTCAATTCAACAAGCAATCTTTGGTTTGAGGCGGTCCTCAACTTTCCATCAGCCTCCGAGAGCAACGATATCGCTCCGAAGAGGAAGTTCGGCTCGCACGCCGCTGCTTGTGTTCTGTATCTCTCCATCAGCGTTCCCGTGTACTCAATGAGCGATACTGCCGGGCCTTTGGCCACCAACAAATCTCGGAAGTGCTGATTCAATCCATTCATAAATATCTGACCCGAAAAACCCTTTGAAAGGACACGGTCGAACTCCAACAACGCATTCACGTAGTCGCCCTTAGCGAGCATCTCCGTAAAGCGGAAATAGGTATCGTAGTCCAAGACATTGAGTGTCTGGGCTACGGAGCGATATTCGAGCGAGGTACCGCAGAAGGATACCGCCTTGTCGAACATCGAAAGTGCATCACGCATACCGCCGTCGGCCTTCTGCGCAATAAGGTTGAGAGACTCCTCGTCAGCCGAAACACCCTCATTATTGGCGATATATCGCAGGTAATCCACTGCATCCTCAACACGGATACGGTTGAAGTCATAAATCTGGCATCGAGAGAGAATCGTCGGGATAATCTTATGTTTCTCGGTCGTTGCAAGGATGAATATAGCGTGCTGTGGCGGCTCCTCCAAAGTTTTCAGAAAGGCATTGAAAGCGGCCTGCGAGAGCATATGAACCTCGTCAATGATAAACACCGAGTAGTGTCCTATCTGCGGGATAACACGCACCTGCTCGATAAGGTTGCGAATATCCTCTACCGAGTTATTCGATGCGGCATCCAACTCGTGAATATTGAGCGAGCGACCCTCGTTGAACGAGCGGCACGAATCGCACTCGTTGCAAGCCTCGGCACCTACCGGATGCAGACAGTTTATAGCCTTGGCAAAGATACGTGCGCAGGTAGTCTTACCCACACCTCTCGGTCCACAAAACAGATAGGCATGAGCCAACTGATTACGCTCAATAGCATTTTTGAGCGTAGAGGTGATGTGCTTCTGTCCAACCACCGAAGCGAACGTCGCCGGACGATATTTTCGAGCCGATACTACAAACTGTTCCATAATTGGGACAAAAATACAAATAAAATGTTAAAAAGCACCACATTAGAGGATACTTTTTTCGTTCTTGCCGCATCTACACGCTATCGAACAAAAAAGACGAGGTTGCCAACCCCTTTGTCGGCAACCTCATTCTCCTTTATGCGCAGTTAAATACAACTACTACCGAATGCCCGAATCAGGCATTGGAACAACGATAACATTGTCATGTTCGGTAAGGTAACTTGTCTGCGTAATTGTCACTCGCAACGGCTCCATACCCTCTACCGATACAATAAGTGTGCAGATACGGTCGAATGTCGCAAGATACTTCGGTGCAGAGAGCGTAATCACACCCTCGCCATTGTCGGAAACGAGTGTCAACCAATCGTTCTCCTCCAATTCTGCCTTGTACGCAAGATTTGCGCTAATGGTAACCACAAGTTCACCGCCCGCACTTGTAATAGCCTGAGGCTCAGTCGAGAGCAACTTCAAATGGTAGGTCTCCTTCGGAATCTGCGAAATCTCCACCTTATCGCTCACCGAGCCGTCGGTCGAGGTGATTGTGATTGTTGCCGTACGGCTTACTCCCTCGTAGTCGATTTCGTATGGTTTTACCTCAAAAACAATTGCCTCATTCTGCGGGAGCGCCTCGGCTCGGGTCGATGGTACTACCACCCAATCCTTATCGGAAGAGAGCGTATATGTGAGGTTTGACTTGACAACAAACTCGGCTTTACCGCCCTCGCCGTCAAACTCCGTCTTCGACACACCGATAACCTTCACAACGTCATCGTAAACCGGATCGACCTCTACATCCTTATATATAATCTCCGGCTCAGGTGTAGAGCAAGCCACACACAACAGAGCCAATATCGCACTTATCTTTTTCATTATCTCGGATTCTTAGTCTTGTATATAGATTCATTACCAAGCACGGTCTCCTCTGCTATCTCACGAAGACGCTTTGCTGTCGCTGCATCCAAGCCGCAAACAGCAGGGTTGTTGCCAAACTTCTCGCCGAACATCATCAGGTAGTTCACGCACGCCTTCAAATATGCGCCATTGCGGTTCTGGTGGTGTCCGTCGGTATAGAGCAAACCAAAGCCCTCCTCGGTTGCTTTCTTGAAGGCCACACCGATAGGAGATATCCAATCAATCTCTGGCGACATATCACGAATTGCAATAGAGCCGTTATAGAGGTGATTAAAGAAGTTTTCGTAAGAGCCAAAACCCTTATAATTCTCCTTTGTATAGGTCCACGTGTTCTCGAAAATAATCTTGGCATTCGGAGAGGCCTTACGGATATTCGATGACAACTTACGAATATCATCCAGACGAGGGAAATCCTCAGGACAGCCTGCTGCCCAGAATGCAGCAGAACTGTTGTAACTACTACCCTGCATCAGCGTAAAGTCGTAACCACCCTCATCTACTACACCTTTTGACAATTCGAGATCGTAGAGGTGGTCATACACGGTCTGCGAACCCTTCAAGTTTGCACGGATTCTCAACTGATGACCCTCACGGCGAGCAATCTCCTTCAACATAAACAATGTAGCATAGTAATATGTAAACGAGTTACCCAACGCCATAATCTTATGGGTATCCTTGATGGCAGGCAGACCCTGATTACAGAACATATAGCAGGTCATAAATGTCCAACGTGGGAACCAGATAATTGCCGACTCGTCAGGTTGAAGAATTGTTCCCTCCGAGTTGATACGGGTCACAACACGACAACGTACCTTAACGAAATCATTCTCCACAGGATTCTGCAAAGTAAAACTCTGCACGAAGGTTGTGTAGTTCGAATCGTCAAACTTCTTTGTATAGAACGAATACTTGGTCTTTCCATCCTCAGGCACAACCTTCAAATCCTCCTCAACGCTCTTCCACTCGCCACCGTCGTAGTACTCGAAAATCCAATACTTCGGAGCCTTTGGCGACGATGCTGTAAGGGTAAGACAGAAGTCGAAGTCGCAACCTGCCGCCACCGACTGCACAGGAGCGCAAAAGACGATATAGTCATCCGTGGTCAGGTTCGAGAGCGCCAAACTGCTGGTTGCAATCGAGTGCTTCAACTTACGACCGCTGTCTGACGACACGGCAGTTATAATTGCACTACCAGCACCATTGTCCTGGTGTGCATAACTTATACCCTGCTCCAACCAGCGCTTACCGATAGTATTAGATGTGGTATAGGCACCCTTCTCAATCTCCCACTTTGCAGGGAAGCCGTGAACAGGCTTGTAGAGATTCTTCTGCTCGACGGTCAGCGTACGAGTCTTGCCACTCTCCTTACCCGTAAAGGTAACAGTAGCCTCACGCTTCTCGTAAACATTCGCAGACGGAGGACAAATTGAGAGAGTAACTTCCTGACCTGCTGCAATCTCCGCAGGGTAATCCGTACAGAAGGTACCCAAACCCTCGGCCGTAACGGTTACAGCCTCGTTGAATGTCGTAACGGTAACATCGTTGGCCGTAACATCCTCCGGCTGGAAGACAATATTCTCCGAAGTCGAGAAGTCGCAGCAAAAGTCCGGTGCAGGGATACCCGCCTGCAAGAATACCACCTCGACCTCATTATCGTTTGCATAGAAGAGCAGGTTTGCCGAACGATCCACGTAGGTCTCATTCTCTTGCATCGTGATAGTCACATTAACCTTACCGCCCTTTTCGCTCGATGTAGGCTCTACGGTAAACCAATCTGCCTGATTCTCCATCAAAGTCCAACCTGTCTCGGAGGTGATGAAGAACGATGTCTTCTGAGAGGTTGCAGCAGCAACTACATACGGGCGATCGCTTGAAATACTTGAAGGTTTCTCCTGCTCTCGTGGGACCTCTCTATCTTTATAGATAACCTCCGGCTCTGTGGCGCACGACGAGAATGAGAGCGAGAGGCAGAGTATGGATAATAATATCAATTTTTTCATCGCTATTATACTTTATTTATTATTTGGTTTTGTAGATTCGTACTGTGTATATGATAGTATCAACTGACCGGACGAACCCATATAGAAACCACCTGTCAAATACTCCGCAACTATCTTCTCCTGCGAATCAACAGCCGTCTCTACACCATCGCAAACAAGTGTACCGGCAACCTTAAATGGTGCGCTCGATGTTCCGACGGTAAGTTTTCGTGTCAACTGCGAACCGAAGAGCAGGCCAGGTGCATACTTTGTACCATCCAACTCTCCCGTAAAGCCTGTTACTTTACAATCTACCTTACAGCCACTCTGTGTAGAGTTTCGCTTAACAGCATAACCTCCGAAACCTCCTACTGATACCGCACTCGCCTTAGCCGCAACATATACATCTCCATAGTTGCAGCAATTCGACATATCGTGACCAAACGAGCCGGCGATACCTCCGATATGAGAGACCTGTCCGCCCTTTGTGCCAAGATAATTAACAGCACCATAGTTGGTATTGTTATTCATATTACAGGTAGAGCCTGCAACACCTCCCATACGAGCACGTCCTGAGGCTTTGATTGTAACAGCACCATAATTGGTACAGTTATTAATATAGTTAGCAAGATCGGTCTCCGCCTCTCTTGTTGCCATTCCGCATATACCACCGAAGTAGTTATAGCCGGTATATGCAGAATCAAGTATCACGTCTCCTCTATTAGTACAACCGTCAACCACAATGTTTGCATCAATATCGAGAGTACCGATACAACCACCCATATAGGCATGTTTCTGCACCTTTGCAGTGACATTACCCGTATTGTGGCAATTCTTCAAGTTGTGCGTACAAGAACCGATGATACCACCAAGGCGTGCGTAACCTGTATGTGCAACAGTCGTTACGAGATTGACATTACCGGAGTTATTGCAATCCTCTATTTTGAGCGGCAGAGTTTCGAGGGATACACCTATGACTCCACCCGCCTGCGGATATCCTGACGCAACACCGACCTGCATATCAACATTTCCGGTATTGGTACAGCCAACAACCTCTGCGCCCAATGCACGTCCTACGACTCCGCCGATACGGAAGTGACCATACGAAGTTGCATTCTCGGAGGTCAAGAGAATAGAACCGTTATTGGTACAATTTCGCACATTACCGATTGCAATATCCTTGTGGCGATTACCTGCGGTAATACCTCCCGCATTGATATTCAATGACGAACCACCGATTTTAAGAATCAAAGAGGCATTATTGGTACAATTCTCGAGTTCACCTACCACAAGTGTACAGAATGGCGAAGAGAATACTGTATCGTTCGATGCCGAAGGAGTCGTAACGGTAAGATGCGAATCGGCATTCTCGCCTGCAACCTTGCCCAAAGTAAGATTCTTAACCTTACAACCCTCATCAACTATACAGAAGAGCAGTGAGTTATACTTTGTATTACCGGTTCCCTTCAAACCTGATATTGTATGATTATTTCCATCAAGCGTATAATTTCCATCAAGTGTAGCGGCAGGAACGCTCTCATACGACGAGAAGTCGAGGTCAGCATAGAGATTGATAGTCTTGCCGTCTGCGCTCCACTTTGCAAAGTTGGTAGCCTGTGCAAAGGCAATCCAATCCTGCTCGTTATGAATACCTATAAGCTTCTCTGTTCCGACATATGTCAAAGCAGGCATCTCCAAAAGTGAACCAGCAGCAAGAGTGTAGCCCGAAGCGCTACCCACCGACTTGGTCATACTCTTACCCTCGGCATCTACGATAGTTACGCTGAAACCCTTAGAGTATGTTCCGGCAGGCAGAGCAAAGAAGATGTCGGTAGGCTGTGACGATAGTGCAACATCGCCCGTCACACAGAGATACGACTCGCTTGAAGTTGGAGCATAGTAGTAATTTCCTGCACCATCATTCTTTTGGAGATTCTCCTCCGAGATTTTATCCGAAGCTCCCGCTGCGGTCAAGACATTAGTGTCGGTAGTATAGAAGAACTTACCGCTCAATCTCTCGCCACCATTTGCCTCAATAAATACTCGACGGATGGTTGCCGTGCCTGTAATCGGCACACGGATATAGGCGCTGGCATGCTCTACCTTCAAAGCATCTTGCTCATCCACGGTATGACCAATCAGGATACCGTTGCCATTGGCAAGTCTATCCTGCAACAAATCCTGCTCCGTAGGGATGCTGATAGCCCCAGACTCGAGCATCACGTGTCCCGGATAGATTACCGTGAGCGGATAGGTTGGTTCGATATTTGTCAAGAAGTAGGCACTCTTCTCTCCGTCGAAGATTGCATCAAGTGGTTCCGAAACAGAGATACCATTGATAACAATTTGGTCGCCGGCCTGCCAATAGAGAGGATATTCATTATTAACATCCTTCTCACCCATAGCAACTCGGCAATCAGCATCCATCTGCACTCCGATTCGGTATATACCCGCATCCAATGTTCCGGAAGTAAAATTCTCTGCCACATCTGCCGTACATCCCGCAAAGAGAGCAAGCGACAAGACAATTGCCGAAAACAAGTTTTTCGTTCTCATTTACTAGTTTTTTTAGTTAGTTTTCTGTTATTTGCCTACAAATATAGTGAATATTTATTCATTCCGTTCTTATTTAAATAAAAAAAGACAAAAATATACATCCTCTTTGCGCCAAATTGTCGCAGCATGGCATAGAGCGTATGCCAAAGTCCGACAAAGCGACACAACAACCCCCGACAATCATCATTGGCAAAGGTTTTGATTGGAAACCTTTCAGAAACAAAAATTTTAGGCTATGAATATAAATTCACTGACAATAAAGGCGCAAGAAGCGTTACAGGCCGCCGCAAGCAAGGCTCGTGAGGCAGGCCAGCAGAGCATAGACCCTCTGCATCTACTCGGCGTACTCATCGCCGAGGAGGATTCGCTCGCAACATTCCTATTGGGTCGAGTAGGTGTCAATGTGCGCAAACTGCGTAGCGACGTAGCCGCAGTGATATCATCACTGGCGAAGGTCAGCGGCGGCAACTCCGACCAATACTTCTCATCAGAGGCTTCACGTGTCATACAGCGTGCCGTAGATTTCACGAAGAAGTTCAACGACAAGTATGCCTCGGTCGAGCATCTTCTGTTAGGCCTCATCGCCGAGCGTGGCGCCTCTGCCGACCTACTGAAAGCGGCAGGCGCAACCGAGAAGGAACTCATCGAGGCCATTCGCCAATTCCGTAAGGGCAGCACCATAGATTCGCAGACATCAAATCAGGAGTTCAACGCCTTAGGCAAGTACGCCATAAACCTCAACGAGCAGGCTCGTGGCGGCAAACTCGACCCCGTAATCGGCCGTGACGAAGAGATTCGTCGAGTGTTGCAGATTCTCTCTCGCCGCACGAAGAACAACCCTATCCTGGTCGGCGAGGCGGGTGTCGGAAAGACCGCTATTGCCGAGGGTATTGCCCATCGAATTGTAGATGGGGATGTTCCTGAAAATCTGCGCTCGAAGATTATCTTCTCGCTCGACATGGGAGCGTTGATTGCAGGCGCAAAGTATCAGGGAGAGTTCGAAGAGCGACTCAAAAGCGTCGTGCAGGAGGTAATTGCGGGCGATGGAGAGATTCTGCTCTTTATAGACGAGATACACACGCTGGTCGGAGCGGGTAAGAGTTCGGGAGCGATGGACGCTGCCAACATTCTCAAACCCGCCCTTGCCAGAGGAGAACTCCGCACCATAGGAGCAACAACACTCGACGAATTCCAGAAATATTTCGAGCAGGACAAGGCATTGGAGCGCCGCTTCCAGAAGGTGATGATTGACGAGCCTACCACCGAAGATGCAATATCTATACTCCGTGGTCTGAAAGAGCGTTACGAGAGTCACCATCAGGTGCGCATCAAGGACGAGGCGATAGTGGCAGCCGTAGAGTTATCCCACCGCTATATCACCTCCCGTTTCCTGCCCGACAAGGCGATAGACCTCGTGGACGAGGCGGCATCACGACTGCGCTTAGAGATGAACTCTGTGCCCGAGGAGATAGACGGTTTGGAGCGCAGAGTGCGCCAACTCGAAATCGAGCGTGAGGCAATCCGCCGAGAGAACGACAAGGAGCGTATCGCACTGCTCGACCACGAGATTGAAGACCTAAAATCGAAGGTCGCTCAAAAGAGAGCAAAGTGGCAGGGCGAGCGAGATATTTTACGAAAAATCCAGGAGAACAAGGACTCTATCGAGCAACTGAAAATAGAGGCACAACAGGCTGAACGCCAGGGAGATTACGGCCGTGTAGCAGAGATTCGCTACGGCAAGATTGTCGATGCACAGAAGCAGATTGACGCCCTGCAAGACGAACTCAAAGCAGCGACCGCTTCGGGACACATGATTAAGGAGGAGGTCGATTCGCAGGACATAGCCGAGGTGGTATCTCGTTGGACGGGTATTCCCGTTACCAGAATGCTCTCCTCGGAGCGAGAAAAGTTGCTCAACATGGAGCAGGAACTCCACCGCCGAGTAGTCGGACAGCAACAGGCAATAAGCGTGATTTCGGATGCTGTACGCCGCTCTCGTGCCGGCCTTAACGACCCTCGAAAACCTATCGGCTCATTCATTTTCCTCGGCACCACGGGTGTGGGAAAGACCGAATTGGCGAAGGCGTTGGCAGAGTTCCTCTTCAACGACGAGAATATGATGACACGAATCGATATGAGTGAGTATCAGGAGCGTCACAGCGTTTCACGCCTTGTCGGAGCGCCTCCGGGATATGTCGGATACGATGAGGGCGGACAGCTCACTGAGGCGGTACGTCGCAAACCATATTCGGTTGTTCTGCTCGATGAGATTGAGAAGGCACATCCCGACGTTTTCAACATTTTGTTGCAGGTGCTTGACGATGGTCGTCTGACGGACAACAAGGGTCGCACGGTCGATTTCCGAAACACCATTATCATCATGACCTCGAACATGGGTTCTTCGCTCATTCAGGAGGTATTCTCTTCGGCAGCACTCGCCAACAACGGCGTTGTGTCGGAGCAGATTGTCGAGCGCACACGCACCGACGTCATCGAACTGCTGAAACAGCAACTTAAACCCGAGTTTTTGAACCGCATCGACGAGATTGTGATGTTCGAACCTCTCTCGGAAAGCGACATCCGTACGATTGTCGATATGCAGATGGGGGCAATTCGTAAGATATTGGCACACAATGGCATATCGCTCAACTACACGGAGGCGGCTCGTGATTGGATTGCCCGAACGGGCTACGATGCGATGTTCGGTGCACGACCTGTCAAGCGAGTCATACAACGAGAGGTTGTAAACGAGCTCTCCAAGAAGATTCTCGCAGGAGATATCAACCGAGAGAAGCCGATATCCATCGACGTTGGAGAGAGCGGCCTAACATTCTCGAACTAATTTTTCGGAAACCGATTTTTTTGTATATTTGTATATGAAAAAGTCGGTTTCTTTATACTATCTGTTTGCATCTCTGCTATTGGTTCTGTGGCCTTCGCATGCAAGGTCAGCTGAAGATATTATCGAAGTGGATGTCAACGGCACAATTCGCCGTGCATTAGTGATAACTCCCGACCGAGCAAAGGTGGGAGAGCAGTTGCCGCTCGTGTTCGTATTTCACGGCCGCACGGGGAGCATGGAGGGTGCTGCAAAGCGCATGGCAATACACCAACATTGGAGCAATGCTATTGCCGTCTATCCGCAGGGATTGAGGGTCGAGAGCGGCCGCTTCAAAGGGGCGGGATGGGTTATGCCGACGGCCACCGACCTGGGACGAGACATCGTCTTCTTCGACACTCTGCTATCCGAGCTATCAAAGAGATACAACATTGACAAACAGCGAGTTTACGCAATGGGGCACTCCAACGGAGGAGGGTTCACCCACGCACTATGGGCCGTACGAGGCGAGCTCCTTGCAGCCGTCGCTCCATCCGCTTCGGGAGCGGGAAATTTAGGGCGTATTGCGGAGCTTCAACAGCCTAAGCCCGTCTTCTTTACGGCGAGCGAAGAGGACGATATTGTATCTATGGCAAACATCCAAAAATGCATCAACCGAGCGCTGAAAATCAACCGCTGCAAAAGAGGCAAAAAGGTCAGCGAAAGCCTCACTCTCTACAAAGGAGAAAATGGTGCCGATGTAGCGGTTTATACCCACAATGGAGGGCACAAATTTTGCGCAGACATCCTACCTCTGGTAGCCCAATTCTTCGCCAAGCATAAGAATAAAAATCTCGCCGAGTAGATTTTATTTGCAAAATGATGGCCAAGATAGTGAAATTTCATTATCTTTGTATTTCGTATGCACTATTGTGCATAGTAAAAACGGAAACATAAACTCAAAAACAACAAAAATATAAAAGATTATGGCAGAATTTATCTATCAGGCTCCGCTCCCAATCGAGCGTGACAACACCGAGTACCGTTTGCTCACAAAGGACTACGTTAAGGTAGTAGAGTGCGATGGTCGCAAGATTTTGAAGGTTGATCCAAAGGGCTTGGAGTTACTTTCAAAGGCTGCTTACGAGGATGTATCATTCTATTTGCGTGCTTCACACTTGCAGAAGCTCCGCAACATTCTCGAAGATCCTGAGGCTACCGACAACGACAAGTTCGTTGCATACACTATGTTGATGAACTCGGTAGTTGCAGCCGAGGGCGAGCTCCCAACTTGTCAGGATACCGGTACCGCTATCTGCGTTGCTCACAAGGGCGAGGATGTATATACCGGCGTTGATGATGCAGAGTGCATCACCCGTGGTGTATATGAGACCTACAAGGAGCGTAACCTCCGCTACTCACAGGTTGTTCCTATGACTATGACCGACGAGCACAACACAGGTACCAACCTCCCTGCACAGATTGACATCTATGGTGGTCATCCGGGAATGGAGTATGAGTTCCTCTTTATCACAAAGGGTGGCGGTTCGGCTAACAAGACATTCCTCTATCAGCAGACTAAGGCGTTGCTCAACGACGAGTCTTTGACTAAGTTCTTCAAGGAGCATATCAAGGATTTGGGCACTTCGGCTTGTCCTCCATACCACTTGGCAGTCTGCATCGGTGGTACTTCGGCTGAGATGTGTCTTGCAACCGTAAAGAAGGCTTCGGCTGGTTACCTCGACGAACTCCCAACATCGGGAAATGAGGGCGGTCGCTGCTTCCGTGACCTCGAATGGGAGGATAAGGTTCTCAAAATATGCCAGGAGATGGGTATCGGCGCACAGTTCGGCGGTAAGTATCTCGTACACGACGTTCGTGTAATCCGTGCTCCTCGTCACGCCGCTTCTTGCCCGGTTGCTATCGGCGTAAGTTGCTCGGCAGACCGTAACATCAAGGCAAAGATTACTCCTGAGGGTATCTTCTTGGAGCAGTTGGAGAAGAATCCTGCACGTTTCCTCCCTGCACAGGCTCCTGCAATGTCACCGGCAGTAGATATCGACCTCGACGAGGGCATGGACAAGGTTCGTGAAATTCTCTCACAATATCCAATCAAGACCCGTCTCAACTTGAAGGGTACTCTCATAGTGGCTCGTGACATTGCTCACGCTCGCATCAAGCAGATGCTTGACGAGGGCAAGCCAATGCCTGAGTACTTCAAGAATCACCCTGTATATTACGCAGGTCCTGCAAAGACTCCTGCCGGTATGGCATCAGGCTCATTCGGCCCTACTACCGCAGGTCGTATGGACTCTTACGTAGATTTGTTCCAGAGCGTAGGCGGCTCAATGGTAATGGTTGCCAAGGGTAACCGCTCAAAGGCTGTTACCGACGCTTGTAAGGCTCACGGTGGTTTCTACCTCGGCTCAATCGGTGGTCCTGCGGCTATCTTGGCCAAGAACTCTATCAAGAGCGTAGAGGTTGTTGACTTCCCTGAACTCGGAATGGAGGCTGTTCGTAAGATTTACGTGGAGAACTTCCCGGCATTCATCATTGTTGATGACAAGGGCAACGACTTCTTCGCCGATTTTGCGCACTAATCCACAGATTAGCACTTTTGCATAGTAGGCCGAGAGTCTGCACTTCGACCCAATCCCCCTTCTCGTAAGGGGGCTTTGGGTTTTGATAACAATAGAATTGTTTGATAAACTAATCCAAAATTAGGATACTAAAACATAGTTTTATATCGTTGTTTGTATATGAACAATCTTATAAAAATATTTTTTACAGCCCTCTTTGTGGCTATACATACTCTCTCGTCGTTTGCCGACGAAAAGATCACTTTCCAGACTAACGCCCCGATGATTGTATCGGTCGGCGAGGCGTTCCGTGTCGAGTTCTCGCTCAATGCGAAGCCCGACAAGGATACGTTCGTGGCCCCAAAGTTCGAGGGTTTCGACGTTATGGCAGGTCCTGCCGTATCGCAAGGCTCTTCGACCTCGTGGGTCAATGGCAAGGTAACATCGAGCATCAACTACTCCATCACCTTCGTTCTGTTGCCACAGCATAGCGGCAACGTAACCATCGGTGCTGCCGAGATTAGTGTTGATGGCACAACATACACGACAACTCCTACCCCGATTGAGATACGTGACGGTGCTGCCTCGAACGGAGGCTCCGCCAACACCAATAACTCACAACAAGGCAGAGAGTCGCAAGCATTGGAGAGCCGTGCCGGCAACCAGATAAACAAGGACGATATTTTGTTGCGCCTATCCCTATCCCGCTCTTCGGTTTACAAGGGCGAGGCGGTACGTGCAACACTCAAATTATACAGCAGAGTCAACCTCGCAGGTATCGAGTCGCTGAAAAACCCATCGTTCAACGGCTTTTGGAGCCAGCAGAACGAGGTGGAGCAGGGACCTTTCCGTGAGACTCTGAACAACAAGGTTTACGACACGTACAACCTCGCAGAGTGGTTGCTCTACCCTCAACAGAGTGGCTCGCTCAAAATCGAGCCGGCAGAACTCACCGCCGTAATCCAGGTAATCGTACAAAGCAATCGTGGTTTCGACCCATTCTTCGGCGGCGGCCACGAGATTTACAACGTGCGCCGAGAGTTGCAAACCCCGGAGGTAAAGTTGCAGGTAAAGGAGTTCCCTGCCGGTGCTCCGGCATCATTCACGGGAGCGGTCGGCAAGTACAACCTGTCGGCAAAACTCTCAACTCCGCAAGTGGTAGCCAACTCGGCAGCAAACATCACGGTACGCATTGCAGGTGCAGGCAACCTCAACTTTATGCAGGCACCGACGCTCTCCCTCCCAACCTCATTTGAGTTGTACGACGTAAAGAGTACCGAGCAAATAAACACGACGGCTTCGGGCTGCACAGGATATAAATCTTTCGAGTATCCGTTCATCGCAAGAGCCGAGGGGGATTACACCATTGCCCCTATCGAATTTACATACTTCAACCCCGAGAATGGTCGCTACGTAACTCTCTCGTCGGAGCAGTTCTCAATAACCGTAACCCCAGACCAGAGCCGTGCCGCAACAACCGTACAGGGGCTCCTCACCACAACCAACAAGGAGGATGTTCGTCTGCTTGCAAGCGACATCCGTTTCATAAAGTTGGGTAGTCCGTCATTGCTCAGCACCACCGCTCCGCTGATGTTTTCGCCACTATATTGGTTTATTTTGGCGGCTATGGTATTGATTGCAGCGATGCTATACGTCATCCTGCGCAAGCGCATCCGTGACAATCGCAACACGGTACTTGTCAAGGGTCGCCGTGCCAACAAGGTTGCAATCCAGCGTTTCCGCTCGGCAGCACGATATATGAAGGAGCAGAATCGCCGTGCCTTCTACGAAGAGATGCTTCGTGCATTGTGGGGATATATCAGCGACCGCTTCAACATCCCTGTTGCCGACCTTACCAAGGAGAGCATACGTGAGGAGTTAAATCGTCGAGGAGCAACCGAGGAGGCTCAGGCCATCACTGAGATTATCTCCAAGTGCGAGGAGGCTCAATACTCGCCTATTGCGACTGCAACCATGGAGAGCATCTATGCCGACGGCATTGAAATAGTTTCAAAGATTGAATCAAAAGCAAAACGATAGTATGACACAGAGATTATATATCATCCTCATCGCCGCCCTGCTTTGCATCGGCACAGCATCGGCACAAAGCGAGAACGCTACACCTGCTACCGAGCCTCAGACCGAGGCTGCTGCGCCCACAACTCTTAACATCGAAAACGCTTGGGAGACAGGTAACAACGCCTACATCAACGGCAATTACACCGAGGCTCTTGAATACTACATGGCAATTTTGAACGAGGGCAAGTACTCCGCAAAGTTGTACTACAATGTCGGCAACACATACTTCAAGTTGGGTGACATGGGTCGTGCGATACTCTACTACAACAGAGCCTTGCGACTGACTCCAAATTCGGAGGATGTGCAGCACAACCTAAAAATTGCGTTGGCTCACACGAAGGATAACATCACCGAGATTCCCGAATTCTTCCTCAATCGCTGGATGCGAACATTGAGCCGCTCGATGAGTTGCATGGCATGGAGCATCTTCTCGCTCGCATCAATCGGAGTGATGCTCTTATTCCTGCTACTATTCTTCCTCGGCACTTCGCTCAAAGTTCGCAAAGCGGGATTTTACGGCACACTGCTCGCAGTATTGTTCGTAATCTTTTCATCTTCGTTTGCCCTTGCCGAGCGAAAGAATATGCTCACTCGTGAAGATGCCATAGTTCTCTCATCAGCCATATCGGTTAAGAGTTCACCCGACAAGTCAGCAACCGACCTCTTTGTGCTTCACGAAGGCACATCGGTACGCATCCTCTCCGAGATAGACGGCTGGTACGAGATAACCATTGCCGACGGCAAGAAGGGTTGGACGGAGAGCAGCAATGTAGAGAAAATCTAATCGGAGGAGGCTATGTCTAAACTTTTGGATAACGTTGTCAACGACCTCTCCCGTCTGCCGGGAGTGGGCAAGCGCACCGCTCTGCGCTTGGCTATGCACATATTGAAGATGGAACGAGAGGATGTAGCAATGATGACGCAGAGCATCGACGACTTCCGCAACAACATCTGCCATTGCGCTAAGTGTGGCAACCTCTCCGACAGCGAAGTCTGCGAGATATGCAGCGACACCTCACGTGACCATACGACCGTATGCGTCGTGGAGCAGGTGGGCGACCTGCTCTCGGTGGAGAAGACCGGACAATATCGAGGCCTCTACAACGTGCTGGGCGGAGTTATCTCCCCGATGCAGGGCGTAGCGCCATCCGACTTAAAGATAGATCTTCTACTTGACCGCATCGCTTTGGGCGAAGTCAAGGAGGTAATCGTGGCTATCTCCGCATCGGTCGAGGGGGAAACAACACTCTTCTATTTGATGAACATCTTGCGACGCTTCTCCAACTTAAAGATTACGACAATAGCCCGAGGTATAGGCTTTGGCGACGAGTTGGAGTATGTTGACGAGCATACAATCACACAAGCGCTGATGAATCGCCGCACCGTAGAGTAAGCAAAAAATTCAAACTATACAGACCATGAACAAACCGTTATGTAAATCATTAGCAACGCTGGCTTTGGCTTCACCACTTGCCGCCTGCAACAACGTGGAGGAGAGACCAAACATTGTCTTCTTCCTGATTGACGACCTCGGATGGCTCGACACCTCAGTAGCCTTTGGCGAGGAGGTATATCCGTTCAATCTGCGCCACGACACTCCAAACATTGCCCGTTTGGCCGAGGAGGGAACAATTATGACCAGCGCATACGTTTGTCCCGTATCGACCCCAACTCGTTCATCCATAATTTCGGGAATGAACGCTGCGCATACCCGCATCACAAACTACACCTCTCCACACAAGGATTGGAATCCTGATGCAACCGACACACCAAGCGCACAGGAGCGGGATGTACTGAACCGTACGGATTGGAATATTAACGGTGTAACCCCAACCGAGCAGGAGGGTCTTACCCACGCCGTGCATATCACACCATATCCGCAAATTCTCAAAGATGACGGCTACTACACCATTCACGTAGGCAAGGCACACTGGGCAACATACGGCACTCCTGGCGCAAGTCCGCTCAATATGGGTTTCTGCGTGAACGTGGCGGGTCAGATTGCAGGCAAACCACGCAGTTACTATGCCGAGGACAACTACGGAAACACTCCTGAACTTTGGAACTTCTTCTCCGTACAGAATATGGCCGAGTACTACGGCACCGACGTACACCTAACCGAGGCTCTGACGCTCGAAGCGCTCAAAACACTCGACTACCCTATCGACAACAAGATACCTTTCTACCTCAACTTTGCACATCACGCCGTACACACACCGATACACCGTGATATGCGTTTCTTCCAAAAGTACGTTGACCGAGGTATGGATGAGGGTCAGGCTCGCTTTGCGTCGATGTGCGAGGGCATGGATAAATCGCTCGGCGACCTGATGTCCTATTTGGAGAAGAGGGGTGTTGCAGACAATACAATTATAATATTCATGTCCGACAATGGCGGAAACTCCGAAAACCTCTCGAAGGGCGGTGTACGCCACACCCAGAACTTGCCGCTGCGTGAGGGTAAGGGTTCGTGCTATGAGGCGGGTATTCGTGTGCCGATGATTGTCTGGTGGCCGGATAAAATTGCTGCCGGCACCCGCATCAACACCCCGATTATGGCCGAGGATATATTCCCGACTATTCTCGACATGGCAGGTATCGAGAAGTATGAGACCGTGCAGGAGATTGACGGCAAGAACCTCGTTCCACTGCTTACCGACGGCTCGCAGGCTGTCCGTCAGGCTGTCGATAATGGCGAAATTACCTCGCAGAAGGAGGCTAACGCATACGAGATTTCGGAGAGCATCTCCGGCATCGCACCCGACCGTGAAGTTATCGCACACTTCCCACACCAATGGAAGCCTTACCACCTGAACGACATCGATTATATGTCGTGCTTGCGCAAGGGCGACTGGAAATTGGTATATCGCCACCGCACACAGGCGTTGGAGTTGTACAACATCGCCGAGGACATTACCGAACGTAACGACCTATCGGCCTCTAACCCCGAGAAACTTGCCGAATTGGCAACTGCACTCTCGAATAAATTGCGTGGCTGGGATGCTCTTATGCCGACAATTCGTGCTACGGGCAAGAGCGTACCAATGCCCGACTATTTGATTGAATTTTAAACATAAAGACTATGAAGATAAAGAGTATTCTCGCACTTATTTGTACTATCCTGTTTGTTGGTTGCTGCTCGCAGTGCCGCTTGCGCATTAAGAATGCCAAACCTTTGGTTGGCACAACGTGGCACCTGGTACAGATGGAAGGTCGTGATGTAAAACTCCCGCAGGAGAGTTTCAATCTGCGTTTTGCCACCGATGGTTCACTCTCGGGTAAGGCCGCCTGCAACAATCTCCTCGGACGATATAGCACGACCGATAAACTCGGCCTGAGATTCCTCTCGGTAGGCACAACCATGATGTTCTGCCCAGAGAATGGAGAGTTGGAGCATCAGTTCTCGCAACTGCTGAGCAATATCACACACTACGATATCGACTTCGATACTCTTATCCTTATCCAGGACGGAACAATCAAAGCGCTCCTTCGTGCCGTAGAACAATAAAAGAACCAACCAACAAAAGAGGCTGATTTATAAGCCTTTAAGAAAAGTATTTCTTACCTAAGGGTTTGTTCTAAAACTAAGGAAAGCGGTAAATGTCCACAAGTCATTTACCGCTTTTCTCGTCTTTGGCAGCTAATTATCTAATACATCAAAAAAACGTTTTAGCCGAGCATATACAAGGCAAGCAATAGCAGCACCCATTTTATTGTCAAAAGGTAGTAGTAGGTGTATATCGTGAAAAATCCCCGGATGGGTTGTACTCGGCGTACTACCCATTCGGGGATTCGAGAGAAATGCAGCTAATGCTGCCTTTTCACAATAAAATTATTTCATCGCCTGCTCTACGGCTACGGCAACTGCAACAGTAGCACCTACCATTGGGTTGTTACCCATACCGAGGAAGCCCATCATCTCAACGTGTGCAGGAACTGACGACGAACCTGCGAACTGAGCGTCAGAGTGCATACGACCGAGGGTATCAGTCATACCGTAAGAAGCAGGACCTGCGCCCATGTTATCTGGGTGCAAAGTACGACCTGTACCACCACCAGAAGCCACTGAGAAGTACTTCTTGCCAGCGAGTACACGCTCCTTCTTGTAAGTACCTGCAACTGGGTGCTGGAAACGGGTAGGGTTTGTAGAGTTACCGGTAATCGATACATCTACATCCTCTTTCCACATTACTGCAACGCCCTCACGAACGTCGTCAACACCATAGCAACGTACCTTTGAACGAAGACCGTCAGAGTAAGCAATCTCCTCTACTACTGCTACCTCGCCGGTATAGTAGTCGAACTGAGTCTGAACGTAGGTAAAGCCGTTGATACGAGAGATAATCTTCGCAGCATCCTTACCCAAACCGTTCAAGATTACACGGAGAGGATTTGTACGTACCTTGTTAGCCATCTCTGCAATTTTGATTGCGCCCTCAGCAGCAGCGAAAGACTCGTGACCAGCCAAGAATGCGAAGCACTGAGTCTCCTCACGGAGCAAACGTGCAGCCAAGTTACCGTGACCGATACCAACCTTACGGTCGTCAGCCACCGAACCTGCGATACAGAAAGCCTGCAAACCCTCGCCGATAGCCTCAGCAGCGTCAGCAGCAGAGGTGCAACCCTTCTTAATTGCGATAGCAGCACCTACTACATAAGCCCACTTTGCGTTCTCGAAGCAGATAGGCTGAGTCTCCTCACACATCTTGTAAGGGTCGATACCCTTTGCGTCGCAGATAGCCTTTGCCTCATCCAAACCATTGATACCATATTGTGCAAGCACAGCGTTAACCTTGTCAATTCTGCGCTCATAGCTCTCAAACAATGCCATAAATTTTCTCTTTTTTAATGGTTTAACAATATGGTTTACTCGTGACGTGGGTCAATATACTTAACAGCATCCTTGAAGCGGCCATAAGAGCCCTTTGACTTCTCCAATGCCTCTACCGGCTCGATACCCTTCTTTACGAAGTCCATGAACTTGCCGAGGTGTACGAACTCGTAACCGATAACCTCGTCGTTCTGATCGAGACCCATACGAGTACAATATCCCTCTGCCATCTCCAAGTAGCGAGTACCCTTTGCCAAAGTACCGAACATAGTACCTACCTGCGAACGAAGACCCTTACCGAGGTCCTCCAACGAAGCACCGATTACCAAACCACCCTCAGAGAACGCTGACTGTGTACGACCGTAAACAATCTGCTTGAAGAGTTCACGCATAGCGGTGTTGATTGCATCGCAAACGAGGTCGGTATTCAAAGCCTCCAAGATAGTCTTACCCGGGAGAATCTCTGATGCCATAGCAGCCGAGTGAGTCATACCAGAGCAACCGATAGTCTCAACGAGAGCCTCCTGGATGATACCATCCTTTACATTAAGGGTCAGTTTACAAGCGCCCTGCTGTGGAGCACACCAACCAATACCATGAGTCAGACCTGAAATGTCCTTAATCTCCTTGGCACGAACCCACTTGCCCTCCTCCGGAATTGGAGCTGACTCGTGATTTGCACCCTTCTTTACGCAGCACATCTGCTGCACTTCGTGTGAATAAATCATAAGTTTGACTGTTAATTAAAATAGTTTATCTAAAATCTTTTCAGTTTGCGTATTTACATACTCTTTGCAAAGGTAATAAAAAAATCAAAACTTGGTGGTCTATTTTGCGAATTATTCTACATATTACATCGAAGATGGCAGAAAATGTGCCTTCTCCCTATTTTCACATATCGACAATTTGGTTTTTTATTAGAAAATCTATACTTTTGTATGAACCATAAATCATTGTGCGTATGAAAAAGTTATTCAATCTTATCCTGGTTATCGCTTTGGCGATAGGTTTTGTATCGTGCGACAAGTCAGAATGGCCTGACAGCAAGTATCAGAGCAAGTTAGTAGGCGAGTGGTCATTGTCCGCCATTACGATGTCTTCCGAATTTCAATCGGCATCGGTATCTATTCCTAATCCCGAAATGGGTCTCGACGCTGTGGTATTCAACCTGAAACGGGGCGGCACATGCGTTATCAGCATGACAAGTCAAGGAGTGACCCAATCCCTCAACGGAACATACCAAGTTAGTGATGGCAAGTTCCTCTTGACTACAAAATACGAGAATGATTACGAAGTCGAAACAGAGACTACAAGTTTTGATATTGAGGATGTTTCCGGCAAGAAGTTAGTGTTGAAGATAATTCAGCCGCTCGAGGCGGACGATCCTTCATTAGCCATGGATATCTTGCTGGAATTTACCAAAATTTAAAGGCAACAAGATAGAGAGTTTACACCGGCAGCGATTTGCTGCCGTTTTTTATTGGAAAGAGCATAAAGAAAAGGCCGTCGAATGACAGCCTTTTTCTTTAATTTTTCCCCACAAAATCAAGTATAGCCTGAGCACACGCTTGCGGTTCCTCGATAAAGCCCATGTGACCAGAATCGGAGAGCCATACAGCCTCTGCCTGAGGATGATTTTCGACCATTGACCGCCCCACCTCCTCGGAGATATATCCATCTTTGCGACCAAGTATAAAGAGTTGAGAGACAGACGATTTCTTCAACATATCATTTCTATCGGGACGCTGCGCCATACCTCCTAAAAGGGCTATGATTCCAGCATCTTCGGTAAGGTGTACAGTCTCAACCAAATCCTCGATATATGACGAGAGACGCCGACGATTCTCAACTGCAAAACCAGCCTCCGGAGCCGTCTTTGCGAGTAACTCCTTTTTACCGGAACGAACGAGGTTGATTTCACGCTCTCGATTTTTGCGCTTTTCGTCACTATCGGCATTTGGAGTAGAACTCAAAAGCACAAGACCAGCACATCTTTCAGGGTGTCGTTCGCAGAGTGCCAACGCAACATATCCGCCCATAGAGTGCCCCACAACAAAAGCCTTATCGATAGAGAGAGTATCGAGCGCAGAAACAACCGTATCCGCCAGATAATCCATTGTATGAATTTCGCCCTTAACCTCAGAGATACCGTGACCCGGAAGATCAACAGTAACAATACGTACTCGCTTGTACAACAGCGGAATAAACTCCTCCCACACAAGCATATTTTCCAAGTAACCGTGCAGCAAAACCACACACTTTTCTCCCTGTTCGGAGTCGCATATATGCAGGGCAGTATCGCCCGCCATAATAAATTTCTCTACCATTTTTTGTCGTAAAAACTTTGTGTCAAAGATAAAATTTATCTTTTATCCTCTTTTCTGACCTCAAAAATAGTATTATTTTCGCAATAATTACGTATCTTTGAACGATTATATGCTTATTATTGGCGCAAACCGACCCTATTATTACTGTCGGCACAGGCTCAAAGATGGCAAATTTTACAAGAAAACGGTACTCTGTGGAGGATTTATTGCAGAGTCAAAAAAAGATAACAGATGTTGAAAAGATGTGCAATATTAGTATGCGTGACGGTTGCGGTGATGGCTTTGCTTTCATCGTGCAATGTGACACGTCGTTTGCCGAAGGATTCATATCTGTTACAGAAGGTTAAAATCGAGAGCGACCACAGCGTCAAAAAGAAGGATCGCATCTCTGCCGAGGATGTCAGTAAGTATATTCGCCAGACACCAAACAAACACTTCCTCGGTACCGATTTTTATGTATGGGTATACAATCTGGCCAACCCTGACAAGGATAATTGGTGGAACAATATCAAACGTAAGATTGGAGAAGAGCCTGTACTGTTCGACATGGATGACACAGAGAAGTCGGCCGAGAATCTCAAAATATATCTCGATTCCAGAGGCTACTTCGCCTCCGAAGTGAAGTATAAGGTTGATACCACATACCGCAAGCAGAGAGCAAAAGTCACATACTCACTCAAACAGAATCGCCCATACATCATTGATAAGATTTCGTATGACTATCGTGACCGATTCTTGGCTCCTATCCTGCAACCTGATACTATTAACTGCCTTATCAAGGTCGGAGAGTTATTCGACATCTCGAAACTCGATGCAGAGCGTGACCGTATCGCCAATTTCTTGAAAAACAGGGGATACTACGGCTTCTCGGTAAATAATATCGAATATTTGGCAGACACCGTCACACACAAAGACAAGGTTGGCATAACGATGATTATCAAGCAGAAACTCGAAGGATATAACTCCCGAGGCGATGCTATCTACGACAACAATGCGGTCTATCGCCTGCGTAACATTAACATCGTTCCGAACTATAACGCATCCCTTGCAAAAGCGCAGCAGAATTACTTCACTCAACTTGACACAACGACCTACCGAGGTTTGAATATTCTATTCAGCGGCAAACGTCCAAACGTTCGCCCTCAGGTGTTGCGACCCGCCCTGCCGCTCTACCCTAATGCGGTTTACGACTACTCACATGTGACTCGTGCATACAACAATCTGATGCAGATGAGTTACTTCAAGAGCGCACGAATTATGTTTAACGAGGTAGCAGACTCGACATCGCAAAATAGATATATTACCTACATAGGAGGCTCGGACTCTACGAGTCTCAACTATACCCGTGAGCGATACCTCGACTGCGACATCCTATGTACTCCCGCCCTGAGACAGAGCATCAAAGCGGAGTTGGAGGGCACCACAACATCGAGTTTCTATGGCTTAAAGGCGACGCTCGGCTACCAGAATAGAAGCATCTTCCGAGGAGCGGAGATGTTAGAGTTGAACGGCACGGCGGGATACGAATATATGAAGGCCCCCGATGCCAAGAAGCGTAACGCTATGGAGTTCGGACTCTCGGCAGGATTGTCATTCCCTCGATTCCTGATATTCCGCACCTCGGGTCTGAGCCGTGTGGCATCACCACGAACTCGTTTTGAACTATCGTACAACTATCAGGATCGCCCATACTACCGCCGTGGCCTATCGAGTGCCGTATGGTCATACTCGTGGCGCAACCTGGGCAACTCCTCATTCGTCATCAGCCCAATCAGTCTGAACTGGGTCGATGTGGGATATATTGACCAGAGTTATTACAACTCGTTGCAGAACGAATACCTGAAACGCAGTTACGAATCGCAACTTATCTTGGCCATTGCCGGCTCATACGCATACAACAACCAACGCCTCAAAACCACACGCAACCAGACATCCGTACGTGTCAACTGGGAATTAGCCGGCAACCTGCTTGATGGTCTTATGCACCTCTTCTCGAAGCCTGTCGCAGGAGAGAACTACTACAACCTGCTTGGCATTCGCTACTCTCAATACGTTCGTGCCGACATCAGTGCCAGCCACCGAATTATGCTCGGCGACGTGACATCAATAGCGGGTCGCCTATATGCCGGTTTCGGATTGGCCTACGGCAACTCGTTGGCAATGCCGTTCGACCGTATGTTCTATGCCGGCGGTAGCAACAGTATGCGAGGCTGGGCTCCACGTACATTGGGACCGGGATCCTCTCCACTGCCAAGCAATGTAGTCTATCCGACACAGATGGGAGATATGAAATTAGAGGCAAATCTCGAATTCCGATTCCCGATTTGGGGAATATTCCACGGAGCCACCTTCTTCGACGTCGGTAACGTATGGTATATGGGACGTGACGGCGTGACCTACCCTGAGGAGTCTGTATTCCACTTCGACTCATTCTACAAACAACTCGGATTCAACACGGGCATCGGCCTGCGTATAGATATTCAGTTTGCAATCCTGCGTTTAGATTGGGGTATCCAACTTTATAGTCCTAACAGACCTGCGGGAGAGCGATGGATTCACAACTTCAAATGGAAAAACACCTCACTGAACTTCGGTGTCGGTTATCCATTCTAACAAAACGACAAAATCTCAGACATGACACATCTCGAATATAAGTACCTCTACTCGATAGACTCTCCTGCCGATCTGAAAAGACTCTCGGTGAGCGAACTCCCACGCTATTGCGATGAGGTGCGCCAATATATCATCGAAGAGTGCGCCAAGAATCCTGGCCACCTTGCCTCATCGCTCGGTGCCGTGGAGATTGCCGTTGCTCTACACTATGTATATGATACGCCATACGACAAGATTGTCTGGGATGTAGGCCACCAAGCCTATGCCCACAAGATTATCACAGGGCGAAGAGAGGCCTTCCAACGCAACCGCTGCAAGGATGGCATAAGCGGCTTCCCTCGTATGGCAGAGAGCGAATATGACGCTTTCGGGGCTGGTCACGCTTCGGTATCCATCTCGGCAGCACTCGGCATGGTCAAGGCCGCAAAGTTGCAGGGGGAGGAACGCAAGGCGGTTGCCGTTATCGGCGACGGCTCGATGACGGGAGGTTTGGCATTCGAGGGTATGAACAACGCAGGTGCGGGCAAAAACTCCGATATTTTAGTTATTCTGAACGACAACAATATGTCGATTGATCGCTCGACAGGCGCTCTAAACGGCTATCTGCTCCACCTCTCCACATCGCCTCACTACAACCGCTTCAAACAACGAATGTGGGCGATGCTCTCGCACATTCCTCCGATTTTGCGTCTATGCCAGAAGTTGGGCAATGCCGTTAAGCACGGATTGTTGCAAAACAGTAACCTCTTCGAGAGTTTCGGTTTTAGATACTTCGGACGTGTCGATGGTCATAACGTAAAGGAACTCGTTCGCACACTTCGTGCACTGAAAGATATTAAGGAGCCTAAACTGCTCCACGTTCTCACGAGCAAAGGCCACGGTTATCACCCTGCGGAGAAGAATCTGCCCGTATGGCATGCTCCGGGTCGATACAACCCTGACACGGGAGAGCGTGTTGTCTCATCGAATGGCAGCGACCGCTACCAGGATGTCTTCGGAACGACACTTCTCGACCTCGCTCGCAGCAACGAGCGCATCGTGGGCGTTACACCTGCCATGCCGAGCGGATGTTCGATGAATATAATGATGGCCGAGATGCCCGAACGCTGTTTCGACGTAGGCATCGCAGAGGCGCACGCCGTAACCTTCTCGGCAGGATTGGCCGCAGGCGGATTGGTGCCATTCTGCAACATCTACTCAACATTTATGCAACGTGCCTACGATAATATCATCCACGATGTTGCCCTGCAACGCCTCCCTGTCGTTCTGTGTCTTGACCGTGGAGGTTTAGTCGGCGAGGATGGTGCTACACACCACGGAGCCTTTGACTTGGCATATTTATCGTGCATCCCCGATATTGTTGTTGCAGCTCCGTCCGACGAGCGAGAGTTACGAAACCTGATGTACACCGCCGTGTGCCACGGCAAACCGTTTGCCATCCGCTACCCTCGTGGCGGAGGACGTGGAACAGAGTGGCGTAACTCAGAGTTTGAGGAGTTGCCAATCGGCAAGGGTCGAATACTGCGTGAGGGTAAGGATGTAGCGTTACTCGCCATCGGCAAGTGTTGCGAAGCGGCAGAAAAGGCCGCAGAGGCAGTTGCAAAAGATGGTTACGATGTAGCAGTCTATG
The DNA here is from genome assembly GCA_045659425.1 of Alistipes sp. Classification (GTDB taxonomy): domain Bacteria; phylum Bacteroidota; class Bacteroidia; order Bacteroidales; family Rikenellaceae; genus Alistipes. The sequence goes on along the minus strand of JAZOWW010000028.1, from coordinate 57,979 downwards.
ATTTAAGATATGCCAAGCCGTTAGACGAGAGTCTGCTGCGTGAGGTTGGCGAAAAGTTCTCTCGCATAATCACTATTGAGGATGGAGTCCTGCGTGGCGGAGTAGGCGAAGCCGTCACCAAGTTTTACACAGAATATGGCGTGCAAGCAAAGATAAAGAGCCTGGGTATAAACGACCGCTTCATTGAGCAGGGGACTCCTGCCGAACTATACGCCGAATGCGGTTATGACGCAGAGGGTATCTTGCAGGCAATAAAGGCAATATAACTCTATCCCAGAGCAACATCCAACACCATCATAGCGGCAAATCCAACGGCAAAACCTATGGTTGAGAGGTTGGAGTGTGCGCCATTTTTTGATTCGGGAATCAACTCCTCGACTACCACGTATATCATTGCGCCGGCAGCAAAGGCCAACAAATACGGGAAGACTCCGATTAAATGCTCTATAAGCAATATGGTAACTATGGAAGCGAGTGGCTCAACAAAGCCCGATGCCGTTCCATAGGCCAACGATTTAAGACGTGAGTTCCCGTTCGCTCGCAGTGGCAACGAGATAATTGCGCCTTCGGGAATATTCTGCAAAGCGATACCGAGCGCCAAAGTCACCGCTCCCGCCGTCGATATATCCACCTGTCCCGACAAGGCACCTGCGACAACAACGCCGACAGCCATTCCCTCAGGAATGTTGTGGAGCGTCACAGCCAACATCAACATAGTCGAACGGCCGAACGAGGCATGCACACCCTCCGGAGTATCACTCCCCGGATGCAGGTGCGGCGTAAGCATATCCAGAAGAAGCATAAATAAAATACCTCCCATAAAGCCTACCAAGGCGGGCATCCAGGCGATAATCTCCTGCGCCTCCGCCTCATTTATGGCAGGGATAAGCAACGACCAAACCGATGCTGCAACCATCACCCCGGCAGCAAATCCCAGAAGTGTATTCTGCATCCTGGCAGCAATCTTCTCTCCAAGAAAAATTGCACTTGACGAACCTATAACCGTTCCCACTAACGGCATCAATATAATTAGTATAATCTCTTCCCAATTCATAACACGGAATTTTCGTTCCTACAAATATACCCTCTTTTCATCTTAAAACTATCGAAAAATCAAAAAAACTGCCGCAAAATCTAAAAATAAGGTCCAAACCGCCATCTCTATACACAAAAAAAGAGGTTGCTCTTGACGAGAGCAACCTCTTCGGGTAATCCCTAACCTAATTGTTTAACCTAATTCGAACTTAAGTTTATTAAAATTGGGTATAACCCTCATTTTGCTGACCAATGTTAGGGTTGTTTGTTCCCTCTTCCTCTGGAATAGGCCATACGAACTTAGGATTATTTGCCTCAACCTTCATTTCGTATACTGTTGTACCGCCCTTCAAGCCGCTCAAATAAGCAGTTTGGCCATTTCGCTGGAAGCCGTCTCCCCAACGCTTCAAGTCGAACAAACGACGACCTTCACCAATGAACTCACGTACGCACTCCTTCTTAATCTCTGCGAAGAGTTCATCGCCTGTTGATGACAACTCTGCCAAACCACGAGCCTTACGCAAAGCGTTAAGCGGAGCGAGAGCGTCACCACCCTCCGTACGATACTGAGCCTCAGCATCGATGAGATACATCTCGGCTACACGGAAGATCTTAGGCATATTAGCATATGTCAACACGTGCTCTTTTGAGAAGAGGTCCTCGTTACCCTTGAACTTCAAGACAAGCTTAGCCTGCTCAGCAGCATCCGCAGCGATTGACTTTGTACGGTTAGGACCAAGGTATATACCATAGCGCCAATCCGATGCATCGTACAAATCGCAAACCCACTGCTCAGGAACGTATGCTGGGTCGAAGATATAAGTCTGCTCCTCCTCGTTCCAATCACCCCAAGTGTAGTCGTAAGCCAAGTCGCCAACCAATGCCAAAGTCTGCTTTGTAAGGTTGATCTGGAAGATAGTCTCTGACGAGGTATCATTATTCCACATATCTGCAAGTTCTGAAGCTGCAGTAGCAAGAGGATATTTGGTATAGAGTGACTTTGCATAGGTGCTCGCATTAGCATAGTCGTGCATCTGCAATGCAACCTGAGCCTTCAATGCTGTTACAGCATCAGCAGTTACCTTACCAGAGTTTGCAGCACCGGCAGTCTTAACCAAACCCTCAGCAGCCTTGATATCATCGGTAATACGCTGGTAAGTAGCAGCCAAAGTACCACGGTTCAACTGTGCCAAAGCATCATACTTAACCGGACAAGGAACACCCAGCTGGCTCTCAGCCTTGGCAGGATCGTAGTCCTGGCAGAAGCGCAATGCCAACTGATGCATAAAGAAAGCACGGAAGAAGTAGAGCTCACCCTTCAAAGCATTCAGTGCAGCCTCGTTCTCTGGCTCTGCTGCCAAAGCCTCATCAGCCTTCTCCAAAGTAAAGTTTACTGACGCAACGATAGAGTAGTACAAGTTCCAGTTGTAACTAACATCCTGGTCATCGTAGTATATCTGCCAACGAGAGAAGAAACCACCTCTGTTACCAGACTGACCGGTCTCATTGAGGAGATCTGTATAGTAGTCAGGTAAGCGCAGGTTCTCGTACGACTGAGCCGTAGCCATATCATTGTACAATCCTGCCACAAGACCTTCTACATAGAGCAACTTGCCTGCATCCGGACCTGCGATATCAGTGTCGGGCGTGATATCAAGATTACATGAACCAAAACCGATAACCACGCACAACGAAGCCAAAATATATTTCAGTTTTTTCATATTAACTACATTTAATTTGTTATACATATAGTTTCGGATTAGAACTTAAACTCACAACCAAATGTCCACTGACGAGAGTTTGGCATATAATCCACGTCCCAAGCATCATCACCTGATGCAACCTCTGGGTCAAGACCGTTGTAATCGGTAACGGTGAAGAGGTTACGAGCACCTACATACACCTTGAAACCTGAGATAACACGGTTATTCTTGAGTAAGTGGCGAGGCAATGTATATGAGAGCTGAATATTCTTCAAACGCAAGAATGAAGCGTCCTCAAGAATATTTGAATCAAACTGCATCTCATGCCACAAAGCTGGGAATCTGGTGTTGTCACCCGGCTGCTTCCAGTAATCGAGAGCCTGTACAACCTGACCGTAACCACCAATAACCATTCCCGGATTAGCCAAGAAGTAGAGGTTGTTGTTCACCATATAGTTGCCAGATACCCAAGAGAAGTCAGCTGTCAAACCGATACCCTTCCAAGATACGTTGAAACCGAAACCTCCTGACCAAGGAGCCTGGATAGACTTATTCAAATCGACGGCAACAGCCTCATCGAAGTTCTCGGTAATACCACCCTCAGCGTTGGTCCACTGTGGAGCACCGGTCTCAGGGTTTACACCACGCCACTCCGGCATGTAGAACTCACCGTAAGGCTTACCTACTACATAGTGCATAGAGTCGTTCATCGCTGCGTCGGTAGTAGTGTCGTCCCACAACTTAGTCAACTGGTTCTTGTTGTAGTTGAAGTTTGCATACATGCTTACGTACCAATCCTTATTCTGGAAGATGTTGTAGTTGAGGTTAACGTCAACACCCGAGTTGCGCATTGCTCCGATATTTGCAGTCTGGCTTGTGAAACCTGACGATGGAGCCAATGGCATACCCATCAACATATCGGTAGTTTGACGACGATACCAATCTACACCCAATGTGAGTTTTTTCCACAACTCAACGTGTGCACCGATAGTCAAAGTAGCCTGCTGCTCCCATGCCAACTGTGGGTTACCTGCGTTGCTGATATACCAAGCACCGTTACCCATATATGGATATCTGCTTGAAGCAATTGTCTCATACTGTGCATAGTTGCCAATACCTGAGTTACCCTGTGTACCATAAGAAGCCTTCAATGACAAGTTAGAGAGAGCATCTACATCCTTCAACCAAGCCTCCTTTTTAAGGTTCCACATAGCACCTACTGACCAGAAGATTGCACCACGGTTCTCTGCACCAAAACGTGAACAAGCATCGTAACGAACCGAAGCATCAACGAAATACTTCTCCGAGTAGTCATACTCTGCACGGAAGAATGCCGAGTTATAAGCATACTTCGATGTTGAATATGTTGGCAATGAAGTAGTCTCAGTACCCTTACTCAGATAGAGGAGGTCAGAGTTGGTAATACCCTTTGTACCTACGCCGAAAGAGTGACCGCTACCATAAATACTCTCGTGTCCGAGGAGTGCGCTGAAATGGTGTGCGTCAGCAAAAGTATGTCTGTACTCAGCAGTATTGGTGCTGGTCCAGCTGTAAGAGCGCTGGAAGCTCTCGTTTACAGTACCAGTACCCTTTGTACCTGTTGAAGTTGGGGTGTCAGGGCTGCTGATGTTAGTAGAACGAACGTCGAATGCGTTAGCAGAGAGCTGCGAACGGAGAGTAAGACCCTTTACAGGCTGTACCTCGATAAATGTCGAACCATTCAACTGCAAACGGTTGCGATCATACTTCTGCCAATTGTACAAATGCTTTGGATTGGCCTGCATATAGCTGTCCAAGAACATCATATCGCTACCATCCTCATTCTTATTATTCTGATATGAAGGAATGAGCAAAGATGCCAAGATTGGAGAACCGGTCCAAAGAGACTCGTTTGCTGTCATATATGCACCATAAGCATTTGCATAGTCAGAGTAAGCCAAACCGAGGTTCATACCTACCTTCAACCACTTCTTAGCCTGCGAATCAACATTTACACGGAAAGTGTAACGGCTGTTGTCCGAACCCGGAGCGATACCCTCCTGGTTGAGGTAAGATGTAGAGAGGAAGTAAGAGGTCTTCTGCGTACCACCCGAAACGCTCAAATCTGCCTGATACATAGGAGCATTCTTCTTCAAAATCTCGTCGTACCAGTTTACGTCAACTGACTCATCGATACCAAACGCAAGAGCAGAGAGTTTCTTGAAACCATCGTGAGTGGTTCCATCGCCGAAGTATCCCTCAGGGAATGCAGCACCGAACAAAGCTCCAGCAACTTGTCCCCAATATGCATCCGGCTTAACGGCAGGATCGCTATAGTCAAAACCATATGCAGCAGCGAATGCGTCAGCAGTATAACCGAGCAACTGCTGAGTATTCATACGCTTCATTCGTGGCTGAATTGGACTTGACATAGAGTACTGAGTACGGAGTGATACTACAGCGTTCTCCTGTCCACGCGAACCCTTCTTGGTTGTTACATAGATAACACCATTAGCAGCACGCGAACCATAGATAGATGTAGCAGACGCATCCTTCAATACCGAAATCGAAGCGATATCGTTCTGGTTCATCTGCATCAGCGTACCGGTAGTAATAGGTGCGCCATCGAGCAAAACGAGAGGCTCGTTACCTGCCGAGATTGAACCCATACCGTGCAGACGGATAGTAGACTCTGCAGTCAACTCACCCATACCGCTGAAAATCTGCAAGCCCGGAACCTGTCCCTGCATTGCATCCATCACGTTGTTGGTTGGACGCTCCTCGAGCTTGTCAGCCTTCACCTGGTCAACTGAACCGATGAGGGTGCCGACTTTACGACCTGAGCCATAACCTACGACGATAATCTCACCGATATTCTCGGTGTCCTCGCTAAGCATTGCATTCACAACGGTCTTGTTGTTGACAGCGATACTTGCATCAATATAACCGAGGAATGAGAATGTAAGCAAACCATTTGCCGGAGCAGAAAGAGTATACTTACCATCTCCATCAGTAGTGGTACCAATATTTGTACCTTCTACAACTACGGTAGCACCAGCAATAGCAGTTCCGTCAGTGCTGGTCACCCTACCCGAAACCTGCATATTTTGTGCGAATACAGACATTGCCGCAAACAAAACTGCAGTAATTGTTAGTGTAAGTTTTTTAATCATAAGCACAAAGTTTAATGAATAAAAATTAGTAATCCGATTGCAAATATATATATATATATAGATATGCAAATTTTTCTGCATAAAAAATTGCCCGTTTTGAGGATTTGTCGATAAATAATATAATTTTGCTTACAATTTGTAACCATATCACGAACAAAACAAAGAAAATGAAATGTATTTTTTTTAAGAATTATAGCACTTCGCCATTCAAAGCGTATATAAGCGGGATTTTTAACACGCAAGCGCAGACCAATAAATGTTACAACCTGGAAGTATATCCAACAGTGTCATCAACCCTACCCCGCTCCTATATTATTATATACATAGGTACAAAAAGCAACAATTGCCCAAATTCACCTTTTTGCTTACATTCATAAAAATGCATATATGCAAACTAATAACGCATATATATGCAAACATATCTTGTCCTAAAAATATAGAGCAGAGAAACAATTCTTGCAAAAAAGAGAAATTTATTGCGTTATTATAATCTTTTTACTACCTTTGTCCCCGATTAATCCAAAGTGGGTTAGCGTTTTAACTTATTTATTAACAAAAAATTTTATAGCATTATGGCTGTTAAAATTCGTTTGGCACGTCATGGTAAGAAGGCTTACGCTTTCTATCACATCGTCGTTGCAGATAGCAGAGCGCCACGTGATGGTAAATTTATCGAGAAATTGGGTACTTACAACCCTAACACGAATCCTGCTACAATCGACTTGAACTTCGAGCAAGCTCTGAGTTGGTTAATGAAAGGCGCACAACCTACCGATACTGCTCGTGCGATTCTTTCGTACAAGGGCGTATTGTACAAGAAGCACCTCCTTGGTGGCGTAGCAAAGGGCGCATTCACTGAGAGCGACGCTGAGGCGAAGTTCAACAAGTGGCTCGGCGAGAAAGAGGGCAAGGTAACCGCTAAGGTTAACAAGCTCGCTGCTGATGCTAACGCAGACAAGAAGGCTCGTCTTACCGCAGAGACTGCTGTTAAGGAGGCTCGTGCACAGGCTATCGCTGAGAAGAAGGCTGCTGCTGAGGCTGAGGCCGCTGCTGCAGTTGCAGAGGAGCCTGCTGTTGAGACTGAGGCTGCTGCCGAGTAATTCGGATAGTAACAAGCAGTTTCTTGTTGAGATGTTGGCAGTAGGACGCATAAATAAACTCTTCGGAGTTGGGGGCGAGGTCAGCCTTACCCTCTATGCGAATTTCCCTGACAACTTCAAGCCGGAGGAACAACCATTGTTTACCTATGTAAACTCATTGGTTGTTCCTCTTTTTTGTGACTCCTTCTCTCGCCGTGGAGCATCGGGAGCCGTAGTAGCATTCGCCGACATAGATACACCAAAGCGTGCCGAACTCATTATCGGCAACGAGATTTTTATCGAGGAGGAGCCGTGCGAGGAGAGTGACGAGTTCACATTTGAGGACCTTATCGGATTCTCCGTCCGCATAGGCCGACAGAAGGGAGAAATCATCGACTTCTACGACAATGATTTCAACCCATTATTTGAGATAGAATTGAAAGGCAAGCAATATCTTGTACCTGCCGTCGAGGATTTTATTGCAGCGATAGACTTTGAGGCTCGCACAATGAAACTCGTTCTGCCCGAAGGTCTTATCGACTAAGAATATCAGAGATTATACCGTTATTGATTATTCGCAGGTAGTATTCGCCTGCCGAATAATCCACTATACCCTTAACCGAGAAATTCCCATCAGGGATACGGTCGCCCGCATAGTCGCAACCTCCACGAATACGCACCGAAAGAGATCCTCCCGCCGAGTCCTCAATCACTCGAACGGTATCAATCCTCTCTCCATCGACCATTTCACACCAAAAGCCATTGCCTCTATCCGAGATATGGACATTGTCAAATTGAACTACCGTGGTAATATCTTGCATTGTTAACTCTCCTATCTTGGAGCGTCTGACACTCTCCACCTCCGGCACAGCGCCCTCCACACGAATATATCGTCCCAACATATCGGCAGGAATATTATCTACAATAAAATCCGAGGTCGGCCACATGCCCAACTCAATCTTTCCGCCGACACGACCAAGGGTCATACCGTTGCAAAATATCGTAACCCGGGAGAAGATAGGGATATGGCGATATATGTTGTACATGTCTAACGCCACCTGAATACCACCCGTCTCGTCCATGATGACAAAACTCTTGTAGTACTCGCCAAGCCAATCGTTCGCCACCACCACTCCCGATATAGTTATATCGGAGTGTATCTCGACCATACGATTCTCGCACAGCGATTTTAGGTAAGCAATACTAACCTCTCCCGTCTGCGGCACAGTTGGCGCAGACGCAGGATTGCACGAGGCGAACCAGACCATAACAAGAAGCGACAATCGACGCAGCGTGGAGATCATAATACGTGAAGGTTTTTATACGATAAAGGCTGCCTGAAATTCAGACAGCCTTATATCATTGATTCACTGAATCCTAAGACTACAATGCGTTTACATGCAACTGCATAGCGCCTTTGAGGTTACCAGCCTTGTTCTTGTGAATAATGTTAAGTTTTGCCAACTTATCCAACATTGCGGTTACCTTTGGAAGCAGAGCCTCTGCAGCAGCCTTGTCGTTAGTGTTACGCAATGCCTTAACAGCGTTACGGGTAGTCTTGTGATAAAGACGATTGTGCGCACGCTTAGTTGCAGTCTGGCGAATTCTCTTCTCTGATGACTTGTGATTTGCCATAGTTTTAATTGTTTTTTATTTTTTACTTTTTATTGTCCTTTTATTTTTGAGAGGCACATGAGCGCATCGCTCACTTTATACGGATAGGAACGCCCCTCGCTGTCACCCATCTCTCTTACTTTGCCCAAGTCTTGTAGCCCATAGGAGAGTCGAACTCCTCTTTCAAGAATGAAAATCTTGCGTCCTAACCGATAGACGAATGGGCCTTACCACTATCACCCATAAAGGGCAGAATAGCGGTGCAAAGATAGTGAAATAATTGCACTATGCAAGAGTAAATTATAAAAAAGTGAAAAAAGATAGGGTTAATCGGGTGTAACACACCCTATTAAATACCAAACAGGGTGTTGATAACGCTCTTTGCCTGCTCGATTGCGACCTTGTTGATTACACCCTCCTCAATAATCAGGGTACTGTCGCAAGATGGCAGTGCAGCGTCAATATCGTGCGTCGAGAAGAGGATACACTTCTGTTGCTCCTGCGCCAAACGACGCAACAGACGGCACAACTCAAATCTGGCAGGAATATCCAAAAAGGCGGTTGGCTCATCAAGCAAAATAATAGGAGTCTGCTGCGCCAACGCTCGTGCAATCATAATTCGCTGGCACTCACCATCGGAGAGCGTGTCGATACTGCGACCCGCAAAGGTCTCCATGCCCACGGTACGCAGCGCCTCGGCGACTATCTTGCGGTCTTGCTCCTGAATTCTGCCAATCCAATTCGTATATGGCGCACGTCCCGTAGCCACGACATCCTCACACAGCAGGTTTGACACACGTACCCTCTCGGTGCTTACGAAGGAGATAAGGCGAGCCTTGGCATCATCCGCCATCGTCGTAACATCCTCGTCATCAAGCAGAATGCGACCCTCCGACGTTTTCAACAATCCGATTATGGCACGAAGCAGCGTACTCTTTCCCGTTCCGTTACGACCTATCAGGGCGCACAACTCACCACGGCCGAGTTGCGCAGAACTCTCCCGAATGATGGTATGACCATCGTAGGCAAGGCTTATATTTTCGAGTCGAATCATCGCACAAGTTTACGGTTACGGGTTACAATATATATCACGACAGGGATACCCATCAGCGCCGTAATTGTATTTATCGGCAGTAGTAGTAGTTTCGATATTATATCACTCAGAAGCATCATTATCGCTCCCACGACAATCGACGCAGGGAACAATATACGATGGTCGGCCGAGCGAAAGGTCATACGGGCAATATGCGGAGCGGCAATACCCACAAATCCGATAGGTCCGCAGAATGCTGTCACCGTACCGGCAAGAAGCGTCGTAGATAGAAGCACCAGACGACGAGTACGATGCAGGTTGATGCCGCTTGTACGAGCATAGGTCTCTCCAAGCAGCAGAATATTCATCGGCTTAATAGTCGCAACGCCCAAGATTACGCCCACCAAAATCAGCGGAGCAAGCAGGGCCAACTGCGAGTAGGTTATATCACCCAACGATCCCATTGTCCAGACTACGAAGGATTTGAGAGCCGCCTCATCGCTCAGATATTGCAGAATCTCCACCACCGCACCAAGTGCCGACGAAAACATCATTCCCAAGATAAGGATTACCATAATATCCTTGATACGACGTGATAGTGTAATGATTATAAAGAGCACAGCAGCGGCACCAATCCAAGCCGCACCTGCCGTACCTATCGAGAGCCAACCCGACGACAACCCGAGCAGTGGCGCACCGAGCAGAAAGAGTGCTACGCCAAAACTTGCCCCTGCACTCACACCCAAGACATATGGACCGGCTAACGGATTCTGAAAGAGTGTCTGCATCTGCAAGCCACTCGCTGAAAGGGCTACGCCTGCCAGCAGAGCGACAATCGCCTTCACAAGACGTATATCTACTACAATTGCACGCACAGACTCCTGCACGTCGCCTCCCGAAAGAGCCGCCCACACCTGCTGCAAGGATATATTTACCGAGCCTACGGCCACATCCCCTACAAAGAGGAACATCAGCGCAAGCAGCAGCAAGCAGAAGAGTATATCGTATCGGCGCAACATATTATTCCAACTTTTTATAGTAATATAGCGAGTCGGTCGGAGCCTCAAAGTGGAGTATCTTCACCAGGTCGTGCAGCACAACATCTGGTCGCACGGCACCCGACTCCCAGAAGTCGCTACCACCCCCGACGCTCTGTCGCAGATTGTTATTATAGACTCGACCGCTACGCACCGCCTCTACCTTTGCGAAGCGAGGCACTGCATCAATCAACTCATCAAGCGACGATACCTGACCTAAATTGAGCCAAAAGTCGGCCTTGCCTGCAAGCAGGAGTGCCTCCTCCAAAGAGACCGGCACGGAACTATTTGTATCATTCTGCGGATAGACATACTCTCCGCCGGCATCCTCGATAAGGCGCACAGCATAACTCTTGGTCGAGGGCATAAACCACGTATCACGATATGGCAGGTTGAGCATCACCTGCGGGCGATATGCCGAGCAATATCTCTTGTCACGAATCGAAATGTATCGCTCTTCGACCTCCTTAAAGAACTCCACTCCCTGCTCCGGGCATCCGCACAACCATGCAAGAGCCACAACCCACTCCGCTTTGCCGAGAGGCTCACTCTCGACGTAGTCCCCTATATATATATAAGGTATAGAGAGTTCATCCAATTTATTGGTCACACTCTTCGCCTCTCCCGAAACACCATAAAGCAATACCAAATCGGTATTGAGCGACTTTATTAACTCAAAATCGAGGTTGACATCGTGTCCAACCTCGCAGACCGACTCGCTCTCAATTGCTCGTCGCACCGAAGGTGTTGATATAAAGCGAGCGCCCGACACTCCGACAATACGTTCCTGGCAACCTATGGCATCAAGCATCGCCACATAACTCGACGACATCGCAACGATACGCTTCGCAGGAGCCACTATACGCATACCCTCGAAACCCGAAATAGGCGTACTATCCAAAGCGGCATAAAGATGCACCTGCTCCGCACCCTGCCACGGATTCTTCACAAGCAGAAGATGTGCTCCCGAACTCTTTTCACGCACCACCTCGAAGCCCGTCGCATACTTGGGCATATATACCGACTCTGTATCAAGCGCCCTCTCGCCATGGGTGCAGCCAACAGAGAGCACCCCCACAACGGCAACAAGGCAAAGAGCCACTATGCGTACAAGTGATTTCATGCGAACAAAGATTTACTGCGCAAGCAGGTGTCGAGCCTGCTCCAAAGCCGCATCCGTAATAATATCGCCTGAGAGCATCTTGGCAATCTCCTCGACACGCTCCTCGGCTGAGAGTCGGCGCATATTCGTAACGCCCTCCTCCTTATATACCAGCAGATGACGATCGCCCTTTGATGCCACCTGCGGCAAGTGTGTAATATCTATAACCTGCATCGAGGTCGAGAGCGTAGCGATAATATCTCCTACGGCATTGGCAACACGACCCGATACTCCGGTATCAATCTCATCGAAAATAATAGTTGGCAAAAGAAGTTTCTTTGCCAAAATAGATTTCAGTGCGAGCATAACTCGTGACAACTCGCCACCCGATGCAATCTTCTCTATCGGGCGAGGTGCGGCTCCGCTGTTTGCCGAGAAGAGGTATGCTACATCATCCCCTCCCGACACATTGAGCGTCGTCGGCGTAAGGCTTACCTCAAAGCGGGCATCAGCCATACCCACACAACGCAATATATCGACAACCTCCGAGGCAAAGCCGTCCTTAACCGCTGCTCTCTTATTGTGCAATCGCTCCGCAGCAGCCGCCGTCTGCTTCTCGGCCTCGGCAACCTCCTGACGCAAAGCACTTAACTGCTCGTCGCCATGTTCAATCTCGGCAAGTTGCGCAACATACCTATCTCGCAACTCTATGAGCGCCTCAACACTCTCCACACGATGCTTGCGGCAAAGCGTATAGAGGGTATCCAATCGCTGATTTACAAAGTCCAATCGCTCCGGATTGGAGTCTATGCGCTCCAAATCATCCGACACAGTTGCCTCAATATCTTTGAGTTCAATCAATACAGACTGTAATCGCTCGGAGAGTTCCGTTGCCATACGATACGAGTTCTCGATATGGCGTAACGATGTAGCGGACTCTTTGAGCGTAGTAAGTACACCTACCTCTTCATCGTTGAGCAGATTATGCAGCCCTGCCAACTTCTCGCATATTTGGTCGGCATTCTCCAACGTCTGTAACTCCGCCTCCAACTCCTCATTCTCGCCCTCTCGCAGTGCTGCGGCAACGAGTTCCTCAGTCTGATGGCGCAACCAATCCTCCTCATCGTGCGACTTACTGATAGCACTCTCAACCTCCTGCAACCTCTTGCGCAGTGCACCCAAGTGAGCAAAGGCACTCTGGTACTCTCGTTTAGCATCCCCACTCTCGGCAACAGCATCCAATGCCTCGATACGGAAAGCCGCCGAGGAGAGTATCAGATTCTGGTGTTGAGAATGTATATCGATAAGGTATTCGCCCAACTCTTTGAGCGTTGAGAGAGGCACAGGCGTATCATTAACAAATGCTCGGCTCTTTCCCGACGGAGATATTACTCGTCGGATGATAGTCTGCGGCTCGTAGTCGATTTCGTTCTCCTCCATCAACGCCTTTACGGGCAGCCCCTCGACATTGAACTCCGCCTCAACAACGCAGTTACGACTGCTATCTTTGATAGCCGAACTATCTGCTTTATTGCCCAACAACAGACCGAGCGCACCCATCAGGATAGACTTTCCCGCTCCGGTCTCACCTGTAATAATATTCAGGCCGGAGTCAAAATCTACCTCCAAATGCTCGATGAGAGCATAATTCTCAACAGTCAGGCAATTAAGCATAACGCACTATCTCTTTTCTTTCAAAATCGCCTCGATTTTATCGGCAATCGACTCGGCAACCTCACTCTTGCGCATTAGCGGAAGCGACTCTCGGCCTGCTACGTCGATAAAGGTCACCTTGTTGGTATCGACACCAAAACCTGCCCCCTTATCCTGCAATGAGTTCAGAACAATAAAGTCGAAATTTTTGCGGCGCAACTTACTCTCGGCGCTCTCAGTCCCCTCATCGCTCTCCAAAGCAAAGCCCACCATGATTCTATCGCCCTTCTGGGCACCAAGTGCCGCAGCGATATCCTTCGTGCGACGCAGGCGTATGCACATATCGTCGTCACTCTTCTTAATTTTATGGTCAGCAACCGTTTCCGGAGTATAGTCGGCAACGGCAGCACACATAACGGCACCGTCGGCCGATGCGAAGGCCTCGCATGTTGCCTCGTACATCTGCTCCGCAGAGAGTACATCCACACGGCGAACACCTTGTGGCGTTGGCAACGAGGTACGGCCACTAACGAGCGTGACGGAGGCACCACGCCGAGCCAATGACTCTGCGATGGCATACCCCATCTTTCCCGTCGAGTGGTTGGATATAAATCTTACAGGATCGATAGCCTCGATAGTTGCTCCCGCCGTAACTACAAAGTGCCGGGAGTTGAGGCTACTCTTTTTTTTTTCGTCCTCAAACATTGCCGCAACATAGCGAACAATATCCTCAGGCTCTGCCATGCGACCCTTACCTGAGAGTCCGCTGGCAAGTTCTCCCTCCGGAGAGTCGATGATTGATACTCCGTGGGTACGCAACGTCTCGATATTCTGCTGCGTGGTAATGTGAGCGAACATATCACAATCCATTGCCGGTGCAACCACCGTGCGGCAACGTGCCGAGAGGTAGGTGGTGAGCAAGAGGTTATCGGCAACGCCGTGCGCCATCTTGGCTATGGTATTGGCCGTAGCAGGCGCTATCAGGTAGCAGTCTGCCCACTCGCCCAGGGAAATGTGAGAGTTCCACTCCCCATTCTCCGGATTGAAGAATTCGACAAGAATCGGATTCTTCGACAGGGTAGCCATAGTCAGCGGCGTAATAAACTGCTTGGCGGTCGAGGTCATAACGACCTTAACCTCCGCACCTGCTGTACGCAAAAGACGACAAAGCATAGCCGCCTTATAGGCCGCTATGCTGCCGGTTACCCCTAAAAGTATATGCTTACCTTTGAGCATACAATCCCTTTTTATGAAGTACAATATTACTTCTGCTCGCCGTCACGATAGTAAACCTCATCGTCGAGGAACTCCTCGGTTGCGATGATTGCAGGCTTCGGCAAACGCTCGTAGTAGCGTGAAATCTCAATCTGCTCACGATTCTCGAAGGTCTCCTCCATAGTGTCGGTAGAAGATGTTGCGAAATCGGTCAACTTACGATTCAACTCGCTTTTGAGTTCCGATGCAATCTGGTTAGCACGACGAGCAATAACATTGATGCTCTTATAAACGTTGCCTGTCTCGTGGTCGAAATCTACGAGTTTTCTTGTTACCGTGTTGTTCGGAATGTTCTTCTTAATCTCCATTTCTATATTATTTTGCTGTGTTATTTTTGTCAATATAATTCTTTGCCTCCTTAGCGTATCTCTCAACCTCCTTCACATGCTTAGACTCCGGGAACTCCTCGATAAACGAGTAGTAAGAGTCAAGCATCGCCATATAACGGTCGGCCTGCTTCTCTAAAATCGAGTTCTTGGCCAGGCGGTAGTTGGAAACCACGATGTAGTACATAATATCCTCACGGTGCGAGGAGTTTCCATACTCTTTCAGCGCATTGCGGAATGCCACGACTGCCGACTTATACCTCTGAATCTTGAAGTATGTGTATGCGTTCATGAAGGTACGGTCGTGCAGACGCAATGTCAACTCATCAATAATTCCGTTGAACGCCTCAATTCGTGAAGACTGAGGGTAGCGCTCGATAAACTCCGAGAGAGCCACGATAGCCTTTGCGGTTTGGGTCTGGTCTCGTGTAGGTCCCGGTGCAAGGTAGTACTCGCAAAGAGCATACATACCCTCGGCATCCTCAATAAAAACGCTTCGACCGAAACGACGACGGAACTCATCAAAGCCCACAGATGCATCATGATAATCACGGTGCTTAAACTTACTGCGAGCCGAGAAGAATAAAATCGAATCCTCTCGCTCTGAGCCTATATAGTATCCGAGACAACTATCAAACATATCGCCGGCACGACTCCACTTTTCTGCTTTATAGAGACGCATGGCTGTCTGATAAATCAACTCCGGATCGCCACTCTTTGCCACCTTGCTATAACTCGAACAAGAGAAGAGGCCAAGGGCAATCGCCATAACTGATACAACACTTAATAAAAATCTTTTCATCGCTAATTCTGTTTCAAGCGCATATAATCGTGCAAATTTACGTATAATTTTACAATATCTAACGAAAAGCGATAAAATTTATTTTATTAACCCCTAAAAAGAGCTTTTTTAAATCATAAAAAGGGAGGGGGCTTAGTCGCTACGCAGTCCCCTTGCGGCTCGGCATAAAGAATTTAAGGAGTTTAGGGAAGTTAGAGAATTTAGGGGAACACCGTCCCCGACCACTCACTAAATTCATTAAACTCCTTAAACTCACTAAAACAAGAAAGGCCATCCTTTCGGAATAGCCTTTCTATTAAACCTACCCATCAGCACAAGTAGAAAATCATTTTAAGTGATGAGTTACAACGCTCGCTGAGGTGCGAAGCGATGGGATATAATCTGCGATTACATCCTTTTTCATATTGACATTCCCTCCAAACCTCCCTTTAAAAAAGGGAGGCTTAGTCGCTTACGCTCCGAACCCTCACATGACCTACCCACCTGCACAAGTAGAAAATCAGTTTTAAGGAGAAAGATGCAACGCTGTCGAGTATGGTCTGGTAGGAGTATACTTGACGTATATGACTATCAGACCACACGCAGACGAAGGCGGCAGGTTTCTCTTAAAATGATTTTCTAAAAGAGGTCTATTGCAACACCTGATTCAGGAGCGTCGCCAAACGAATACCCGCACGAGCCATGCTACGGTCATTAACCGCCTCGTAGCGATTATGATGCTCACGTGTCATATAATATCCATCCTCTGCCCATTTATAGAGAGGCTTACACTCCGTAGCGGCAAACTCTGCCAGCCAGTCACGCACCGAGCCTTTACTCCACTGCTCGAACTTATCCGCACAATGCACTTCAAGATCCTCAGCATACATAGCGGGCGAGTAGCACGAGTGGCGACCGATATAGGATGATTCCCACAACTTTCGCCAGGTGCTCTTATGAATCGTCTCCTTAGGTTTACCATCAGAGATACAGAGAGCAAAATTTTTCTTAGACAGCGGCTCGTCGGCAATGCGCACGTGCGACACATTATGCATCAAGGTAACAATCGAGATTGTCGTACGCAGAGCGACCTTCACCTCCTCTGCCGTATATTCACCACGGTCCTGCAAAACCTCAATGCACTTCTCCAAGCGAACAATGCCATCCTTTGGCGAGGAGGTTGTTGAACACAACTTGTCGTTGACACTCACAAATGCCCAACTCCACGCTGACTTTGTAGCCTCATCCTTGCGCAATTCGTTCAGATAGAGCGTACCACTGACAAGGTTGCCTCCGAAGATATTCTGCACCTCCGACTTTGCCTTCTCGGTCAAGTGACGCTCGGCTAATGCCGCAACCGCATTCTGTCCGAGTTTATTCCAGGCCAAAGACTCTCCTGCACAGATAAGCAGCACAGCAAGAGCGATATATCTCAAAATATTCTTCATAATCTCTTCTCCCGTTAGATGTTAGTATTTGAATATCTCGTTCAACACGTGAGCAAGACGATAACCGCCTCGAAGCATCTGCTGCACGGCAATCTGGCGGATTCTATCCTTCTGCTCATCGGTCAACTCCTCGTAATAGGTGTCAGGGTTTATCAGTTCATGCGCCTCTCGCATCTCGACAGCATTGACATACGCCCAATCGGATGGCGTTCCTTTGCAAATCTCGGCAATCTCCTCGGCCGAAAGCGTGTCGTACTTACGTTGTAAATCCTCGCAATTCATACCCTTGTGATAGAAGCCGATAGAACCATCCCAGAAAGTATGGAACTTATACTTCTTTCCGTTAAGGATGAAGCGGCCTTGCTTGAATGCAGGCTCATCGACATACTTCGAGTGAGACGGACAGTGCATATCACCCACCATATGTATCAGATATTTGAGGTTGTCGCACACGAGCGAGTCCTTCAACTTCTCATACTTGCGCATCTTCTTACATATACGCTCAATCTGAACAGCAGCATTGCGAGATTCGCTCTTATAATGCTTGTTGTTAGCAGCAACAGGAACACCATGCCAAGAAGAGGTCTCCTCAAAGCCCTTGCAATTACGCCAATAATCCATCCATGATGCATAATACGGCAAGGCGTGTTTCAGATATTTACGACACTGCTCTTTCGCCTCTGGCGTAAGATGCTGTTCTGCAATGTAGGCAATAGAAGCGTGTCCGACATTATTCCACGCCTTTGCCTGATATGCCGTAACCATGACAACGAAGGCTACCGCAAAGGTTAAAATTCTTCTATTCATTCTATTATTAGTTAGTCTATTCTTTACTCTTCGTATCTATACAAATCGTTACAGGTCCGTCATTTACAAGAGCAACCTTCATATCTGCACCGAACTCGCCCGTCTGAATATTCTGTCCAAGCACTTCGCCCAAACGAGCGACAAACTGCTCATACATCGGACGGGAGATTGGCTCCGGAGCCGAGCGAATATAGGATGGGCGATTACCCTTTTTTGTCGATGCATAGAGCGTGAACTGGCTCACGACAACCACCTCACCGCCAACCTGCGAAACATCTAAATTCATCACTCCCTGCTCGTCATCGAAGATGCGCAGACGAGAAACCTTGCCGCACAGCCACTCAATATCTTGTGCCGTATCCGCCGCCTCCACTCCAAGCAATATCAGCATACCGTGACCTATCGAGGCTTTACGCTCTCCCTCAATCGTCACACTACACTCCCTGACTCGTTGTATTACTACTCTCATAGGTTAGTTCTGTCCCTGCTCAAAAAATTGCCACAAATTATCATCCTTCGGCACAGGAGCAATGATCCTTACCGCCTCCTTACGCACAGGATGCACAAACTCTATCGTTCGAGAGTGGAGCGAGATTCCTCCGCCCGCATTCGAGCGCTTTGCTCCATATTTCAAATCTCCCTTTATCGGACATCCTATCTTGGATAGTTGCGCTCTGATTTGGTGATGACGCCCCGTCAGCAGATTAACTTCAACCAATGTATATCGATCGCTACATCCGAGCGTAACATATTGCAAACGAGCCTCTTTCGCCTCAGGTTTAGGCGAAGCGTAGCAGAAGGAACGATTACTGCGCCCATCTCTTAGAATATAGTGCCTGAGTGTCGCCTGCTCCTGCTCGGGACGTGACTCCACAACAGCCCAATAGACCTTATGAATCTCTCCCTTGCGCAACTGCTCGTTAAGGCGAGAGAGTGCCTTCGAGGTCTTGGCAAAGAGGACTCCGCCGCTTACCGGGCGATCGATACGATGCACAACTCCCAGGAACACATCCCCAGGTTTCGAATCACGCACCTTCAAAAACTCCTTTATCTCGTTTTCGAGAGCCGAAGAGCCGTTCGGGTCGGGCTGAACGAGGTCGCCGCATCGCTTATTTACCACCAGCAGGTGGTTATCTTCGTAGAGAATATCTTCGGGATGAAACATACTTATAGTGAGAATGTAAATGGCAGGAGCAACTCTGCGCTCTCGACAACCGAAGCAGTTCCGTTGCCACTCATTATTACACGAATTGGCGAGCCTTGTCTGCGCTCAACATCAAGGATCACCTGACGACAGCCTCCGCAAGGATAGCACTCTCTCTCCGACGGCTCGGAGGCTATGGCCAAAGCCACGACGGGATCGTTGGCGTGGTTAGCCTCGGCATAGTATAGCACCGTACGCTCGGCGCACAATCCCGACGGGAAAACCTCACTTTCGCTGTTGGCACCATGCAGTATCGCTCCGCTACGCAAGCGCACAGCAGCGCCCACTTTGAAGCCCGAATACTTGGCATACGCCTTCTTTAACGCTATCTGCGCCTCTACGACAAGAGTGCGGTCATCAGAAGATAGTTCTTCGAGCGAAGTCGCTTTGAAATAGGGAATTTCTACACACTTTTTCATAAGACTGTCAATCTTTATTTAATGCAAATATAGTAAAAAATATCAATACAACCCCCTGCAAATGCAAAATACGAGCAAAAACGGCGGTATTTTGCACTCAATTAACTACCTTTGCATTATGATTCATCCTTGGGGAGATAGTCGCCCGTACAATAGTTATGCGGCATACTTCCGACAACTTTTCGGTTCACGAGTACAAAAGGTTGCCGTCAATGCCGGTTTTACCTGTCCCAATCGTGATGGCTCAATATCTACGGGCGGATGCACATTCTGCAATAACGGAGCCTTTACCCCCTCCTACTGCCTACCTACAAAGAGCGTAACACAGCAGATCGAAGAGGGCATCGAGTTTCATCTGCGCCGCTATCGTAAGGCATCTCGCTACCTCGTATATTTCCAATCATTCTCAAACACTTACGCACCAATAGAGCGACTGCGAGCCCTCTATAACGAGGCGTTGTCACACCCGCTTGTCGAGGGCATAGTAATCGGCACTCGCCCCGACTGTGTGGACAACGAAAAACTTGACTACTTTGCCCAACTCGCCAAATCGCACTACGTATCCATTGAGTATGGTATCGAATCGACCTGCGACGAGACTCTGCGAGCAATAAACCGTGGTCACGACTTCGCCACAGCCGTGCGGGCCGTGAACGAGAGTGCCGCACGTGGGTTACATGTCGGCGCACACTTCATACTCGGATTGCCAGGCGAGAGTGAACAGATGCTTATCGAGCAGACCGCACTTATCAACTCCCTGCCCCTCACGACTGTGAAATTCCACCAACTCCAAGTCTTCAAAGATACGGCGATGGCCAAGCAGTACGACACCAACCCTGAGATGTTCCATTTTTGGGAGTTAGAGGAGTATATCGACCTCATCGTAGAGATTCTGCGTCGCCTACGTCCCGACCTTGTTATGGAGCGTTTCGCCAGCGAGGCTCCTCCCCGATACCACTATGGCAAGAATTGGGGATTAGTGCGCAACGAGACCCTTTGGGCAATGCTCGAAAAAAGATTATTGGAGAAAAATACGTATCAAGGCGAATTTTTTGTACATTTGCAGGGTTAAACATAAAAGATCAATATGTCCGACAAAATCGTAACAACATTAAAAGAGTATTTGCTGATGACCGCAGGTATGTGTTTCTACGCCTTCGGTTGGATTGGCTGTATCTTGCCTGCCCGCTGTATGGGTGGCGGCGCAAGCGGTCTCTCGTTGCTCATCTACTACTTCTCCGGAGAGACTATCAGTATCGGTACTATGGTGTTCATTATCAACGCTATACTCCTGTTGATTGCGGGTTTTATCATAGGTTGGAAATTCGGTATCAAGACCATATATTGCGTAGTCGTG
Source organism: Alistipes sp. (assembly GCA_045659425.1). Lineage (GTDB taxonomy): Bacteria > Bacteroidota > Bacteroidia > Bacteroidales > Rikenellaceae > Alistipes. Next base: position 36,954 of record JAZOWW010000028.1, on the reverse strand, counting down.
CTGTCGTTGGCTATGTCCACAATGCAGAATATATTTACCCTGCCTGACGGCACCGTGCAGGATATATTCAACCTCGACAACCGCCTGCTTTCAGCCATGCTCGGAGGTATCTTCTCGGGTATCGGTGTGGCTATCTGCTTTGCACAGGGAGGCTCGACCGGCGGCATTGATATTGTAGCGATGATTATCAACAAGTACCGCTCGGTATCTTATGGCAAGATTGTACGTTTCTCGGACTTTACGATTATCGCATCATCGCTGCTGTTGCCTGCTGCGGCAAATATCGGTATTGATGGTGTTATATACGGTTTTGTGATGACGGTTGTATTCAGTTATACAGTCGATATGCTTATGACGGGTAACCAGCAATCCAACCAGATTCTTATCGTCTGCAAAGACTATGCAGCAATGTCCGATGCAATCAACAACCAGGCACAACGAGGTGCTACCGTGCTCGATGCTACGGGATGGTACTCGAAGCGAGAGTCGAAGATTGTTATGGTTGTATGTCGTAAGCGAGACACCTCTATGGTATTGAAGGTTGTCAAGTCGGTGGATCCCGATGCATTTATCACCGTCGGCTCAGTAATGGGTGTCTATGGTAAAGGTTTTGAGGCTCTCTCGAAAATCTAACGACAAAAATATCTCTCTTCAAGAAAAAAGGCTGCTCAACGATGGTTGAACAGCCTTTATATTTTTTTTGTGGGGGGGGGTTATTTCTTATACTCGATACCCTTCAACTTGATAAATGGAAGGTTCTCCTTTGCCCACTCACCAACCTCGAAGAAGCGGTCGCAGCACATGGCGTCGCAACCCAAAGCAGCACCTACAAAGAAATCCTCTTTGGTGTTACCTGGCCAAAGCGAAACAATCATACCAAGTTTGTGACCCAACTTGATAGTCTTACGGGTAGTGCCATCCATACGGCAACCTACACGCATGATACCCATCTCGTAAGCCTCCATAAGAATCTCAGGAGAACATGGCTTATTTTTGAGCAACATCATCTCTGCCTCAGGGTGCAAACGACGCATAACCTTCAATGCACGCTTATCAAACGAGGTAAAGAGGTAGAGTGACGACTCTGGCTTCTGAGTCATGGTCATATTCCACAACTTGTTGCACAACTCTTCGAGTTTAGCCTCAGTATAGAGTTCAGGAATAGTCTTAATCTCCCACTCTACATACATATCGGGCTTGTCGGCGAGAAAGTCTGCCAACTCCTGGCACAAAGCCAACGGCTCACCACCCTTGGTCTTAATCTTCAAGCACTCCTTTGTAGTGAGGTCCTCGGTCTGCAAATCCACACCGCAGGTGCGATACAAAGACTCGTCGTGGCTCAAAATAAGGTCACCATCGCCTGTCATACGTACGTCGGTCTCGAAACCACGTGCGCCACGCTCATAAGATGAGCGGAAAGCCAACATGGTGTTCTCGTTGTCCGGATACTCAAAGCGGCTGCCACGGTGAGCAAAGAACTGAATTACGTGATCCTTTTCAAGTTGTGCATAGGCAAAATCTGTTGTACAAGCCAACGCCACAATGCACAAGATAAGTTTTGAAAATAAATTCTTCATCTTATTGTTATATTTTATGGTTTGAATCTTCATGCCAAAGGTAATATATTTTTGGCATATATTAAAATGAATTTTAACATTTGGGAATCAATTGCCTCTTATTAAATGTAAAATGTATTAACTTTGACCTAAAATTTATAGATATGAAAAAGTTTTGTGTTCTACTGCTTGCACTCGGATTCATCGGCACCGCCGCTGCACAGCAGTTATGCGTTCTCTCCGGATTTCCCGTGCCACGTCGCTCGCCAGAGGCCATAAAGGGAGCCTTGGTTACGATGACAAACGAATGGGACTCCAACCTGAAATATCAGCGCCGTGTCGATGAAAACGGTTTTCGAATGGTCGTTCCGCAAGGAGGCTACCTGCTCACAATCGAAGCCGAAGGATATGAGACATACACTCTTGAAATCGAGATGGACGAACCTCGTACCGACTTGGGCTTAATCCGAATGCTATCCACCGCCGAGGCCGCAGCCAAAGCAGAAAAGCATAAATCCAGGGCCGCAAGATAACAAGAATAAAGGTCTGTCAAACAATTGACAGACCTTTATTCTTTAATATACACCTATTTTGGTTACTCCAAATCTTTAAGCCACTCCACAACGGTCGCATCCGACGGCATACGCCAGTCGCCTCGTGGCGAGAGTGACACTGAACCCACTTTCGGTCCGTCAGGCACTGCCGAGCGCTTATACTGTTGCGAGAAGAAGCGACGCAGGAAGGTCGTCAGCCAATGACGGATGACACTCTCCTCGTATCGTCCTGCAAATGCCAATTTGGCAAGGTAGAGAATCTTGCTCGGTGCAAAGCCGTTACGAATGAAGTTATAGAGGAAGAAGTCGTGCAACTCGTATGGCCCAACCAAATCCTCGGTCTTCTGTGCAATATCGCCCTGCTCATCTGCCGGCAGCAACTCAGGACTTACCGGTGTATCGACAATATCTTTCAACGTTGCTCGCACTCGCTCGCATGGATCGTTTTCGGCCACCCACTCAACAAGTAGGCGCACCAAAGTCTTCGGAATCGAGCAGTTCACGTTATACATTGACATATGGTCGCCGTTGTATGTTGCCCAACCAAGAGCCGCCTCGCTCAAATCACCCGTACCGATAACCATACCCCCCACGGCATTTGCCAAATCCATAAGAATTTGCGTACGCTCTCGTGCCTGCGAATTCTCGTATGCTGCACTGCGATCATCAGTCGAGAGCCCAATATCCTTGAAGTGCTGCTCACACGCCGCACGAATAGAGATCTCACGTATCGTAACGCCCAAATCCTGCATCAGGGTCAGAGCGTTGGTATAGGTACGATTTGTCGTTCCAAAGCCCGGCATTGTCACTGCAACGATACCCTTACGATCGAGTCCCAGCAGGTCAAACGTAGCGACGGTAGCCAGCAACGCCAACGTAGAGTCCAATCCTCCTGAAATACCTATAACAGCCTTGCAGCAGCCGGTATGCGAAAGGCGCTGTGCCAAGCCTGCGGTCTGGATATTGAATATCTCCTGACATCCCTCGTTGATATTCTCCGGAATAAATGGAGCAGGGTTAATCTCACGCTCCAACTCGCTCTCCGCCTGCTCTAAATCTATATTTATAACATCGAAGCGGTCGTAGAGGTTGATAAATGAGGTATGACGACGGCGCTCGTTGAAGATATGCTCCACATCAATGTCTGCAACGGTCAATCTTGCATCTCGCACGAAACGTTCACGTGCTGCGACAATCTTTCCATTCTCGGCAATTATGCCGTTACCTGTAAATACAAGGTCGGTCGATGATTCACCCACACCTGCCGAGGCATAGATATATCCGCACAAGGCACGTGCCGATTGCTGCTTGATAAGCGAACGGAGATAGGCGTGTTTCCCCATAATCTCCGGTGTTGCCGAGAGGTTGAAGATAAGCGTAGCACCCGCTAACGCCATATCGGATGATGGCGGAGCCGGCACCCACAAATCCTCGCACAGTTCCACGCCGAAACGTGTGCCGTGGACATTAAACAGAAGATCAACGCCAAAACGTACATGCTGACCGCAGATGGTAAGGTATGTATTGCGAATATCACGACCCTCCGTAAACCAACGGCTCTCGGAGAACTCCGAGTAGTTCGGGATGTAACTCTTCGGAACCACGCCCTCAATCTTGCCATTAGCAATCACTACGGCACAGTTGTAGAGGTTGTTCTTATAGTATATGGGCATACCCACAATCGACACAATCGGCAGAGGGTTTGCCAACAGTGTCGCCAACGCCTCATTGCACGCCTCGAAGATTCTCGACTGCAAGAACAAATCGCCACACGTATATCCCGTAAGCGAGAGTTCGGGGAATACCACCACACTCACGCCTCGCTCGACCGCCTCACGCATCTGCGTCGCAATCTGCTCGGCATTGGCACGGCAGTCGCCGATACGTACTATCGGCGTAGCGGCCGCAACCTTTATAAATCCATTACGTTTCATAACACTACTCTGCCCAGCATTTCGCCAGATTGATTATTACCTGCACAGCCTTCTCCATGGTATTGAGTGAGCAATACTCGAACTTGCCGTGGAAGTTCATACCGCCGGCAAAGATATTCGGACAAGGCAATCCCATAAACGAAAGACGTGCGCCATCGGTTCCACCTCGAATCGGACGAACGGTAGGCGTTACACCTGCATCGAGCATAGCCTTCTTGGCATTCTCGATAACCTGCGGATGTGGTTCAACCATCTTGCGCATATTATAATATTGGTCTTTGAGTGTCAATGTCAAGACATCTCCGCCATACTTCTTGTTGAGCATACCGACAACATCCCACATCCAAACCTTCTTCTTCTCAAACAACTCCGAGTCGTGATCACGGATGATATACGAGATATTTGCAGCCTCGACCGAGCCGTTTAATCCCACCAAGTGGTAGAATCCCTCATACTCCTGCGTATATTGAGGACGCTCCGTTGCAGGAATCATCGAGTTGAGTTCGCAAGCCACCTCCAAGGCGTTAATCATCTTGCCCTTGGCGTAGCCCGGATGCACGTTGCGACCCTGAATGGCAATCTTTGCCGATGCAGCGTTGAAGTTCTCATACTCCAACTCGCCCTCGGCACTACCATCCATCGTATATGCGAAGTCAGCACCAAAGGCCTTCACATCGAAGAAATCGACACCTCGGCCAATCTCCTCATCCGGAGTGAATCCGATACGAATCTTGCCATGCTCAATCTCAGGATGCGAAAGAAGGTACTCGGCTGCCGTCATAATCTCGGCAACTCCCGCCTTATCGTCCGCTCCGAGCAGCGTTGTGCCGTCGGTATGAATCAGCGTGTGTCCCACAAAGCGTGAGAGTTCCGGAAAATCGGTAACAGTCATCGTGAGCGACGGATTGAGCATAATATCGCCACCATCGTAACACTCGATAACACGTGGGCGAACATCCTTGCCACTCATATCGGGCGATGTATCGACGTGTGCCAAGAATCCGATAACCGGCGCATTCTCCTTTCCCGGAGTTGCAGGGATGGTACCCATTGCATAACCATACTTATCGATGCTCACATCCTCCAAGCCGAGCAGTTTCATCTCCTCGACAAGCATATTGAGCAGGTCCCACTGACCCGCTGTCGAAGGGAATGTTTCGCTATTCTCATCGCTCTGCGTATTTACAGCGACATATTTCAAAAATCTCTCTTTCAATTCCATATTTTACTCCTCCTTTTTAGCCTTCATCGTATGAACGGTGAAGTAGATTATCAATAGAATATACATTGCCAATGCCAAATACTCTGCACCGCTCGATGCAGCCCACTCGGTCATATACCAATCCACTCCTACAAATTTCAAGATAGCCGATACAACGCCCATCAAAGCACCTCCGGCAATGAATCCCGAAGCGATAAGTGTACCACGATCGAAGCGAGCCTTGTTTGTAGCCTCATCCTTCGAACGAGATGATACATACCAAGCAATCAAACCTCCGACAACAAGCGGAGCGTTGAGCGCCATAGGGATAAACATGCCAAGGGAGAAAGCCAATGCCGGCACACCAATCCAGGTAAGCACCAATGAGAGTACCGCACCCGCAAAGTAGAGTACCCACGGAGTCTCGCCTCCCTCCATCAACGGACGGATAACGGCCGCCATAGCATTTGCCTGAGGTGCAGCAAGAGCATTCTCGCCCACAAAACCGTATGTCTTATTCAGGATTATCATCACACCTGCCACGGTCACTGCCGATACCAACGTGCCGAGGAACTTCCAGCGCTCCTGAACTCGTGGTGTAGTACCGAGCCAATATCCGATTTTAAGGTCGGTAATAAAGCCTCCCGCCATAGAGAGAGCCGTGCAGACAACACCTCCGATAATAAGTGCTGCGGTCATACCCATCTTTCCGTTAAGACCAATGCTTACGAGTACCAACGAACTCAAAATCAGCGTCATCAGTGTCATACCCGAAACAGGATTGCTACCCACGATAGCGATTGCATTTGCCGCCACGGTAGTAAAGAGGAAGGCAATAACAAACACGATAAGCAGAGCCACCAAAGTCTGGAACCAATTATTCAGCACTCCAAACTGAAAGAATACGAAGAGCGCCACCAACGCAGCGATAATAATTGAGAGGATAGCCTTCATCGGAATATCTCGCTGGGTGCGCTCCTCCTGCTGTGCGCTCTTCTTACCACGCAACTCACTGACTGCCAACATCGCCGCCTGTTTGATGATGCCCGACTGACGGATAATACCGATAAGTCCCGCCATAGCGATACCACCAATACCGATAGGTCGGCCATATGTTGCAAAGAGGTCTGTTGCGCTCATCGCAGCAGCATCAGCCGAAGCGTAGCCTACCAGCGGCACGAGAACAAACCATACCAAGCAAGAGCCTGCGGTGATAATCACGGCATATTTAAGACCTACAATATAGCCCAGACCGAGCAGTGTTGCTCCTGTATTGAGCGACAACTCCACCTTAAACTTATCGGCCACATTCACACCCCAAGCCATCATCTTGGTTGATATATTCTCTGCCCAAGCACCGAAGGTCGAGATTACGAAGTCGTAAAGACCTCCCAAAAGACCGGCTACGGCGAGTACCACAGTCTGCTTACCGCCATTCTCGCCCGAAACCAACACCTCGGTAGTTGCGGTAGCCTCAGGGAACGGATATTTGCCGTGCATCTCCTTGACGAAGTACTTACGGAACGGTATGAGCATAACGATACCCAACACACCTCCGAGTAACGACGAGAGAAAAACCTGATAGAACTGCGCCTCCAATCCCAAAATATAGAGTGCCGGTAGGGTGAATATCGCACCTGCGACAATAACTCCCGACGTTGCTCCGATGGACTGGATTATGACATTCTCGCCGAGCATACCCTTCTTGCCTCGCAGTGAGCCAAAGCCGACAGCAAGGATTGCAATAGGAATAGCCGCCTCAAAGACCTGGCCAACCTTCAAGCCGAGGAAGGCTGCCGCTGCCGAGAAGATTATCGCCATAATGATACCGATGGTCACCGAATATGGTGTTGCCTCGGCAGGTTTCGCATCAGCCGACATCACGGGCTGATACTCTTCGCCCTCTTTCAATGGGCGATACGCATTTTCTGGTAATGATGTATTCTTCATATCTATTGGATTTTATATATTGCTACACTTACGGGGCTCATCGTAAAGGTAAGCCCCTGTTTCCCGCTCTTGCACTTTGCCAGACGAGCATTGTTGCCATAGACCCACTGTGCCTCTCCTCCGAGCGATGCTACCGTACCGACTGCAACCCTATCGGCAGGATTAAAGAGTACGAGGTATCGCTCCTGACCGAGCGTGCGGGCATAAATCATCGGATACGGGTTATCCAAATCGCCGACATACTCCCACTCGCCCTCAACGCCCAACGCTGGCACCTTGCTACGCAGCGCCAAAAGACCTTTGACGTAGTTCAGCACCGAGCAAGGATCCGTCTCCTGCTCCTTCACATTCGGGAAGGTCGGGGCATTATCCACCGGCAGGAATAGTTTCGAAGCATCTTCCACACTCGAAAATCCTGCATTTAAGCCACTATCCCACTGCATCGGAGTTCGGCAGGTTGAACGGTTACGACTCGACAGGCTACCCTCCTTTGGCGGAGCATACTCCAAGTTACGCATACCGATCTCCTCTCCATAATATACGATAGGAGGGGTAGGCAGAGTCAGGAAGAGTGTTATTGCCACCTTCTGCTCCTCGGCCGTTATGCGATTCATGCGTGATAGTCGCCATATATCGTGGCTGCAAGTCGGCATTGATGCATAGCCGCCAAGGCGACGGTATGTCTTATAGACCTCGCCATAAATCTCCATTGCCTGACGAATTTCGCCCTTGCCCTCACGGTTGAAATAGCATGTTGTCGGCACCATCTTATCGGTTGTCTCGCAGACCAACGGACGATATATCTTTCCACCTACTCCGTTGTGAATCAACAGGTCAATATTAAATCCTGCCGATAACGACTGCTCAGGATTAGACCACTCGGAGAGCATAATATTTTGCGGATACGCCTCCTTATACCAAGCGAAAATCTCGCTCCACAAGCGACGTACACCGTCACGATTCTTCGAGTCGCCCTTAACCAACGACTGCGCCATATCCACACGAAAACCATCGGCACCTTTGTCGCACCAGAAGGCGATAATCTTCTTCAACTCCTCACGCACCGCCGTAGGTCCCGCAGACTCATACGCCTGCTCCCACTCGTGGTCAGCCTTCGGCGAATAATAGCCGTAGTTGAGCGCAGGCTGGATGTCGAAGAAGTTTTTCAGGTAGTAGCCATTGCGAGGGTGTTGGTTATCCACGAACTTACGGCCCGGCTTCTGCTCCGCCTTACCCTCCGTCCAGATGTAGTAGTCGGAGTAGGCGTTGTTCTCCGACTTGCACGACTCTTTGAACCACGGATGTTTGTCGGATGTATGACCCGCAACCAAGTCGAGCAACACCTTTATTCCCTTGGCGTGAGCATCAGCGAGCAGTGCCTCTAAATCCTCATTGCTACCAAAGCGCTTATCTACACTATAATAATCTATAATGTCGTAGCCGCCATCCTCCCACTCGCTGGCAAAACAAGGCGAGAGCCAGATGCAGTTAAAGCCCACCGAGCGAAGATAATCCAGGCGGGAGCGGATACCCTGCAAATCTCCGATTCCATCACCGTTCGAATCCTGAAACGAGGATGGGTAGATGTGGTATATCACCGCATCTTTCAACCACTCAGGCTGTGACTGCTGCGCCATTGTCGGCAACGAAATCAACGAGAGTGCAAAAGCATATACTATATACAATAATCTATTCATATTCAAATTATTATAGCAACCCAACCAACTTTTCGAGAGTCATCCCTCGTGAACCCTTCACAAGCACGGTTGCCTTTGTAATCGGGTTTTGCGAGAGGAACTCCGCCGCACCTGCCGTCTTCTCGAAGCAGATAGCATTAAACTCTACACCCTCGGCACACAACTTATCGGCAGCCCTCTCAAACTCTTGACCGATGAGCAACATATTCGCACCCCCAACCTCTGCGGCACGGCGCAACGTCGCAAGATGCTCCTCGGCCGACCACGCTCCAAGTTCAAGCATATCGCCAAGTATCAGCCACTTCTGCTCCGCCTCCACCCCTTTCATATTATCTATGGCAACAGCCATACTCGAAGGGTTGGCGTTGTAGCAATCCAAAATCAGGCAATTCTCTCTATCGGAGAGCATCTGCTGCGAACGGTTATTCTGCGGCACGTAGTTCGCCACTGCCTCAACAATACGCTCCGTCGGTATATCGAAATATTTGCCGACAGCCATAGCCACAGCAATATTTGCCTTATTGTAATCTCCCACAAGATTAGACGGTACTCCCTCGGCCATGGCACGTGAGTAACTCTCCACAGCCATATCTCCACGTTCGGCAGCCATCTCTACCAGCACTGCATCCTCCTGCGGCACGAATGCTCGGCCACCATTCTCTTCAAGGTAGTCGAACAATTCTCCCTTACCTCTGCGGATACCCTCAACACCTCCGAAACCCTCCAAGTGCGAACGTCCGATATTGGTAATAACTCCATAGTTTGGTTGCGAGAGTCGGCACAAGGCGGCAATCTCGCCACAACCGCTTGCTCCCATCTCAACAACTCCAAACTCCGTCTCTGCCGTCATTGCCAGCAGTGTCAGTGGCACTCCGATATGGTTATTGAGGTTACCACGTGTGGCATAGACCTCGAAACGCTCCGACAGCACCGTTGCAACCAACTCCTTAGTCGTCGTCTTTCCGTTGCTACCTACAATACCGATAATAGGAATTGCCAGACGGCGACGATGCTCCGCCGAGAGTGCCTGCAACGCCTCCAAAACGTCATCCACACGCACCATCTTGTGCGAGAGTTCGGGATGCTCCTTCAACGGCTCATCCGAATCCACCACAGCACACTTTGCCCCCTTCATCAAGGCCTCGGCAGCAAAGCGGTTGCCGTCAAACGAGGCGCCACGCAGGGCAAAGAACATCACGTCGGGAGTTATGTTTCGAGAGTCGGTCGTAACTCCCGATGACTCCTCAAATAGGTTGTATAGGTTATCTATATATTCGTTCATCTATCTCTTTCGGGTTACTGTCATCCAATCGGCAGGCTAACGATACTTATCTCCCAGATTGAACTTAACATCATCTATATATTGTTTGATATTCTGCTCCTCGGCACGAGGACAAATCATCAATACATCGTCGGTATCGACCACAATATAGTCACGCAACCCGCTCACTATCGCCACCTTATCCTTCGGCAACGAGATGATGGAGTTGCGGGTATTGTAGGTAAAGCAGCCCTCGGCAGGCTTAGCGTTGGCGTACTTATCTTTGCGTGAGTGCTGATAGAGCGAACTCCATGTTCCGACATCACTCCAACCGAAGTCGCCACAACGTACAAAGACATTATCGGCATACTCCATAACTCCGTAATCTATCGATATTGAGCGACACCCGCTAAACAGACGGGAAATAGCCTCTGCCTCCTGCTCCGTACCTAAACTCTCGGCTATATCCTCAAACATGGCATAATGCTCCGGCAGATATTTACTAACCGCCGAGATTATATCCTTAACCTTCCAAACGAAGATTCCCGAATTCCAGAAAAACTCACCACACTGCACGAAGGTTTGTGCAAGTTCGAGATTCGGCTTCTCGGTAAAGCACTTTACACGGGATATGGTCGCATCCTCGGCTCGCTGAATATATCCGTAACCCGTTTCAGGGCGGCTCGGTGTAATTCCGATTGTCATCAGCGCATCATTCTCCGAGACAAACTCCACAGCCTCGCCTACAATCGAGCGGAACGCAGGCTCGTCAAGCACCAAATGGTCAGACGGAGTAACCACCATTACAGCCTCCGGATCACGCTTACGCAGATGGAAGGCTGCATAGCAGATACAAGGCGCAGTATTGCGGCCAACAGGCTCGCAAAGCACCTGACTCTCATCGAGTTCCGGTATATGCTCCAACACAAGTGACTTATACCCTGCATTGGTCACCACAAGGAAGTGGTCGGCAGGGATAGTCGCTGCAAAACGCTCGTAGGTCATGCGGATAAACGACTTGCCCGTACCTAAAATATCAAGAAACTGTTTAGGCATATTACGACGACTGCGAGGCCAGAATCTGGCACCGACACCTCCCGCCATTATCACGCAATAAACATCTCGTTTGACTGCCATAAAATATCTATATTTTATCTATAATTCACTTAATACAAGACAAAGATACTAAAAGATAAAAATATTTTATAACTTTGTCGGGTTAAAAGTAAGTAAAAATGAAAATTAAATTGTTTACCATACCGAATATCATCACACTTTGCAACCTTTTGTGTGGTTCGTTGGCTGTCCTCTCTGCCTTGGTTTACGGCGATATCAAGTCTGCCTTCTACCTTATTTTGGCAGCAGCCGTATGCGATTTCCTCGACGGAGCATCGGCACGATTGCTCAAACAATACTCGGCAATTGGCGTGCAACTCGACTCGTTGGCAGATATGGTCTCATTTGGTCTTGCCCCCGCTACGATTTTATACACCCTCATCAGTGGGGGTGCAACATATTGGCATCTGTTCGACAACTTCAACTACGCATTGGCCGGCGTTCCGTTCCTCGTGACCGCTTTCTCGGCTCTGCGTTTGGCAAAGTTTAACATTGACGACACACAACATACCGAATTCTGCGGACTTCCAACACCTGCCGCTGCAATTTTCTGCGCATCGTTCGCAGTACTGCTCTCGGATAAGGGCATAGAGGTACCAGGCGAGTGGTTGGCACTGCTTTCGGTTATCGTTGCATCGCTGCTTATCAGCCCGATACGTATGTTCTCTCTTAAATTCTCGTCATTCAAATGGAAGGAGAACAAGGTGCGTTTCATATTCCTTGCTGCGGCCTTGTGCGCAATTGTTGTATGGGGAATATACTCTGTTGCATTTATCATCGTTACTTACATTGCAGTATCTACTCTGCTGTGGATTTGCCACCGCAAGAAATAGAATCGAATGGGCATCGGAAACCAAATAAAATATATAGCCTTAACAGCGGCACTCGTGCTATCTGTGTGCGGAGTATCCTTCGCACAAATTGACGCACGCTCCCTGATGAGAGCCCAGCAGAACAACGGCAACAGTTCAATGCAGAGCCTTATGAATCAGGGCAACACGCAGGGCGGAATCAACCCTGCTTATGCCGATGAGGTAAATGCCGAGAATGCAGCGCAACAGGGCGACCAGGCCGATACGACAAAGAAAGAGCGCAAGAAGAAGCCATTGGAGTCCTACTTCTTCAACGACTCGATTCGTGCTTTGCGCAACTTCGAGTGGCACATTCGCCGCAACACCAACCATGTCGACATCTTACCTATCGACACAACACTTGCATTGTGGCGTATAGACTATCCGCATCAACACCATAAGTTGGGTAACAACTCTGTCGGCGGACTTGGCCAAGCATCCATTGAGTCCGACTATTTCGATCGCTCGACATCCAAAGATTTCACCTTTGCGCAGCCATACGACGCCTACACGTATCGTATGGAGAATGCCCCATTCTATAATATGAAGCATCCATTTATCTGGATGACCTACCTCGAATCGGGACAGAAGCGTTATCGTGAGGAGCACTTTGAAATCAAGGCTTCGCAAAACATAAACCCTTCCACCTCAGTCGGTCTGAACTACCGAGCGAGAGGTTCAAAGGGCAAATACGACCGTTCACGCATCAAGAACCAGAACTTTGCCGGCACGGTTGCCCATACCGGTCGCCGATACTCCATCCACGCAGGCTTCCTGCACAACAATATTGAGCAGCAGGAAAATGGTGGAGTTGTCGGAGAGTGGGCTGTTGCCGACACTGTATTTGAAATGCCTTCCGGTGTTCCTATGAAGTTGGCGAGCGCCGATGCCAAGAATAAGTACAAGAACACCTCATTCTTCGTAGAGCAGTCAATAGGTATTCCTCTCGCCCGCATGACCGAGCGTGATTTCTCGATGGCAGAACTCTCGGCCGTATATATCGGACACTCGTTCGAATACAACCAATGGAGTAAAGTCTATTCGGACAAATACGCAAAATATACCAACGAGCGAGGCGAGCGCAACCCCGACGGCACATACAAAAGCACCACGGGTACATACTACGACCATTGGTATCTCAATCCTATGGAGTCCCGAGACTCGACCTACGAACGAATAATCACAAACCGACTATTCGTACAGGTACAGCCGTGGGACAGAAACGGCGTTGTCGGAACAATCGACGGCGGTATCGGCCTCGACCTGCACACATACTCGCAATTCGCTCTCGGCGACTATCTCACAGGACGTCAGGGCAAAGTGAAAAAGACATCGTGGTTTGCATATGCCGCTGCGCAGGGAAAGGTGCGCAAGTATGTCGATTGGGGCGCAGACTTCAAAATCTACCCCTCGGGCTATCGTGGCGGCGACTACTCGATAGGTGCAAGAGCAGCATTTACCGCCTTCATCAACCGCAAGCCATTCACACTCTCCGGCTCATTCTCCGAATCAAGTACCTCTCCGGGCTATTGGATGGAGAATTGGCACTCGAATCACTTTATGTGGACAAACAACTTCTCAAAGGAGGGCGAGACACGCTTCAACGTAAGTTTTTCCGTACCGGATTACGGCATAGAGTTGGGCTTCGGGCAGAGCATTCTGCGCAACAAGATATATTATGGTGCCGACTGCTTGCCTGTGCAGCACAACGGAGCCGTGAGCGTCACCAGCATCTATGCTCAAAAGGATTTTACGATAAAGGGGTTGCACCTCAACCATAGAGTCTTGGTACAACTTACATCCGACCGCACAGTAGTTCCGCTGCCTGTTGTATCGACATTCTTCTCCTACTATTACGAATTCTGGATTAAGCGAGATGTATTACGTGCGCAGATTGGCTTAGACGGCCGCTTCAACACCTCGTACTATGCTCCCGGATACAACCCTGCCCTCTCGGTATTCTACAACCAGAACGAGGTGCAGGTGGGAAATTACCCATACTTGGATGCCTTCATATCGGCCAAGTGGAAGAGAATGCGCATCCTATTAAAGTATCAGCATTGGAATTACAGCCTCTTCGGCAATGGAGAGATGTTCCAGATTGCAAAGTACCCACTCAATCCGGGCATGTTTAAGATTGGTATTTCGTGGACATTCTATGACTAACCAATCCCCTGAATATAAGATGAAAAGTATCAAAGAGAGATTCTTATACCCGCTCCTGTTTCTGCTACTCGCCTCAACGTGTGTGGCACTTATGCCGTTGCCGTGGACTCTGACAACAAAGGAAGAACAAGAGAAGGATGGCACGGAGGATCTTCTTCCTGAGGGCGAATATCTTATATCCCCATACGACAATATCTTTCGTCGCATAGGTCTCCGCCACGATGTCGATTGGCGACTAATGTCGGCCATTGCCTTCGGCGAGTCCAACTTCCGTCACGATGCCGTATCGCCACGAGGTGCAGTGGGAATTATGCAGATAATGCCCTGGATTGCAAAGAGTTTTGATGTAGAGAGAGAGCAATTACTCAACCCTGAGACCAATATCGACGTTGCAGCACGATTGCTCAAATCAATGGAGAAATTATTGCGACTGCCCCACAAAACCCAAAGGCGGGACCGCCTTGCATTCATATTAGCAAGTTATAACTGCGGAGCCTCCCGTATCATCGATGCACGCAGTTTGGCCAAGTATTACGAAGAAGATTCACTATCGTGGGATGTGATTGCCAAGTATCTTGAACTGCTTGATGAAGAGGAGTACTACAACCACGAGGCTGTCACGTACGGCAAGTTCCGTGAGGCATCCACTACGATATATTACGTGGAGAAGGTTCTCAAATACTACGACAGATACACTCATTTAGACGGGCGTGCCAAGGAGAGCGCTAACCTTTAATCATTCGATAGAGATACATCATCACAGAGTCTGCAAAACGCAATGTTTTACGGACTGCTTTTTTATAGCGACGACCTGTACGATTGTATGAAGCAAGGAGATCTATCGGCACCTTGGAGTTCACTTGCACCGGCACCTCCCCCAAAGAACAACGTCGTACCAACTCCTGCAACTCGCCATTTAGTATATCAAAATCAGCCTCGGCAAAATCCTCATCCGCCATATCTAACAGACAAAGTCGATAGATCACACGCAGCCGCATACGCAACACCTCTCGCAGAAAGTCAAGACGTGCCGACGGAAGCGATTGTTCCGATAGCACCCTCTCAAAATACGAGGCCATGGCACGTGTCACGACAAGGTGTCGACCGACACTTCGCAGTTGTACCGAAGCACTCATCGTCTGCCCCTCTCGGGCAAGGTTGTAGAGATAGAGCGGAGTCGAAGCGAAGGCGATGGTACGCACCGCAAAGAGCGGATAGAATACCCACTCCTGGTCAGTATATGACACCCCTTCGGTCTGCTTATAGCCGCACTCTCGCAGCAACTCCGTGCGATACGCCACACCGTGCATGGCGAAGAAACGAATCAACCCCTCGGCAAAGACCTGCTCGATGCTATACGGCGTTAATAACTTGTAGGACAATTTCTTATACAACGACGGTTCAATGACACATCTTCCCTTATGGGTAATCTCCACATAAGGAGTCACGACCATATCCACACCCGACAATGAAGCGAGCGCCGTCAAAAATTCAGGAAGGCACTCCGCATCGAATCTGTCGTCGGCATCCAGCACCTTCACATACTCGCCTTGCAGCGTCGGCAAGGCGGCATTTATGGTCGAGCCGTAGTTGCCGTTAGGCTTATCAATCACTCGCACCGTCTGCGGAAATCTCTCGGCATAGCCCTGCGCAACGGCCAGCGAGCCGTCTCGACTGCCATCATTCACTACGACGACATCCAACTGCTCCGCCACCTCCCCGACTACCGTCAGCGAGTCGAGGCACTGCGGCAACAGCGCCTCCATATTATAAGTAGGTATTATGACCGAGAGTCGTTTCATTGTTCTACGATATTATTCATTAACACTCTCCGCTGCCACATCAAACGAAAGACGATATGGTGCGTGATTTATCTGCTCCTCCTCCGGAAGCACCGGACGCAAATTAGGATAGTGGTGGCGCAGGTAGGTCTCCACATCTCGTGGCACCCATACATACAATGGGCCAAACGGCATACGCACAGGATGTTCGACGCATATACGACGTATCTGATCCTTCGGCATGCGGGCAATATTCACATACTCGCAACGGCGCTTATTATACGCTCCCTGCACTCTGCACATCTTATCATATATCGCTTTGCGGGAGTAGAGCGCACAGACCACACGAATAGCCATACAACCCAACCAAGACTTTGGCAGCGGAGTATCGATTTCGCACTTGCCACAATACTTCCACAGCCATATCTGCTTACCCATAAAGCAGTTTACCCAGAACTTCACACGCTCCCGATGCCACTTCTGGCAGAGTTGTACATCAGGCACTCTGTCATACGGAAATATATCGACAAATATACCGTGGTGGATATTCATATTGCGGAACATCTCCTCGACAAACAGGGTATTATTCTTCTTCACCTTGGCGAAATAGAACGGTGTATTAGACTCAGTACCAAACCATTCAAGAAAGTACTCTTCGCCCAAATGCGCAGGAGCCTCTTGCAGGAATCGCTCGTAGTTATCACGTGTCATTCCCACATCTATATCATCATCCCACGGCACTATACCTTTATTATAAAACGCACCGATGGCCGAGCCTCCCTGAATAAAGTAAGGGATGCCACACTTGTCGCACACTCGCACAATCTCACCAAGAATATCGTACAACTCCTCATGCAGACGAGCCAAATCTTCGGGTTTATACTTCATCGCTATACTTTTTTTATTGCACCAAAAGGTTACATCCTCGCACATCGGCACTACTGATACGTCCCTCGATACGGAACGAGCCGTCATCAAAGAGCACACCTGCATCCTGCGTAGAGATGAAGGCGCACGAGTATATATTCCCTAAATCAATAATATCTATCGCACCTCGTCGGCCACGCTCCATGTGGGCAAACGGGTCGTTCACATCCCTGACAAGAATCCGCATCCACGGTGGAGCGACAAATACCCCATCTCCTTTGGAGTAGGCCTGCGACATCAACTCAGCCATACCATACTCCGAATGAATACTCTCCACCCCGAAGGCATCGCACAGGATACGGTGTAACTCCCCTTTTGGCAACTCGGCTCGATATCCCTTCATTCCTCCCGTCTCCATAACTATGGTATCGTGCAACTTCGGGGCATACTGCTCTGCCAAATCCAACAATGCATAGGTCACGCCAAGCAGAATCTTAGGCTTTGGGTCGGCTGCCATATCAGCAAGAAGTTGCTCATACTCATCAAGGTAAAAACCTCCACTGCCGCACTCGCCAATAAGTCGGTCGGCCATATAGACAAGCGAAGAGCCTTTACGCCGCAAATACGAGGGCAAAAGAGCATATATGCTCCATTGGCCCGGGTCGCCATAGAAGCGCTGAAATCCCTCCGTAAAGTCACGCTCATAGAGCGACAAATCTGCCACAGGATGACGAGACGGCACCATTCCCGTCGTAGCGCTCGATGTAAACACCTGCTGCGGCTCTCTCTCGCCGCAATAGATATCGTGACTCTTGAACAACTCAATCGGTAGACAAGGAATATCCGCCACCCTCTGCACCTGCAACGCCTCTACACCCAACAAGCGCAGATACTCGGCATAGGGAGCGCATCGCTCTGCCTGATAGCGAAACAACTCCAATGCCGCATTCTCAAATGCCGCATCATCCGTTATGGAAAATATAGAATCTGCCAATTTCATATTACAAATATAAGAATTTCATCCGAAATATCTATTCCCCGTCCTCAATTTCTCATACTCACACAAAAACTGCCAATTGCTCCGCCACAATTGTGCGGCTTGTCCGCAGGATAACACCCGAATAAAACTCTCAATCACGGAGACAAAAAAAAGGTTGTCGGCAAAGCCTGCCGACAACCCCTCTATATATCTGCCGTAGATTATTTTGTCAACTCTGCGAGTGCAGCCTTTGCTGCCTCCAAACTGTTTCCAGCCTCAACCTTCTGCAAGTACTCAACAGCCTTTGCCTTCAAAGCAGCGTCCTTGTTACCACCTGCGTTATACTTGGCGTTGTAAGCAGCACCAATCATGAAGTAAACATCGCTCTTAGCGTCTGCCTCAACCTGTGCCAAAGCAGCGTTGTCGCCGAGTTCGAGAACCTTATCGTACTCCTTCTTATTGTTGTAAGCCTGCAAACGAATCTTCTCTGCCAAAGCCGATGTAGGATCAGTTGCGAGCATTGCGTCAGCCATTGCAATGATGCCGTCCTGGTCACCAGCCTGCTGCATACGAGCCACCTCGTTGTTGGTGTAGAGAGCCATCTTTGCCTTAGCAGCAGCGATAGCCTCTGCGTAGCGTGATGGGTTCATGCCGCAGATGTTGTTACAAACATCCATACCCTTCTGATACTCATTGAGTTTGAAGTAACTCTCTGCAAGGTTGAGTGCCATATCGGTATTACGGTGGTTAGCAGCGTAACCCTTCTCGAATACCGCAACAGCAGTAGCGTAGTCCTCTGCATTGAAAGCCTCTCCACCCTGTACCTGGTAAACCTTAGCCAGAATCTGGTTAGACTTAATCTTTGCCTGCGAGTCGCCCCACAACTCAGCCTTCTCGGCAGCCTTTGTAAGGTATGCGATAGCCTCATCGTACTGCTTCTTCGATGCAGCAGCAGTACCAAGACGCTGGTAGCAGGTTGGGATGTACTTCTTAGCGGTGGTTACGCAGTTGAGTACCTGGTTGTCCTCCGAAGAGATACCGCCCTTAACTACAGCCTCCAAAGCAGCAGCAGCCTTTGCCCACTCCTTGGTACCGATAGCAGCAACACCCTCGTTGTACTTGGTAATAACCTCATTTGAACTTTGTGCCGATACGGTTGCGAAAGCAAACACAGCAGCAACGATTACAAATAATTTTTTCATAAATATAGACCTTTTGTTAAATTTTAGTTCTCGTATGGTTGTTTTCAACAATTTGCAAAGGTAATAATTTTGCAATACAAAACAAAATACTATCTCAATTTGGCGAAAAAATCGCTCATAAGTCGCTCGCACTCCTCACCAAGAACTCCGCCGACGACTTTGGTGCGTGGGTGTAGCAACGCATCACCGAAACGGCTGTAACCTCGTTTCGGGTCGGCTGCACCATAGACAATGCGGCCGATTTGGCTCCAAGCCAATGCTCCGGCACACATCACACACGGCTCGACCGTAACATATAACGTGTAATCCGTGAGATATTTGCCACCGAGAGTAGAGGCTGCCGCAGTGATAGCCTGAATCTCTGCATGGGCAGTAACGTCAGTAAGTGTTTCGACCAAATTATGGCCTCGTCCAACGATAGAATCGCCGGCAACAATCACGGCTCCGATAGGCACCTCGTCACTTTCCAACGCCGCCAAAGCCTCTTTTATTGCTAAACGCATATATTTTTCATCAGATTGCAGGGAAACTTCCATAAATTTTACTTATTTTTGCAGGTTACTATATCGCAAATATACGAAATAAAACAATAAAATATAAAAAAGTATGTATAGAAGTCATACCTGTGGCGAATTGAGAGCCACAAATGTAAATGAGATTGTGACCTTGGCAGGATGGGTGCAGAAGGTGCGTAATCTTGGTGCGATGACCTTTATCGATTTGCGTGACCGTTATGGTATCACACAGATTGTCGTAGAGGAGAACTCTGCCGAGCAGACCCGTGCAAATGCAGCACGCCTGGGTCGTGAGTATGTGATTCAGGTGACCGGTAAGGTTATCGAGCGTGAGTCGAAGAACTCAAAGATTGCTACCGGAGATATCGAGGTTGCGGCTACCGAGATCAATATTCTCACCGAGTCTGTCCTCCCTCCATTCACTATCGAGGAGAACTCCGACGGTGGCGATGACCTCCGTATGAAGTATCGTTACCTCGACCTTCGTCGTCCGCCATTGCAGCGCAACATGATTCTGCGTCACAAGATGGCGCAGGAGATTCGTCGCTTCCTTGACAGCGAGGGATTCCTTGAAATCGAGACCCCTTATCTTATCAAATCGACACCGGAGGGCGCTCGTGACTTCGTGGTACCAAGCCGTATGAATCCTAACGAGTTCTACGCTCTGCCACAGTCGCCGCAGACCTTGAAGCAGTTGCTCATGGTTGCAGGTTACGACCGCTACTTCCAGATCGTGCGTTGCTTCCGTGACGAGGACCTTCGTGCCGACCGCCAGCCTGAGTTTACGCAGATTGACTGCGAGATGGCCTTCGTAGAGCAGGAGGATGTACTCTCAATCTTCGAGCGCTGGGCAAAGCATATGTTCAAGAGCGTCTTGGGCGTAGAGTTCAACGAACCGTTGCGTCGTATGCCTTGGATTGAGGCGATGGAGAAGTACGGATCGGATAAGCCGGATTTGCGTTTTGGCATGGAGTTCGCCGACATTACCGACTTGGCTCACGGCCACTCGTTCTCGGTATTTGATGATGCAGAGTATGTTGTAGGTTTCGCTGCAACAGGTTGCGCAGCATATACTCGCAAGCAGATTGATGCCCTCACAGAGTTTGTAAAGCGCCCACAGGTTGGTGCCAAGGGCCTCGTTTGGATTCGCTTGGAGCAGGGTGGCGGCATTAAGTCATCTATCGATAAGTTCTTCTCGCCTGAGGAGTTGCGTGCAATCGCCGAGCGTCTGGGAGCGCAGGAGGGCGACCTCTGCCTCGTGATGTGCGGCAAGAAGTACAAGGTGCTTACTCAACTCTGCACGCTCCGTTTGGAGGTTGCCGAGCAGCTCGGTTTGCGTGATCCGAAGAAGTTCGCTCCACTCTGGGTTATCGACTTCCCAATGTTCGAGTGGGACGAGGAGACACAGCGTTTCTACGCTATGCACCACCCATTCACCTCACCAAAGCCGGAGGATGTTCAATATTTGGAGAGCGACCCTGCACGTGTACGTGCCAACGCTTACGACTTTGTATGTAATGGTACAGAGTTGGGTGGCGGCTCAATCCGTATCCACGATGCACAGTTGCAGTCGCTTATCTTCAAGTGTCTGGGCTTCACTCCTGAGCAGGCAGAGGCGCAGTTTGGCTTCCTTATCAACGCATTTAAGTTCGGTGCGCCGCCACACGGTGGCTTGGCATTCGGTTTCGACCGCTTGTGCTCACTCTTCGGTGGCTCGGAGTCTATCCGTGACTACATCGCATTCCCTAAGAACAACGCAGGTCGTGATGTAATGCTCGATGGCCCGTCGCCAATCGCTCCGGAGCAGTTGGAGGAGTTATACCTCTCGCTCGTAAAACCAGAGTAAGCAGATAAAAACTCATAGAAAGAGACACTCCTAACGATATTCCCCTCGTCGGAAGAATTTCCGACGAGGGGAATATCGTTTAGACAAGAAATCTTTTGCTTATCAACACTCGCCTACTCCTTGACAAACGAGAGTGCCGCCCAACCTCCAATATGCTTGGCATGGTGCAGTCGCATACCCTTGGCCTCTATCGCACGGCACATAGCCTCAACGTCGGCATCCAAAAATCCACTGATGAAGAGTTCGCCTCCATCATTCAGCGTTCGCAGATAGGCATCCATATCTCCCAACAAGATATTGCGATTGATATTTGCCAAGATAAAATCGTAGTGACGACCCTCTATTGCTCGCACATCACCCAGCATCGGCACAACACGCTCCGAAACTCCATTGGTTGCTAAGTTTTCGATACAGTTTTCATATGCAAAGTCGTCTATATCCACCGCATCCAACGACTTGGCACCGCACTTGCAGGCCGCAATCGCCAACACACCCGTACCGCTACCCATATCCAGACCGTGGAGCCCCTCCAACTGTGAGTCGAGAATCATCTGCACCATCATCTTGGTCGTAGCATGGTGTCCTGTGCCGAACGACATCTTCGGCATAATAACAACCTCGAACTCCGCCGACTCGCTCGGGCTATGGAACGGCGCACGTATCAGCACTCGACCATCCACATCCACAGGCTCGAAGTTACTCTCCCACAGGGCGTTCCAATTTTGCGCCTCAATCTGCACATATCGGGCATCGGTAATTCCATAGCCAGACAAAATCTCGTCGGCCTCCTCCTTGCAATCCACAAGAGCATTCTGCGGGATGTAGGCTTTCAGCACACCCTTATCCGTCACAAAACTATCAAACGGCAACTCCGACAACTCTGCTGTAAGAATTTCGGCTTGCTCGGCGCTTTCAACCGCAATATTAAGTTCGATATAATCCATTATTATGTAAAATTTCGTATATTTGCTTTCACAAATGTAGTGATAAAATGGTAGAAAACAGCGAAAAATGGAATAAAACGATTGCGGCATACCGCACATACATTCGTTTGGAGAAGCATCTGGCCGACAACAGCGTCGAGGCTTACACGCACGATATTGTTGATTTCGAGCATTTTATCTTGCGCCAGTTCGATGTTCCACCGACAAAGGTCGAGTCGTTTATGATTGAGCGATACCTGGCTTACCTGTTCGATAACGAGCGCAAAAAGTCGTCGCAGGCTCGCATTCTGAGCGGTATCAAGAGTTTCTACAACTACCTGCTGCTGAACGATAAAATCGAGAGTTCGCCGACCGAGTTTGTCGAGGCTCCAAAGGTGGGTCGCCATCTGCCTGACGTTCTGACCGTAGAGGAGATAGACACGATAATCAACAGCATAGACCCATCAACACCCAAAGGTCGCCGAGATCGTGCGATGCTCGAACTGCTCTACTCGTGCGGCTTGCGAGTAACAGAACTCATTACCTTGCGAGTGTGTGACCTATTCTTCGGCGAGGGGTACATCCGTGTCGTAGGCAAAGGCAACAAGCAACGCCTTGTGCCTATAAATGCTACGGCTCGTGAGCGAATAATGATATACCTTGACGACCGTCGTGAGCGACACCATGGCAACGAAGATATCCTCTTCTTGAACAATCGAGGCAGAAAACTTACCCGCATCATGATATTTACCATAATCCGTGAGACTGTAAAACGCACGGGCATACAGAAGCAGGTGAGTCCGCATACCTTCCGCCACTCCTTCGCTACGCATCTGTTGGCGGGAGGTGCCAGCATTCGACAGATTCAGGAGATGCTCGGACACGAGAGCATATCTACAACCGAGATATACACACATTTGGATGCCGAGCGTCTGCGAAGCACCGTCGAGAAACTATCCCTCTGATACGGCAATGAAAAGTTATAAGGCTCGTGGCATAGTCCTCAATACGATAAAATATGGCGATACCTCCATGGTAGCGCAATTGTTCACGGACTGCTTCGGTCGCCAAAGTTATATGATACAGGGTGTGCGTTCCTCTCATGGCAGGGGATCAAAGATGGCACACTTCCAACCGATGTTTGCACTCGATTTCGAGGGTCTTATATCCTCCAAGTCGGAGTTGCATCGTATGCGGGAGATTCACAACGGCATCCTCCTGAAATCCATTCCGTTCGATGTGCGAAAATCCACCATCGCCCTCTTCATGGCCGAGGTTTTATACCGTCTTATCGGCGAGAGCGAAGAGAATCGTGAACTCTTCGAATTTATATGGGGATCGGTCGAGGCTCTCGACTCGCTGAATGAGGGAGTTGCCAACTTCCACCTCTGGTTTTTAGCCAACATCAGCCACTTCCTGGGGTTCTCGCCCGGCAACGAATACCACGAAGGAGATTGGTTCGATATGCGGGAGGGATTATACACCGATGTTATGCCGCTGCACGACGAGGCCTGCAAACCGGAGTCGGCGCAACTGCTTGCCCGCCTGCTCGCCTGCCGTGTGGAGGAGTTGGGAGAGATTGCCCTATCACGCTCACAGCGTGTAGAGATGCTGACCCTGCTTGTCAACTATTACTCTATCCATCTCGACTCAATACGCCGAGTAGAGTCTATCCGTATCTTACAAGAGGTATTTTAATGGGGAAAGAAAAAGAGGCCCGTCATAAAGACAGGCCTCTTTGAGTTGGGCTACCAGGATTCGAACCTAGAATGACAGGACCAGAATCTGTAGTGTTACCATTACACCATAGCCCAATTGCGAGTGCAAAAGTAGAACTTATTTTTGCTTTTTCAAAGATTTTTCGCAAAAAAGTTCTATTTT
The DNA here is from genome assembly GCA_045659425.1 of Alistipes sp. Taxonomy (GTDB): domain Bacteria; phylum Bacteroidota; class Bacteroidia; order Bacteroidales; family Rikenellaceae; genus Alistipes. Next base: position 12,674 of record JAZOWW010000028.1, on the reverse strand, counting down.
TGTTAAAGATTTTATCCTAAACAACGAAAAATTTCAATAAAAGCCTATGAATATCAAATTAAGATTGACGGTTATGAACTTCTTGCAGTTCGCCGTCTGGGGTTCATACTTGACCTCAATGGGTACCTACCTCTTCCAAATCGGGTTAGCCGAAAATATCGGAATCTTCTACGCAATGCAGGGTATCGTATCGCTCTTTATGCCTGCGCTTATCGGTATTGTTGCCGACCGTTGGATACAGGCTCAGCGTCTGCTCGGCATCTGCCATATCGTAGCAGCAGCGTTTATGGTAGCAACGGGCTACTACGCCCTGACCGCAACCGAGGTTGCTTTCGCTCCTCTGTTTACCCTCTATGCGCTGAGCGTAGCCTTCTATATGCCGACACTCGGACTCTCGAACTCAGTGGCATATTCGAGTCTTAATCGTGCCGGATTGGATACCGTGAAGCACTTCCCTCCAATCCGTGTATGGGGAACCATCGGTTTCATCTGCGCAATGTGGTGCTGCGACTTGTCCGGCTTCCAATCTTCGGCTTGGCAGTTCGTGCAGAGTGCCGCTGTCGGCCTCGTGCTTGGTCTCTACTCGTTCACAATGCCAGAGTGTCCTACTAACAAGGGCGGCGAGAAGAAGTCGCTGGTCGAGGCACTCGGCCTGAATGCTTTTGCACTCTTCAAACAGAAGAAGATGGCTCTCTTCTTTATCTTCTCGATATTGTTGGGTGTTTCGTTGCAGATTACAAACGGTTTTGCAAATCCGTTTATCTCCAACTTCGGCGACATCCCTGCCTATGCCGACACTTTCGGTGTTCAACACGCAAATATCCTTATCTCGCTATCGCAGGTATCAGAAACCCTCTGTATCCTGCTTATTCCATTCTGCCTGCGTCGCTTCGGTATCAAGAATGTGATGCTTATGGCAATGGGTGCCTGGGTATTGCGATTCGGACTCTTCGGACTCGGAAATCCAGGCAGCGGAGTATGGATGTTCCTCCTCTCGATGATTGTGTATGGTATCGCCTTCGACTTCTTCAACGTTTCAGGCTCGCTCTTCGTGGATAAGGAGACCGACGTTTCCACTCGCTCGTCGGCGCAGGGACTCTTCATCATGATGACAAACGGTATCGGTGCTACCGTCGGAACTCTCGGAGCACAGCAGGTTATCAACCACTTTGTACGCGACTCTACGGGTATTGCCCGCATGGAAGGCTGGTCACAGTCGTGGCTCGTATTCGCAGCCTACGCACTCGTTGTAGCGGTACTCTTCGCTATTGTCTTTAAGTATAAGCATACACCTGAGAGCAAATAAGCAATTATAATAAAGAATAATAACCCTGCCTAAAAGAATTAGGCAGGGTTATTATTTATAATATAGGTATTTCGCTATCGCATCATCGCTACAACCGGAGCGACATCCGCAGGTTGTACCTCCTCTACGGGCTTCACCTTCTTGGTGCGCATCCACTTTGGACGAGCGAAGTTCCAGCCTAAGCCGAAATAGACATTCACCGAGTTCATATACTTCGGAATAGGAATTGACTTACCTGCCTTAGTATTATAGACTCCGAAGCGGGTGTCGATATAGTCCAGACCCACGAAGAAGTTCACAACTCGTGGGTGGATATTGAGCGCAAAGCCCAGCACGCCCGGAGCATGATTATTGAGGAACGTATGGCTGAATGTAGCCGAAATCCAGTTTGTCGGGCGGAAGTTAACCGATGCGGTAAGCTCCGTGAAGGCCTTCTTATTGACAAACTCTGTATGCGAGAGCACTCCGAATGCGATATGGTTGCGCAGGATATTATACTCCACACCGGCATTCAACGTGCAGTTGAGCATTGTTGTATAGCCCTTATCCGAACCCTTGACATAACCCCAATTGCCATCGATTGTGTACCCGTTCATAAAATTAAAGGCATTATCGCTCTCGACATTGCCGCTTGCGTCAATATCTAAGCCATTGAAGTGTACCGACACTCGGCAATCATCAAGCAATGCGGTACGGCTGTTATGGAATCGCAAGAAACCGAGGTCGGTAACTGCTGCGGAGATACGCAGCTGGTCATCCAACAGGCGCACCTCAACACCGAGATCTGCCGCCAAGCCCCAGTTATTGAACTGTTTAAGCATCTTGCCAATAGGATTGAAAATACCCTTCACACCCTTTGACATATCGAACTGCGGATTTGCAAATGCAGGGGAGATGAGTTCCGGCACAGACTCTAACATCTCATCGGTAGTCATATTCTTTCCCTTGGTATCAAACATAGGAGAAGCCAAAACTCCCGATACGTTCAAATTGCCACCGATACGATCCTCATACAAATCTACCGACGAATTTTTAAGGCTTATATCGCCATAGTAAAGGCTGCTGAGATACTTCAATCGTACACCGAGATTTACATGCTCGCCAATCGGAATCGATGCGCCGAGATAGGTCTCGAAGTATGCATTGATATTCACATTGAGGGCATCCAGAGCAATAGTACCATTACCACCCAAGTCCTTAACCACGGATATAAGACCCGACGGCATCATCGCATTGACATTAGCCCTTACATTGGCACCGAAGTTCCAGAACATATGTCCCGTATAGAAACCGACGCCCAACAGATTTGCTCGAAGGTCTGCTCCGAGATTACAATTCCTCGGGAGTTTCTTCAAAAACTCATCGGCGGTCACCTGACTATTAAATGCTGTAACCAAACCTCCCTCTCGCTGATAGATAAAGTTATTAACCGACAGGAAGTTACTATTGAGATTAACACCCACACCTCCAAGCGGAGAGATGGACACAAAACCACGAGTAGGCACCAACGCAGGGTTCAGCTCCATACGGAAGTAGGAACCTTCCATAAAGTATGAGTTGCGAGATTGCGCCGAAGCCGAGAGCATACCTCCGACGATGGCCATTACAACAAATGCTATTCTATTCAATCTTTTCATAACTACTCCTCCTCCGCAACATTAAAGAACTCTTTCAAATCTGCTGTAATGCCATTGCGCAGACGCAACTTCAACTTACCGTCGATAAATTGCGACTCTTTGAGCGCACCATATTCGCCCGTACCATAGAGCGTAAACTTAAATCGTATGCCGTCGGCATCTTTAAGGCCTTCGAGCGAATGGCTGTCGCCAACATTGAAGTCAAGATCAATCTTCGACACGCTCTTCTCGCCACTCTCCTTGGTATAGCCCTTAATCAGAGCATTCGAGATATCGAGGCGGGCATCTAAATTATCGGTCGTACCCTCTGCGTTTATCAACTCTGCCGAGAGAACAATATTGAATGGAATGGTTGTACCAAACTCGGCAATCAGACCAATATCTCCGACCTTTAATCCATGGGTCGTATCTGCCAACTCTACAAACGTACTGTTAAGACCGTTCACAGAGCCTTCGTAGGAGATGTCGGTATTGCCGCCCAACTCCAACGGCATTAACACCGAGTATTGGTACTCGATATTGTAGCCGTTCTTTGCCTCGCCGAGGTCGATTGTACGTATATCGTTCTTATCTGTCTTCACCTCCATCGCTACTGCAATCTTCGACGGGATACCGTCGGCGAGAAGGTTCGCAATATCCTCGACAGCCAGGAAGGTCACACCCTCCACACCCTCGTACTTCGCCGCATTGCGAGGAGTCGAGAGAACAATATGAGTAGCACCACTACCGGCAATATTGATTGTCGGGACATCAATTGTAGAGGTTGTCTTACCCTCATTATCGAGCAACCTGATTGCAATATCGCCACTGAGAGGGATATTTGTAGGGTTATCCTTCAACTTAATATCGAGGATAGGGTTAAGACTCAAATTCTTAATATCCAAGCCCACATTCGAGAAGTCGCCCAACTCGACAACCATCTCCTCAGGAGCGATTGCAAGGTCAACACCTCCCGTAAATCTGCGCACCTCGATATCATCGATATTGACCTCGACATTTATCTTGGCATTTTCGACTTTCGAGAGGTCGATATTCTGTCCGTCTCCAATTTTCACACTACCCGTAACAGGGAAACTCTGGTTGATAACAACCTTGCCATCCTGAATATCGATATTCTCCAACGCCTCGAATGCCACCACCTTGGCAAGAGCAGCCTTGTTTGGTTGCCAAGCCCCTTTGAAGGAGAGTATATAGTCTCCATTATCATTCTTGGTAATAACACCACTATCCAGAGTGTTTTGAGTAGGACGGAGCAACTTGCCGAGGTTAATCGACATATCAATCTCCAACTCATCGACAGGGAAGGCTCCCTCGTTCTCCAACTTGAAGCCAATCGTCACAGGCTCGCCATTGCTGCCTGCCTTGCAAATCTCAATATCCTTAACCGACGCTATCATCTCCGGAACCTCAATCGTCTGCGAGATAGAAGGAATATTATCCCCAAGATTGAGGTCGAGGACCTGATCCCCACTCCATACCACCGTGGTATTTGCCGTATCGAGATTGAGTTTAGTCTCGGCGAGAGTCACAATCACAGGCATATTACTGCTCGGCGGCGTAAGTTCCGACACATACACCGTATGTCCGTCCATACCGTGCAGGTCTATCAAAATGGCTATATTGCTATTGATAACCAATGCACCATTCTCCTGCTTTACCTCCTCCGAAGTGCAGTCGATATACTCGAAATCGAGGCTAATGCCCTCTGACAGAGCGCTGGCTGATGCAACAATGGTATTATCGCTTTGGAGTAGCGGATGCTCTGCAAAGTGCATACACTTAGGCAGGGAAACCTTCAACAACACCGAGAGTTTCTCATTGGTGATGTTATCTCGAATCTCCAACCACTCCAATCCCTTCAACATAAAGTCGAGATTGGTATCCTTAAAGGCAACCTTCTCCACCTTTGCGCCATTCGGCATACCATTGAAGGAGTAGTTAAGAGGATAGTTTAAGCCATCCATCTCAAAGTGGTTGATTACAACCTCTATATCTTTATACTCCGGAGCCGAACTGATAGAGAACTCAGGCGCAGCAGCAAGGTTGTAAGTACCTCCGCAGAGTTTGAATTCGAGGTCATAACTATACTTGATATGGTCGTCAATTTTAAGCAATCCATCAGTGAATGAATAGTGGCCAAAGTCGATACGGTCGAGATAGACAAGGAACTCCAACTTCTTCTGCTTAGCCTCCAAAGTCACCTCCTTTGAGAAGATATTGTGAGTAGCGACAGGGTAGTCATTTCCATACTCGTCACGAAGGTAATAACCCTCAGGGAACTCAACTCGAAGATTGAGTTTACCTCCGCCATTAACATCCTGCAATCCGTTAAGATTAACATTAATCTCGAACGGAGCGCCGTAAGGGTGTCGCTCGCAACCGAATTGAACAAAGTCTATCTTCTCTACCTGCTCCAAGAGAGAGATTTCGGCATCGAAAACGGTCTCATCAGAGTCACTACACTCCACAACAGGTAATTGTGAGGCAATAAACTCTGAAAGCGTACCCTGAGTCACGCTGCCTGCCACAGGAAGCGTGATGTTCAGTTCTTTCGAAATCTGAATGGGATTTATCGTCATCAAGTTGTTAATGGACGGATACTCTATATCGAATTTCTCCGAAACACCCGTCATAACAAGCGATGTCGGCAACTTCTCAAACGAGAATGTAACAGGGTCTAATTTTGGAGAAAGATCCGTGATTGCGGGGATTGAGATGCCGTCAACCTTGATACTCTCGTACTTTGTCGGGTCGTCGCCATACGAAGAGAATAGGATTTGATAGGTACCATCCTCGCCATTACTGTTAAGAAACTCATTCTCTTCGATAATGTCGCCAAGTCGGATAGGCAAGATATTGGCAAGCGGAACTACCAACTCCTCTCCACCAATAGTCACTTCGGTCGAGACATCGTTAAGCACATAGCCCTTATCGACGCACGCCCATGATGCAATGCCGCACAAAACAGCAAGCAACCCTTTTGTCAAATAGGAAAAGGTTCTCATATCGTTTTGGGTTAAATTTTTATATTTCTGATTTTTCTATATCTGATATACTGATACAAAGTTAATTAAAATTCATGAAAACAGGCATAATCCGAGGAAAAATTCTATCTTTGTTGTAGATATGAGCCAAACAAGCAAAAATAGTCTGAAAGAGCAGGTTGCAGCATTGCCCCACTCTCCGGGATGTTATCTCTTCTCGGATGCCAAGGAGTGTGTCATCTATGTCGGCAAGGCAAAGGACCTGCGTCGTCGTGTCTCCTCATATTTTGTCGAGAGTCGTGACCACACCCCGAAGGTGCGGGTGATGGTGCGACAAATTGTCTCGCTGCGCTATATCGTGGTGGACAACGAGACGGATGCTCTGTTGCTGGAAAACTCCCTTATTAAGAGCCTACAACCTCGCTACAACATTCTGCTCAAAGATGACAAATCATACCCATGGATTGCCGTCACTGCCGAGCCATTCCCGAGGATACAATCTACACGACAGTTGGTGCGCAACGGCTCGCAATACTATGGTCCTTACGGCTCCGTATCGGCGCAAAAGGCGGTTTTGGAGTTTATCAAGGATGTAATCCCGCTACGCACCTGCCGACTCAACCTCTCGCAGGAACAGATAGACAAAGGGCGATACAAGACCTGTCTGCAATACCATATCGGCAACTGCAAGGCCCCTTGCGTAGGGCGACAGAGCGAAGCCGAATATGCCGAACTTGTTGCAATGGCAACCTCAATTTTGAAGGGCGATACCCGCCCTGTAAAGCGCTACTTGGAGAGCGAGATGCAGAGGGCAGCCGACAATCTGCGTTTTGAAACAGCGATGCGTTTCAAGGCTCGCCTCGAAGCATTGGAGAAATATCGTTCTCGCTCGGTCATCGTTAGTGCCAACATCATCGACGTTGATGTCTTTTCGCTTGTTGTGGATGGCGACGAGGCCTACTGCAACTTCGTTCGTGTACGAGGAGGTTCGGTCGTAGCGATACAAACCATAATAATATCGGCAGGTATTGATGCCGACGAACGACAGATGCTCACACTTGGTATTCAGCACGTGGTTGAGAACATTGCGGGCGAGTTGGCTACCGAGGTCATTGTTCCGATGTTGCCGCACGAGGAGTTATTCCCGAACGTTCACTTCACAACCCCGCAACGTGGCGAGAAGCGTTCGCTGCTCGAATTCTCGGAGCGATCGGCACGCCTATTCAAGGCCGAGCGACTCAAAAATATGGAGATAAAGAACCCCGAACGACACACCGAACGACTTATGGAGGCCATGCGCCGAGAGTTACGCCTGAACAAGGAGCCTCGCCACATTGAATGTTTCGACAACTCCAACTTCCAAGGCACCAATCCTGTCGCTTCGTGCGTCGTGTTCAGAGACGGAAAGCCTTCACGCAAGGAGTATCGCCACTTCAACATCAAGACGGTGGTCGGTGCCGACGACTTCGCCTCTATGCGTGAGATTATTATGCGTCGATACACTCGTCTGATGGTCGAGGGTGGAGATATGCCCGACCTCATCGTAGTTGATGGCGGTAAAGGACAGTTATCGAGTGCGTATGCCATACTCTGCGAACTCGGCCTGCAAGATAAGGTGGCAATCATAGGTTTAGCGAAGCGTTTGGAGGAGGTTTTCTATCCGAACGACCCGCTTCCGTACTACCTCAGCCGCACGGGCGAGCCATTGAAGGTAATATGCCATCTGCGAGATGAGGCTCACCGCTTCGGCATCACATTCCATCGCCAGAAGCGCACCAAAGCAATGATTCACAGCGAATTGGAGAACATCGAGGGCATAGGCGAAAAGAGTATCGCTACCCTACTGCGAGCCTTCCGCACAGTTGCCAATATCCGCAAAGCCTCCACCGAGGAGTTGGCAGAGGTTGTCGGTCAATCAAAAGCCAAAAAGATTAAGGCGGCGCTATCATAAAAGTCCTCTCTTAAAACAAAAAGGGTTGCTCGACTTCGGCCGAACAACCCTTAAATTATCTATTCCTTCCACCTATATTCCCTCCACCTACAAAAGTTCGTCAGGCATCGGCACCGCCTTGCCGCTCTTGCGAATGGTCGGCATTGGAGCATCCCACTCTCGCAGTTTGTTGCTCAACGCCTTGGCCAACTCCTTAACCTTCTGCGGGTTTTGGCCTGCCACATCGCACTGCTCGCCAATATCGGTGCGCAAGTTATACAACTCCATCTTGCCCGTGCGCAAGCGATAGATAAGTTTCCAATCGCCCTTGCGAACTGCGCTCAGGAAGTCAATATCCTCCAAGTCGTAACCCTTCCACTTATGCGGATAGTGGAACACCAACGTGCGCTCAGGGTCTATGCCCGAATCCTTCTGCTCTATCACCAGAGCATTAGCCTCCTTCTGCGAGGTTACTTCGCCCTTTGCTACTGCCTTGGCTGCAATCTTCGAGCCTTTGGTAATAAGTGGCACAAGGCTCTCTCCATCGACCGCCTGCACCGTTTGATAATCCTTTATACCGGCCATTTCGAGGATTGTCGGGAACATATCTTCGCAAACAACAGGCGTATTCACACGTGTTGAAGGGGCAATCTTACCGCTCCACTTGAAGGCAAGCGGCACACGAATACCACCCTCATAGCAAGAACCTTTACCGTTACGCAGTGGCAGGTTGTGCATAAAGCGTACGCCACCCTTGGCCGTATTCTCGGCATTTCCGCCATTGTCGGTCATAAATATGATGATTGTATTCTTATCCAAGCCCTTCTCTTCGAGAAAATCCATCACATCGCCCAGGCTCTTATCGACACCCTCGACCATCGAGGCGTAGCGAGCCTGCCCCTCGTCCATACCCGCATCGAGGTACTTCTGAATGAAGCGTGGGTCACGCTGTATCGGCGTATGTGTTGCATAGTGAGCAAAGTAGAGATAAAACGGCTGCTTATGAGCAATCGGATAGTCGAGAGTTTTGAGCGCCTCACGAGTCAGCGCCTCGGTAAGATGCACGCCCGTTCCGTAATACTCGGTCATATTCTGTACTGCCATAAACGTCCACTTATCAGGAGTGTTGCCGAAGTTATCCTCGCTCAAATAACTGCGTGGCATACCTGCCACATTGCCCGTCACGTTCACAACAAAGCCCATATTGTAGGGGCTTGCACCAGGCGTTCCTGCCGAAGCCCAATGTGCCTTGCCCACGTGAATCGTAAAGTATCCCGCATCTCGCAGAATCTGCGGCAGCGGCGTTGCGTGCAACGTATGTGCAACCCCCTCGGTCGGACTCATTCCATTGATATTCCACTCAGGACGCAGCAGGTCGTTACCCTCGTCGTTTGCTGCCTTCGTCACCGATGCAATCGCACCTCCCGTACCGTCGCTCGGCATATCTCGCATGGCCGAGGTCCAATTCGTGATATGAGAGTGTGCGGCACTGACACCCGTCAGCATCGAGGTACGTGTCGGTGTCGATACAGGGCAAGCATAGGCGTTAGTCATGATTACACCCTGCTCGGCCAAGCGAGCCATGTTCGGCGTGTTGAATCGCATATTGTTCGGATAGACCTCCTCGCCATATGCCACACTGCTATCCACCCAACCCATATCGTCCACAAGGAAAAATACGATGTTTGGTCGCTCCTTCGCCACCGCAGCCAAAGGGGCTGCCAACGTAAGGCCGAGCATACATTTTGTTGCTCTCTTCATACTCTTGCTCTTTTTACGGCGAATGAGTAGTACAAGCCTAAACTCGTACCACTCATCCCCAAAAGGTTTATGCGTGTCGTCTATCGACTACTTGAAATATCTCTTGTAGAGACCCTCGAAGCCCTTGCCGTGGCGAGCCTCATCCTTTGCCATCTCGTGTACAGTGTCGTGTACGGCATCGAGATTCTGCTCCTTTGCCAAGCGAGCCAAACGGAACTTATCCTCGCAAGCACCGCTCTCGGCATTCATTCTCTTGAAGAGGTTGGTCTTTGTATCCCATACCACCTCGCCGAGCAACTCTGCGAACTTGGCAGCATGCTCTGCCTCCTCCCAAGCGTAACGCTTGTATGCCTCTGCGATTTCAGGATAACCCTCACGATCTGCCTGACGGCTCATTGCCAAATACATACCCACCTCAGTACACTCGCCCATAAAGTGGTTCTTCAAACCCTCCAACAATTCAGGGTCGGCACCCAGACCATCGCCCAACTTATGCTCTGTTACGAAATCCAAATTCTCCGACTGCTCCTCAACCTCAACAAACTTGTTAGCAGGAACCTTACACAACGGGCATCTCTCAGGAGCCTCATTTCCCTCATGAATATAACCACATACGGTACAACGCCATTTCTTTGCCATAATATCTAAGTTTTAAAAGTTTAACTTCATTTTTCTGTTTTGCTACTGCAAAGTTATATATTTATTTCCAAAGATAAAAATTATATTTTCCTATACAAGTATAAACAAAACCTATTCTTGCGGAGCATTTATCTTTGCCTCAATCTCGGCAACGGAGGTTGAATCCTTCACAAGCACCCGCTTCCGAGCATCGAGCAAGTAGAGCGACGGTATTGCACGCAGGTCGTAAAGGCGCTGCTGCTCGATTTGGCACCCCTTATCGTATGCATCTATCCACGTAGCAGGAAGCGAATGTTTATGCCACTCGTCAAGTTCTTTGTCGGGATATATAGCCAAAATGGTCAAACGTCGTTGCTCAATCATCTGCGTCAAGAGCGACGACTCCTCAATCGCCCGCTGGATCTCACGACACATCGGACACCCGGGGTTATTTATGTATATAAGTGTATACTCCGACTCCAACGAGTAGAGATTAGACGTTCGGCCCGATGCCACAGTGTATCGAAAATCGTTCGCTTGACGGCCTATGCGGTTCTGCATGGCAGTATGCAGGTCATACTGCGGTACCATACGCTCGTACTCGTCGTAGTATGGCGAGGCAATCTGTGCCTCCAAGACGGGGATATACTGCTCATCGTTGCGAAAAGGCGAGTTAGGGTCATGAAACATCTTCTCGGCAAGCATTCCGAAGTAGCGGAACATCTGCCCCGAAGCCGATGCACGCTTCATCAACTGCGCCATAGGCTGTGGGTCATCCGAACGCACGAAGTTAAGAAAGTAGCCGGCATAGGCCTTCATCATCTCGGCGGTATCAACCTTGGCAATAAATAACGTATCGGAAAAATCGAACTTATCCCAATAGTGCTTCTCGACATAGCCCGAAACCTCCTGCTGCGTAATATAATGCGGCACTGTCACATACTGAAAGCGGTAAACCTCCTTCGGCGCAACACTCTCGCTCTTTTTCGCCTTGTGACCACAAGAGAGCGCAGATAGCAACATCAACAGATATATGAGAATACGTATCATAGAACAAATTTAGTAATAATTCGCAGAATACGAAAACCCCGCCACAAAAAAAGACCCCTCAACAATGCCCTCCCCCCCCCTCGCAAATCCTTATTGCAACGTATATGGGTATCATTTTCTACACCCACAAGAGATGAGGAGGGAGGGGGTAAAAAAACAGCAGGGAATCTCACGATTGCCTGCTGCTTCGGCGGGTTGCCCCGCCTAAATACCAACCCAAAGGTTGTAAACATTTAGGGCTACAACATTCCAAGTATATCTAACTATATTTTATACAAATTAGATATAATACAGACTATTGTCTTTTAAATGTGAATTTAAGAATTTCTTCCTCTTCTCCCGGGTCTGACTCTGGCTCGAACACAAGCACCAATTTGTCCTCTGATATAGATTCTATTATAAGACCATACTCTTCACCATCTTCTGTTATATACAACATGTCATCTCGACGGCCCTCCTTATATCTCCATTCAATATACAGAACCTCATAGTCATCGGCAAGACTCATTTTTGTAGTAGATCTACCCTCACCATCTTCATCAAGTCGCAATAGTACATACATGTCGAAGTCATTATCCCAATCACTCTCCCACCTTCCGACAAGCATATCCTCCACAGACATCTCTTCCTCTGGTTTGTTAGGAGCCGCAGGCTCTTCATTAGAACAAGACACAGCCACTACACACAATAGTGAAACCCAAATTGCAAAAAATTTTTTCATAACATATAATGTTTTGGTCCGTCCCACCTCCTGTGACGGGTTAATATAAAAAAGAAAGTGTGGAGATGTTCGTTTATCTAACAATAGGCATTTGGCGTGGCCTCGACGAAAATAAACTATACCCCACACCTGTAAAGTATGGAGTAGGCACAGAATATACCAACACATACCAATACAAGTGCTATAAGTATTCGTTATCCCTTCGTCTAAAATCGCCAAATTTTATTGGTAAGGATTAGCGAAACACTTTCACTAATAAATATGTCTGCAATCCGTGGACTGCATCACAAAATTAGAAATTTATTTTCAAACAGCAAAATTTACTCTACATAGTCTTACCTCGAAACTCATTGCGAATATCGCCTACCTCGTGGTTTACTTAACAAACATTGCGGAGTACCTATATAACTACTACCGGCGGCAGAAGCCGAGCAAACGGAAAGTAAGGTGGCGCTAAACTTAGGGAGATTAGGGAGTTTAGTGAAATTAGAGGATATAATACCTATTTCCGTTACTAACGACCTACGCAGGTTTGAGCAGACCGAGAGAGGCTGTTGCAATCGTAGATTGTTGGGGGTTGGCAGATGACGACTGAAAATCTATTTTCAAATCGCTTATCTGCCAAAGACAATTATTTGCGATAGCAAACAACAGCCGAATGAAGATA
>JAZOWW010000027.1:0-27059 GCA_045659425.1 Alistipes sp. | reverse complement strand
AGTTACGAGGATTAAAAAATAAAAACGAGGAAAGTTTTTCAACTTTCCCCGCTTCTGTACCCAGAGCCGGGGTCGAACCGGCACAGGGGTGAACCTACTGGTGTTTGAGACCAGCGCGTCTACCGATTCCGCCATCTGGGCATGCTAACGTTTGTTGTGTTTAGCGAGTGCAAAGGTAGAAATTATTTTTTGATTTCCAACAAACATTGAAAAAAATATGTGATTTTGTTTGGAAAAGTTCTAAAAAGGCATCGGGAGGCCTGTATGTGCGAGGTTGTAGGGGATTGTTTTTCCCTTGGAACAGGGACTGTTTTGCAGTGGCGGGGTTAGTCCTTGTTGTAGGGAACGATGGGAGGTTGGCGGAGTGTTTGGGTGAGCAGAGAGGGGGTAATTCTAATTTTTTATATAAGTGTTTTGCGTATTAAATATTTTATTCGTACATTTGCACGCTCTTTCCGGATAATCCGGCGAGGCAAAAATTAAAAATAGTATTAACAAAATGAAAGTCTGCGAAATTACAGGTAAGGTTGCTGTAGTGGGAAACAATGTTTCACACTCGAACCACAAGACCAAGCGCACGTTCAGCCCAAATTTGCGTACAAAGCGTTTCTGGTCAGAGGAGGAAGGTCGTTGGATTACTCTCAAAGTGTCCGCAGCCGGAATCAAAACAATTAACAAGAAGGGACTTGCAGCTGCTTTGAAGGGTGCTGCCGCTCCAAAAAAGGTTTACTAAAAAATTAAGTCGAAATGGCAAAGAAAGGTAACAGAGTTCAGGTGATCCTCGAGTGCACTGAGCAGAAGGAGAGCGGCGTACCAGGTATGTCTCGCTACATCACCACAAAGAACAAGAAGAACACCCCAGAGCGTTTGGAGCGCAAGAAGTACAATCCGTACTTGAAGAGGGTTACATTGCATCGTGAAATTAAATAATTGTAGTGCGTTATGGCAAAGAAAGTAGTCGCAACACTCAAAACCGGTGTAGGTAAGCAGTTTACCAAGTGCATCAAGATGGTTAAGTCGGAGAAGACAGGTGCCTATATCTTCAAGGAGGCAATTGTACCGAACGACCAGATTGCGGAGTTCATGAAATAATATACTCCGTTGTATTTAGGAGTGAATACTCTTAATACAAAAGGCTTTTCCGAGAGGAAAGGCCTTTTGTGTTTTTATAGATTTTCTGCTACGTTGGCACGGGGCGTGAAGAGGGTAAAGTTGCGATGTGCGATGCAAGGTCTTGGTAATGTATGACGTTTAGCCTCTTTTTTTTGAGGTTTTCGTATGGGTGTTGATGCAAGAATCCCGAAATCTTTCTATCTTTACAAAAAAATTGGTGCTATGTCCGCTCGTTATGCCGATATTGTTTTGCCGCTGGCGCAACCTGCCTATACGTTCAGTGTAGGGAGCGTTGAGGGTGTTGCCGTAGGCGATGCTGTGACGGTGCAGTTCGGTGCAAGAGCAATATATACGGGCATAGTGTTGCGTCTGCATGATACACCGCCTAAGAGCGGACAGGTAAAACCGATATTGGCACGCCTATATCCGAAGCCTCTGCTGCCGAAGGAGCAAATTTGCCTTTGGGAGTGGATTGCCGACTATTATATGTGTAGTATCGGTGAGGTTATGCGTGCAGCACTGCCGTCGTTAATCAAGAGTCATGCACTTGCGGAGGATGATTATCATCCGTATAAACCACGTATAGTCAAGGTGTTGCGCCTTAACGAGGGCTTCGCTGATGAGGTTCTGTTAGAATATATGCATCGTCGTGCGCCACGTCGCTATGCCGTGGTTGAGCAGTTGCGTGAGGCGGGAGGAGAGTTACTGCGCTCGGCCGTTACGGCAGATGCAGCGCAGATTACGGCGCTTGTCAAGGCGGGAGTCGTTGAGGTTGTAGAGAGAGAGGCCCTGCCGGAGGATAATGCCGCTGTCAAGCATCTGCTGCCGACCTTGTCACCGGCACAAGAGGAGGCTTTGCGTCGGGTGCAGGATGGGTTGCAGGCGAACTCTGTGGCGTTGTTGCACGGCGTGACAAGTTCGGGAAAGACGGAGATATATACACATATTATAGAAGAGGCACTCTCCCGTGGCGAGGATGTCCTCTATCTTGTGCCGGAGATTTCGCTCACGACGCAGTTGATTATGCGCCTGCGTGAGATGTTCGGTGACAGGGTGGTTGCCCACCACTCGAAATTGACGGCCGTGCAGCGTACACGCACATTTATGGAGGTCTCTGCCTCGTCGGGCGGAAGCCTTGTCGTAGGTGTGAGGTCGGCACTCTTTTTACCATTCCCTCGTCTTGGGCTTGTGATTGTTGACGAGGAGCATGATGGTGGTTATAAGCAGACGGATACCGCACCACGATATAATGGTAGGGATGTTGCCGTGATGCTCGCCTCACTCTATGGGGGCAAGTGCCTGATGGGCAGTGCTACACCATCGATGGAGAGTTACTCTAACTCGATGCGAGGGAAGTATGCCTATGTGCGTTTGGCGGAGCGATACGGCGGAGCGGTAGAGCCTGAAATTATCATCTCGGATACGCTGCGGACGGTTAAGCGAGGCGAGCGTAAGTCGCACTTTAACAAGGATTTGCTTGATCGTATAAAGGATCGATTGGAGAGAAAGGAACAGATTATTCTCTTCCAAAATCGCCGAGGATATTCGTCCTATATGGAGTGCTCGGAGTGTGGTTATAAGCCTCGTTGCGGACAGTGCAATGTGACACTGACACCGCATGTGTCAAATGGTACATTGCGATGCCATTATTGCGGTAATTCGCAGCAGATTTTGCACGTGTGTCCTCGTTGTGGGAGGGGGGAGATGCGCTCAATGGGCTTCGGTACAGAGAAGGTTGAACAGGAGATTTCAAGACTCTTCCCGACGGCGAGAGTGATGCGTTTGGATAGCGATACGATGACCTCGGATAGTGCTTGCCGACGACTGGTTGAGGGCTTTGCACGAGGCGAAGCAGATATATTGGTTGGTACACAGATTGTGACCAAAGGTCTTGATTTTGGCAATGTTACACTTATCGGTGTGCTGAATGCCGACAATCTGCTTAATGCTCCCGATTTTCGTGCTGTGGAGCGAGGTTGGCAGATGTTGATGCAGGTTGCGGGTCGCAGTGGCCGTCGTGAACGACGGGGCGAGGTTGTGGTACAGACATCCGACCCTACGCATCCGCTCTTTGAGTGGATTGGTAAGGGGGATTTTGCGACCATGGCATCGTCAATGCTTGCCGAGCGACACCTCTTTAAGTATCCGCCATATTCACGTCTGGTGCGTATAACGTTGCGAGATTCTGACCCGAAGAGAGTGAGTTGCGCAGGTGTGGCCTTGGCAACCTCTCTGCGAGCGATATTTGGAACGAGAGTGGTAGGCCCTGCCTCACCGCTTGTGGATTGTGTGCGAGGTTGGCATATTGTCGAGATAATGGTTAAAGTAGAGGTCGAGTCTTCGTTTAACAGAGCCAAAGGGTTGATACGTGATGCTGTGGTTGCGGTGCGTGGCGATAAGCAGTATCGTAGTACGGAGATAATCTGCGATGTAGATGTTATTTAAGCGAGTTAGAGATATTTTACTTGATATGCTCTCGGTTTTTCTGCCCAGAGTATGTATTTGTTGTGGCGAGATGCTTGCTGAGACGGAGGTTGGCATATGTACGAAGTGCCGCCGCACGGCTCCGCTGACGCATATGTGGAGGCTGTCAGAGAATGAGATGACCGACAAATTTTGCGGTGTAGTGCCTGTGGAGCGAGCCTCGGCGTTTATATGGTATATTGGCGGCAGTGCGTGGCGCTCGGTCATCCATTCGCTCAAATATCGCAAGCGTTGGAGAGTGGCCGTGGATATGGGCGAGTGGTATGGTCATGCGTTGGCGGAGGATGGTCTGCTTGACGATGTCGATATGATTGTCCCTGTGCCGCTGCATTGGCGCAGAAGAGTTTGGAGAGGATATAATCAAGCAGAGTATATTGCCCTGGGAATCAGTCGGGTATCAGGTGTGCCTGTGGAGTTTGGTACAGTTGCCAGAGTCAAGGATAATCCGAGTCAGACACGACAAAACCGTTACATCCGCTGGGACAATGTTTCCGAGATATTTGCAGTGCCGTGGGCGGAGCGTTTGCGTGGAAAACGCATCCTGTTAGTGGATGATGTATGTACCACGGGTGCAACCATCTCCTCCTGCGCACTTGCTATTGTCGAGGCGTGTGACGGCGAGGTGAAAATAGATGTTGCCACGCTTGCAATGCCTACCTCTTTAAAGATGCGATAGCGGGGTAGTTTTCAAAAGATATTAACAGCCGAAAATCCCCTGTGATATGCACTCTCGCCTTGAAATCTGATGGGGATACGTGGTTATAAACAGAGTTTTCAACAAGCGCAGGTGCGTATATGCGTGCGCAAGTTTTGAAGACGTGATAAAAATGCCTAATTTTGTTCTTCGATTTCAAAAAGAAAAAGAGAATGGCAAAAGATTTCAAATCATCACAAAATAATCGAAATGCATATGCGGCAATAGCCCCCGAACTCGCCGAGATGGGCAGTGTGCCACCTCAGGCAGTAGAGTTGGAGGAGGCGATTCTGGGTGCGATGATGCTCGAAAATGACTCGATAGGTATCGTTCAGGAGTTTCTCTCCGAGGCGGCATTTTATACCGAGGAGCATCGCTTGATATACCGTGCTATTGATGAGTTGGCGCAGTCGGATAAGCCGGTCGACCTCTATACGGTGACTGATCGCTTGAAGTCAAAGCGTGAACTCACGAAGGTGGGCGGTGCGGCATATTTGGCACAACTTACACAGCGTGTAGGCTCTGCTGCAAATGTCGATTTCCATGCACGAATCATTGCTCAGAAGTATGTGCAGAGAGAGTTGATTCGCTCGGCAGTGGAGATTCAGCGTCGTTCGTACGATAGTTCCGTCGATGTGAACGACCTCATCGGCTTTGCCGAGAAGGAGATTCTCGAAATTACGGAGGGTCACGTTAAGCGTTCGGTGCAGAAGTCATCGGATATTCTTCGTCGTACCATCGCCGAGATTGAGAAGGCGGGTAAGAGCGACACGAAGTATAGCGGCGTATGTTCGGGATTCAAAGATTTGGATAACATTACTCTCGGTTGGCAGCCTTCCGACCTTATTATTGTGGCAGCACGTCCTTCCATGGGTAAGACGGCTTTTGTGCTTTCGATGGCTCGCAACATGGCCGTAAGTTACAATACGCCGGTAGCATTCTTCTCGCTTGAGATGTCCGACACGCAGTTGATGACCCGTCTTATCGTATCGGAGACAGGCTTTGAGGGAACTCTTGTGCGAAGTGGTAAACTCTCGCCGGAGCAGTGGAAACAACTCTACGTGGCTACCGAGCCGCTCTCGAATGCTCCGCTCTATATCGATGATACACCGGCTCTCTCAATCTTCGAGTTTCGCTCGAAGGCTCGCCGTATGCATGCAAATAACGGCATTAAACTTATCATCATTGACTACTTGCAGTTGATGACGGCGGGAAATCAGGGCGCAAATGGTAACCGTGAGCAGGAGGTGGCATATATCTCTCGACAACTCAAAGCGATTGCAAAGGAGTTGAACGTGCCGATTATCGCACTTTCGCAGTTGAACCGTACGACGGAGTCCCGTGGTGGCTCGAAGCGTCCTCAGTTGAGCGACCTTCGTGAGTCGGGAGCAATCGAGCAGGATGCAGATATTGTGGCATTTATCCACCGTCCTGAGTATTATGGCTTTACAACGACGGAGGATGGCCTTCCGACGGCAGGTTTGGCCGAGATTATCTTGGCAAAGCACCGTAATGGTGAGGTTACCGATGTGCGCTTGAAGTTTGTGAAGAATCAGGCCCTGTTCGCCGATTTGGACTCTATGCAGCCTACTGCCCAAATTCAGCAACATCACGAGGAGCAGTACGATGATTATGACCCGGGACAATCTTCTGGCTCGCACTTGCAGTCTATGACGGGAGCCAGCGAGTTCAGCATCCCTTCGGGTCTGCCAAACAACGACATTGCACCATTCTAAACCATAAAACCTGAGAGAATGTTTGTCAAGTGTTACGCAGGAGCGGTTGTAGGTATCCGGGCCGTGAAGGTGACTGTTGAGGTTAATGTGGCAGGCGGAGGCTTGGGCCTTTTTCTTGTCGGTCTTCCCGATAATGCGGTTAAGGAGAGCGAGCAACGCATACGCTCCGCATTCCAGAACTCCGAACTGCGCATGACGGCCAAGAAGGTGGTCGTAAATCTCGCTCCTGCCGATTTGCGCAAGGAGGGTGCGGGTTTCGATCTGCCTATTGCGGTGGGTATCTTGGCGGCGACGGATCAGGTGTTGCAGACCGCTTTGCAAGATACGATGTTCGTGGGCGAGTTGTCGTTGGACGGCTCGGTCAAGGCTGTGCGTGGTGCTTTGCCACTGACGATAATGGCGAAGGAACAGGGTTTGAAGCGAGTAATTCTCTCTTGCGAGAATGTTGCCGAGGCGGCAGTTGTGGAGGGGATTGATATAATTGGAGTGGATTCTCTGCGTACGTTGGTTGCCTATCTGAATGGGATGCAAACGCTTGAACCTGCGACTCCTGTACCATTGGGAACAATCTCGCAAAACGAGAATCCATATACCGAGGATTTTAGTGATGTCAAGGGACAACATCATATAAAACGAGCGTTGGAGATAGCCGCAGCGGGCGGTCATAATGTGATTATGATAGGTGCGCCAGGCTCTGGTAAGACGATGCTGGCACGCCGTCTGCCGACAATATTGCCACCGATGACACTCGATGAGGCTGTCGAGTGCACCAAAATTCACTCTGTGGCGGGTAAACTCGGTGAGCAGTCGGGGGTCTTGCGCAATCGCCCATTTCGTGCGCCACACCACCTCACATCGCAGGTGGCCCTGGTAGGTGGAGGGCAGTCGCCACAGCCCGGAGAGGTTAGTTTGGCGCATAACGGCGTACTCTTCCTGGATGAACTTTCCGAATTTGGCCGCAATGTCTTGGAGGTGCTTCGTCAGCCGTTGGAGGATAAGACCATAACCATATCCCGTGCAAAATATAGTGTCGAATATCCGTCAAACTTCACTTTGGTGGCGGCAATGAACCCTTGTCCGTGCGGATACTATAACCACCCGACAAAGGAGTGTACCTGCCAGCCGTTTGCAATACATCGCTATTTCTCACGCATATCTGGTCCGCTGCTCGATCGTATAGATATGCATATCGAGGTGACCCCTGTGGGTATTGGCGAGATGAACTCCGAGCGCAAAGAGGAGACAAGTGCCGAAATCCGCAGCCGAGTGATACGTGCGAGAGAGATTCAGCAGCGCCGATTTAAGGATGTCGGCATCTTCTCAAATGCGATGATGAACAGCCGTATGTTGCGGGAATTCTGTCCGTTAGAGCCACCTGTTCGCATGCTTCTCGAACGAGCAATGGAGCGTCTGAATCTCTCGGCACGTGCCTATGACCGTATCATTAAAGTAGCACGAACAATCGCAGATCTTGAAGGGTCGGAGCAAATATCTACATCCCATATATCCGAGGCTATCAACTATCGCACTCTTGACCGAGACAATTGGGGAAAATCATTTTAAGGGGCATTTACTGCCGCTACCTCATTCTCGCCAATGGGTAGTACGCCAAGTACAGCCCATCGTCTCGGCCTCGGCGAGCGTTGTAACTGCTGCCTTAAAAGTGATTTTTACTTGTGCGGGAGGGTATGTAGTGTGATGGTTTCGGAGCAAAAACTCTATTATTACACTGCCCAAAGGGCAGCCTTACAAGGCTTTGCTCGACCTTATTCGACCTTAATTTTGCGACATTATTTCTCCGTTCTCCCCGACCGAGTAATTTTATTACTCGTTTCTGCTTATTATCCTTTGAAGTTAGAGGAATAATCCATAATTTTGTACCTATATTCGGAAATTGTCAATTTTATGAAACGAATTATACTTTCAGGAGGTGGTACAGGCGGTCATATTTACCCTGCCGTTTCGGTTGCAGAGGCTCTGCGTCGCAAACTCGGAGATGATGTAGAGATACTTTTCGTAGGAGCCGAGGGTAAGATGGAGATGACGCTTATCCCAAAGTTGGGCTATCGCATCGTGGGTCTGCCAATCGTAGGTTTGCAGCGTCGTTTTGCATGGAGCAACTTCACGCTGCCGATTCGTCTGCTTGGCAGTCTGCGTCAGGCTCGCACCATCATCAAGAATTTTAAGCCCGATGTTGTTGCAGGCTTTGGCGGCTATGCCAGCGCACCGATTCTATGGACGGCGCAGCGTATGGGTATCCCTACTGTGATTCAGGAACAGAACTCATATGCCGGTTTGGTGAATAAGTTGGTCGGAGGCTCGGCTCGTTCGGTATGTGTGGCGTATGACGGTATGGAGCGTTTCTTTGATGCGAAGAAGATAGTCAAGACCGGTAATCCGTTACGCTCGGCATTCTCGGCACAGGATATATCCCGTAAGGATGCGTTGGACTACTACGGCTTTACGGAGGAGTTGCCGGTGGTGCTTGTCGTGGGAGGTTCGCTCGGTACTCGTACCTTCAATAATATGATGCGCTCGTGGGTGATGACCCTCGGAGGAGAGGCTCCTGTACAGGTTATCTGGCAGACGGGTCGTTACTACGAGGCGGAGATGCAGGCCTTCTTGAAGCAATACCCGACAAAGAATGTTTGGCAGGGAGCCTTCATCGACAGAATGGATTATGCTTATGCCGTTGCCGATGTGGTAATCTCCCGCAGTGGTGCTTGCACCGTGTCGGAGTTGTGCCTGGCAGGCAAGCCTACGCTCTTTATTCCGTCGCCAAATGTTGCGGAGGATCATCAGACCAAGAATGCTATGGCGTTGGTAGAGCGTAATGCAGCACGTATGGTTAAGGATTCGGAGGCTGTCGATTGCGGAATATCTACGGCGCTGCGTATGGTTGCCGACAAGACGGAGTTGCAGCGACTTTCTAAGAATATCGAACGACTTGCTATTGCCGACTCGGCCGACAGGGTGGCAGATGAGATTCTAAAATATGCTAAATAGCATAAACCTGGAAAAGATAAATGAAGAAGAACAATATATATTTCGTAGGTATCGGCGGTATCGGTATGAGTGCCTTGGCACGCTACTTTATCCATGAAGGTTGGCAGGTGGCGGGCTACGACCGCACGGAGACACCTCTCACCCGACGTTTGGAGGAGGAGGGTGCTGCGGTGCATTACGAGGATGACGTAGAGCAGATTCCTGCGCCGTTCCGTGATGCGGAGCGTACCGTGGTGGTATATACACCGGCTGTGCCGGCAGACCATAGCGAGTTGCGGATGTTTATGGAGGGTGGCTTCGAGTGTCTGAAACGTTCGCAGATGTTGGGACTGCTTGCCGAAGGTAAGTTTGTGATGGCGGTAGCCGGCACACATGGCAAGACTACAACATCGACCCTTGCCGCTTGGCTCAATGGCCGAGCCGCAGGTGAGGGATGCGCATTCTTGGGCGGTATCTCCAAGAACTTCGGCACAAACCTTACGTTGGGCGTTGGCGAGCGTATGGTGGTGGAGGCCGACGAGTTCGACCGCTCGTTTTTGCGCCTATATCCGCACGTTGCGGTTGTGACATCGGTGGATGCCGACCATCTCGATATATATGGCACCTATGAGGCTGTTAAGGAGGCATTCTCGCAGTTTATAGAGCAGATACAGAGAGGAGGCTCACTGATTATGAAGTTAGGCGTGGATGTAGAGGTGCGCAATAAAGAGATAAACTTATATCGCTACTCTTATGATACACCGTGTGACTTCTATGCAAGAAACATCTCGCTGATGGAGGGTGGCTACTATCGCTTCGATATAGTTACTCCGAGCGAGGTTATTGAGAATTGTACGCTCGGTATCCCGGGTTGGGTAAATGTCGAAAATGCGGTAGCAGCAGTGGCGCTCGTTTGGTGTGCGGCACGTGCCGAAGGTAAACCGTTGGATACAGAGGCATTGCGAGAGGCTTTGGCTGAATTTTCGGGAGTGAAGCGACGCTTCGAGTTCTATGTGAACACCCCGAAGCAGGTCTATATGGATGACTATGCTCACCATCCGAGAGAGTTGTCGGCAACGATAACCTCCGTAAAGAGAATGTTGCCAGGTCGTCGTTTGACGGCGGTGTTCCAGCCGCATCTCTATACCCGAACACGTGACCTCTACGTTGAGTTTGCCGAGGCGCTAAGTGAGGCCGATGAGGTGGTATTGTTGCCGATATATCCGGCACGAGAGGAACCGATAGAGGGTATCTGTTCGGAGATTATTGCCGAGAGGGTGAGTGTGCCGTGCCGAATCGTCGAGCGTGAGGCGTTGGCGCAGTGCTTGGCGGAGATGGATACGGATGTTGTGGTGACCTTCGGTGCAGGAAATATCGATGCCTGCTGCCAGAGCGTTGCAGAGGTGTTGATGAAAAAGTCTTAAAGAGACAAGTAGAGAGTCGGATAGATGACTTATGTGGCAGAAGATTGTTAAAATATTGGTGATGCTGACTATCTGGGCAGGCGTGATTTCCTATGTCGCCTGGTCGGGTATGCGTGTGCGCCGACACTTCGAGTCACAGACGGTCAAACGTGTGGATATTGCCATCGTGGATAGTATGCAAATTGGCCGTTTGGTCGGTTCACAGCGTGTACGTGAGTGGTTGCGCACAGAAGGTGTTGCCACCATCGGTGTAGCGATAGAGGATGTCGATGTGGCAGGCATACGGGATATGATTGCACGCAATGGCTTTGTGGGTAGCGTAGATGTTTATACCTCGTATAACGGAGTATTGCATATCGATATCAGTCAGCGTCGTCCGTTGTTGCGATTGCTGCTCGATGGTTATGATGTCTATGTTACGCAGGAGGGTTTTGTCTTCTCGGCGCCTGAGGCTTCGGCAATTTATGCTCCGGTGGTGACGGGAGATTACAAACCTCTGTTTGCGCCGGGATTTGAGGGACTATTATCTGATTATGTTACTTCATTACAAATGGAGTCTGAACAAAGAATAAAGGAGATAGGCAAGGAGAGAAAGCCCCTGAGTGAGTTGGAGAAGAAATTGAAGGAGAGGTATGCCGAGGTGCGAAAGAGCAAGATGGATGATTACAAAGATGAAAAGCCTTCCGACAAACAGCGGCGCAAGGAGATTTTCAATGATGATAAGTATCGAAAGTTGCGCAGCATAGAGGCGCAGTTGCGAGATATTGAGGTGCAGCGTATGGCCGTGACGGCACGACAGCGTGCCGAGCGTGAGAGAATAACCCTCTTGCAAAATCAGTATGATGATTTGTGCGGTTTGTTGGAGTTTGTGTCGCAGGTGCAGAGAGATAATTTTTGGCGTGCCGAGATTGTGCAGATATGTGCCTCGGCAACCTCGTATGGTGCTTTGTCGCTGACGCTCGTGCCTCGTAGCGGAGATTTTCGTATAGAGTTAGGCGAGACGGACGAGGCGGAGCATAAGTTGGAACGCCTGATGAGTTTCTATCGCAGTGCTATGGCGAGCCTGGGATGGGAGCAATGGAGTAAGATAGATTTAAGATATAATAATCAAGTGGTTTGCACGCAGTAGATATGGAGAATAAGAGTTATTTTGTTGGTGTGGATATCGGCACATCCAACGTAGTTATGGTTGTAGGCTCTCGCAAAGGTCCAAGCGGAGCGGTAGAGATTGAGGGCGTATCGTCGCAAGAGGTGGAGACTGGTGTCGCTTCGGGTCGTATTGATAATGTCAATACGGTAGGTAAGGCGATACTGAAAGCAAAGGAGGAGTTGGAGGAAGAACTCCATATCTCCATACATGAGGCGTATGCCGGCATTTCGAGCGAGATGGTGCGTTGCGCCTACTATACCGACCACGTCTTTGTGAAGGATACCACATCGAACTGTATCTCGAAGGAGGATGTTGCCTCGTTGCACGAGCGTATGTACAACGTACACGCTGATGCGGGAGAGGAGATTATTGCCCGCATACCGCAGAACTATGTGATTGATGAGAGCCGAGAGATTGAGGACCCTGTCGGTTCGTTCGGACACACGCTCTCCTCGACCTTTATGTTCATACTCTGCCCAAAGAGTCAGTTGGAGCGTGTGAAAATGTCATTCTTCAATGCGGGACTCAAACCACCGTTGGCTGTGCGTGTAAATCCATGTGAATTGCCTCGTACGTTACTCTCGAAGGAGGAGTGCGAGGAGGGTGTTGCCATCGTAGATATTGGTGCGGGAACAACCGACGTTTCGATAGTGCGTGGCGGCAAACTGCGTTATTTTGCCACAGTACCTATCGGTGCGCAGAGCATCAATGCCGATATGCACGCCTTTGGTATCTTCGAGAGCAAGACCGAGAGCATCAAGAAGAAGTATGGCTCGGCCGTAGCGGATATGGTGGATGAGTCGAGTGTTATTCCGTTGGCATTGGCGGGTATGCACAAGCGAGATTTCCCGCAGCGCAACCTCGTTCTGATTATTGAGGCACGCCTGAAAGATATAATCGAGTTTGCGATGGCGGAGGTTAAGAGTGCCAAGATGTCGAGCAAGATTCCGTGCGGATTTGTAGTTACGGGCGGATGCAGTATGTTGGAGAATATAGATGAGTTGTTCCGTCGTGAGACCAAGATGCCGGCTCGTTTGGGTGGTGCGCAGGAGGGTATCACACCGGAGTCGATAGATAATATCAGCACCTATGTCCACTCGGCAGCAGTGGCAGTAATGCTCTATGGAGCAACTTGCCAGGCTTGCCATGTGACCGAGCAGCGTGCGGCAACGTCTCACTTCCCACAGCAGCCGACAAAGCCGAGAGTGGCAACGGCAACGCCGACATCAACACCTCGACCTGTGCAAACGGCGGAGTCTGTGCGACAGATGCCTCAATCACCATCTCAGCCGACAGAGTCGGTACAGCCGGTGGAGACGGAGGTAAAGCATGAGGAGGAGAGACATGAGGCCGAGGAGGGAAAGAAGCGAGGCGGATTCTTCTCGTCGTTTTTGAGCGGAATCTCTCGTACGATCAACGTATTGGTCGGAAATGAGGATGAGGGCAATGAAATTTTGTAGTAGATTATGGGAGAATTTGACAATATAATGGATGATATGCCCGATGTAGCGGGTATTCCTGCGCTGATAATGGTTGCCGGAGTTGGCGGAGCGGGAGGTAACGCTGTCGATCATATGTGGGAGATGGGTATCAGCGGAGTTAATCTGGTGGTATGCAATACCGATATTAAGGCTCTGCGCAAGAGTCCGCTTCCGGATGATCAAAAGATATGTTTGGGAGATGGCTTGGGTGCAGGAAACGAGGCCGAGGAGGGCGAACGCAAGACTAAAGCCTCGATTGAGCAGATACGTCAATATTTGAAGGCACACAATACTCAGATGCTCTTCATCGCCGCAGGAATGGGTGGTGGTACAGGTACGGGTGCATCGCCTATCATTGCACAGTTGGCACACGAGATGGGAATTCTTACGGTGGCTATTGTGACGATGCCTCCTGTGAATGAGGGCCCGAAGCGTATGGCGCAGGCAAAGGCAGGCTTGGAGCGAATGGGCGAGTGGGTTGATTCGCTGATTGTGTTGAGTAATGAGTCGATTATCAAACTCTACGGCTCACTGCCTATCGAGCAAGCCTTTGGTAAGGCGCACGATGTGTTGGCGTTGGCGGCCAAGGGTATTGCCGAGATTGTGATGACGAAGAGCAATTTGGTAAGCGTCGATTTCTCGGATGTCAAGAAGGTTATGACGGGCAGTGGTTGTGCCGTTATGGGAGTGTCGTCTGCTGCGGGTGATAACCGTGCGATAGATGTTGTTGAGGCTTCGCTCTCGTCGCCGCTCTTTGGTGGAGCGTCGATTGTGGGTGCTAAGAATGTGCTTATCAACTTTGCTGTGGCTGCCGAGGGTATGCTGACTATCGAGGAGGTAAATACGGCGATAAACCGAGTGCAGGAGTTCACGGGCGAGAAGGACGAGAACGGATGTATGAGATATGCTGACGTTATTTGGGGTACGAGCATCAAGCCTGACCTTGAAGATAAGTTGGAGATTATTATCGTGGTGACGGGATTTCCTTCGGGATACTATGCCGAGGCCTACTCAATGCCGCAGCAGATTGTTGCCAAGCCGGCCGTAGCGGTTGTTGATACACCGTCGGTAGCGCCTGTGACACCACTATCTCCGGTAGCAACTCCGACAAAGGCGGGTGTAGGTATCGTTAAGCCTCAGAATGTGGGTGCGGCAGGGTCAAGTACTCTCGATAAGCATCGCCGCAACTACTCGAACGTGCATCTGAGTAAGAGTATTCCGGCATTCCGTGCCCGCAAGGTAGAGTTTTATACAGAGACCGTGGGACGAGGTAAGCGTGCCGTAGAGAAGGTTACAGATGGCCAGGAGCAGGATAGCAATGCAGGAGCATCTGTTCAGTCGTTGTTTTAAGGGATACAGAGTATGGATTTTGTAACATATTTGGGTTGCACGCCGCAAGTGATATTTAAGATGGTGGTGGAGGTGTTGCTTATAATGGTGTCGGCCATGATGTCGGGATCAGAGGCAGCATACTTCTCCCTCTCGCCAGCCGATATGCGCCGTCTGCGTCGCTCGGACAGTATGGCTTCCGATGCGGTGTTGCGACTGCTCGGTAAACCCGATATGCTGTTGGCAACGATTCTCGTTGTAAATAATCTGGTTAATATTGCTATCGTCGTCCTCTCGACCGATATTATCAATACGATGTTTGAGTTCAAGCGCTTCGAGTTCTTGGTAAACAGCGTGCTGGTGACATTTCTGTTGTTGCTCTTCGGAGAGATTCTTCCCAAGGTCTTTGCTCAGAGTTCCAACCTGCGTGTTGCGACAGCCTTTGCTCAGCCGTTGCTGCTGTTGCGCTGGCTCTGCTATCCGCTTTCGTATGTGCTGGTGCGCACGAGCGGACGAATTGGCGACAAGGTGATGCAGTACAATAACGATATATCGATTGAGGATTTGGCGGATGCCGTCGATATGACGAACACAGGCTCGACCGAGGAACAGAAGATTCTTTCGGGTATCGTGAACTTTGCATCACGAGAGGTTGAGGAGATTATGCGCCCACGTATGGATATTGTGGCCGTGGAGCAGACTATGCAGTTTGAGGAGGTTAAGCAGGTGATAATCCGTTCGGGATATTCACGTCTGCCCGTATATGCCGACTCGATTGACAATATTAAGGGAACACTCTTCGTCAAGGACCTTATCGAGCATGCCAAGCGAGGCAACGACTTCGGTTGGCAGAGTCTTATCCGTGAACCGTATATGGTGCCGATGCATAAGAAGATTAATGCCGTGTTGGAGGATTTCCAGAATGACAAGGTGCATATGGCAATCATCGTAGATGAGTATGGTGCAACACAGGGATTGGTTACGTTGGAGGATATATTAGAGGAGGTCGTTGGAGAGATTTCGGATGAGAGCGATGTTGAGGAGAGTTTCTACCAGCGTCTGAATGAGAATACATATATCTTTGAAGGTAAGACTCATATCGTAGATATGGTACGAGTGTTGAACCTTGAAGATGAATTGTTTGAGGATGTGCAGGGAAGAGCCGAGACCATTGCAGGATTGATGCTTGAACTGAATCGTAACTTCCTCAAAAAGGGCGACGAGTTGGAGTCGCATGGGGTACGTTTTATCGTTACGGCACTCGACGGTCGTCGTATAGATAAGATAAAGATTATCTTGAACAGCAATGAGTAGTCGCCTATTCTTTGAGCCTATACCCTCTCTGCAAGAGTTGGAGGCGAGGGCTGTTGAGCAGGATTTGTGCGCAGTCGAGGCTTTGACTGCACCTGCACGACGTGCCGAAGCCTTGGCGTGGAGGGCTATTGTGCGACGAGAGGTTGGCGGGTCTATCGGTATTGCGTATGATGAGTGGGGTGCTCCTATCGTAGAGGGTACGGCGTGCCATATCGGCGTGTCGCATTCGGGAGAGCGTGTAGCCGTGATTATTGGCGAGGAGTCGTGTGCGGTGGATATAGAGCGTTGTGACCGAAATTTTGACAGAGTGGTGCTACGATACCTTTCGGAGGAGGAGTTGGCGCTCTCGGACAATGTGAATTATAAGGCTGTGGCGTGGTGCGCCAAGGAGTGTCTGTATAAATACTATCGCCGAAGGGGGCTTGACCTCTTACGAGATATACGCATCGTTGAGGCTGATATCGAGCAGGGCCGAATCGGAGGAACGATTCTCGGCGGTAAAAGGATGGATATGAAAATTGAGTTTAAGGAAGGGTATGCAGTCGTTACGCTTGATTAGATGGCTACCTATGATTACGATTTAAGAGGTTTATGAGCACAAAAAAGATAAATACACTATCGTTGGGAACTGACAGCATCGGCTCTCTGCTTATGCGTTATGCCACGCCGGCGATAATTTCAATGGCTTCGTCGTCGTTGTACCACATCATCGATAGTATATTTGTGGGACACGGCGTAGGCGGAGCGGCTATCGCAGGTATGGCGATAACGATGCCTATTATGAATATTGCGGCGGCATTCGGTGCTATGGTCGGCGTAGGTGCGGCGGCTCGTATGTCGATACGCCTGGGTGAGGGGAATATGGCTGCGGCGGAGAAGACGTTGGGCAATGCCGTGATGCTGAACATTATCTTTGGAGTGATAATCATGTCGCTGATGTTGATATTTTTGGATCCAATCCTATATCTGTTCAGCGGCGGTCGTGCCTCGGAGCAGACTATCGGCTACGCAAGGCAGTTTATGCAGATAATAATGATAGGCAACGTCTTTCAGCATATGTACTTGGGTCTTAACGAGCAGATTCGTGCTTCGGGCTACCCTCGTAAGTCGATGTATATCATTTTGACGGCCGTGGCGGTAAACCTGCTACTCAACCCGATATTTATCTTTAAGTTCGGCTGGGGTATCAGAGGTTCGGCCGCAGCAACCGTGATTTCGCAGTTTATTGCCTTCTTGATAACCTTCTCGCACTTCTGTTCCAAAAGTAGTTTTATCCATTTCCGTAGCAAGGCCTTCTCGTTAGATAAGAAGATTATCTGGGCGATACTCTCGATTGGCTTGGCTCCGTTTATGGTGAATATCTGCGCCTCGATGGTGGCGGCCTTTGTCAATAGCGCACTGCTCAAATATGGAGGTACGGGAGAGTGGGATGTGGTACGCACAGCAGGCTCTGGTGACCTATATGTCGGAGCGTACGGCATAGTCAACCGTGTGATATTGCTGCTGATTATGGTTATTCAGGGACTTAATCAGGGTATGCAGCCGATTGTGGGCTACAACTACGGGGCAAACAACTACGATCGAGTACGTAAGGCGCTTTTTATGACCATCGGTTGCGGAGTAGGTATTGCAACCTTCGGATTCCTGCTCGGGCAGATTGTGCCGCAGAGCATTGCCCGTCTATTTGTCGATAATAGCAAGGGTATGGATGAGCAGATGATGATTGATGCCGCAGCGCAGGGTCTGCGCTTTGTGGCTATGCTCTTCCCGCTTGTCGGCTTTCAGATTGTTACGGGTGCATTCTTCCAATATATAGGACGTGCGAAACTCGCTATCTTTATGTCAATGACCCGACAACTGATATTCTTGTTGCCACTGCTCTGGATATTGCCACGTTCATTAGGTGCCGTGGGCGTATGGATTTCGATGCCGATTGCCGATTGTGCTTCGATTGCGTTGGCAACCTACTTCCTCATTAGGGAGTTGCGAAAGATGAGGACTATATAGTTTTGTGAACGGGGCTAAAAGAAAATGGGTGTCAAACTTTTACGTTTGACACCCATACTTTTTTATTGCAGTCTATTAGAGCCCGAGAGCCTTGCGGGTAGCCTTTGGCAGGGCGTTCTTGTTGACCATGAACGACATAGTCTTATACTCTACGAACGCACGAGAGAAGTAGTAGTAGCCGTCGTATGGAGGGCGTACTCCCCATGAGTTCTTAACCTTGTAGTAGTTGTTGCCACACTGGTCGGTTGCTGTACCGATGATAACCATGCCGTGGTCGTCGGTGGTCTCATAGTTGTCGAAAGCCTCCTGACGCATCTGCTGTGTGATAGTCTTCTCCTTGCCTGGTTTGTCGAAACTGTACAGAGCCATGTTACGCTCCTTCTCGGTCATGCTGCCCCAACGCTCGGCATCCGTGCCGCTCATATTGTCAACATTATCCTCCGGAACGATACCGATAGCCTTGGTGCGGTTGAAGCCCTTCTCCGATACGTCGGATGCCCACATTACCGAGTAGTCGTTCTTCAAAGCGTTGTCCAATACGCCCATCATCTCCTCCATCGGGAGGTTATAGACTGTACCCCACATCCAGTTGTCCGGCACCTCGATAACAAACTCCTTATAGAATGGGTGGTGAGTGAATGAAGTAACCGATACATAGTCATTCATATCGACAGGTAACGATGCTGCGAATGTGAGCGGAGTGTACTCCTTGCCGTTGTATGTGAAGGTCTCAGGCATCTTGCCGAAGTAGGCGTCCAGAATGCCGTTCAAACCATCCTTCCAAGCGGTAGTGAGTTTCTTGTTCGGAGCCTTTACGATAGTCTCGACGTATGCCTTCAATACAGCGTCAATCTCGTTGAAATGAGGGAGTTCTGTGCCATAGTTCAGTCCACGATAAACCTCTTCCGGAACGATACCGTAGTTTTTGATACCCTCGATAACATCGTGAGCAGCACCACCAACAGCGAAGTTCAAAGCGCCGTGCAGACGAACATACTTAACCGCCTTCTCAAAGTAGATATTGCGGACAATCCACATCTCCGAGAGATCGATGCTCTCGCCTCCGGCACGCATAATCTCCTCCTCGATAAATGAGAGGGCCGAGTAGCACCAGCAGGTACCGCTGCGGAACTGATTCTTCACAGAGTTGGTCTTGATGAGTTTGCCGTCAGTAAACTTGTAGCCTTCCGGCTTGCTCTGCTCCTGTGCTACGGCTGTCGAGAGTGTGGCAGCGAGCAAAAGGGTTACAATAAATCTCTTCATATTATATTAGTTTTATTTCTTTGACGAGTTTACAATCTTCAAGCACTCCTCGTAGGTCATGCTCTCAGGTTTAGCGCTCTTTGGCAGGCGGTAGTTCTTGCCCTTATATGCCACGTATGCGCCATAGCGACCCGACTTAATCTGTAAGGTCTTATCCTCGATAAAGGTTTTGAGCGGAGTATTGGCTGCCTCGTTCTGCTTCTGCTGCTCCTGCAACAATTCGACTGCTCGCTCATATTGCACGGTATATGGGTCGTCGCTCTTTGTCAACGAAGCGAAGGTCTTGCCGTGGCGTACATAGCCGCCGAACTTGCCGATACCGATAACCACAGCCTCGCCGTCGAGGGTGCCGACCATACGTGGAAGAGCGAAGAGTTCGAGAGCCTCCTCCAAAGTGATAGACTCAATAAGTTGGCCCTTTTTCAGGGATGCGTAGCGTGGTTTCTCCTTGTCGTCGCCCTCAATCTCCGCCATAGGGCCATAACGGCCGATGCGAGCCTTCACGGTGTGGCCGCTTACAGGGTCAACGCCTAAGATGCGCACTGCCTGGTGTGAAGATTGTGTACCAATAGCGTGGTCCACCATTTCGTGGAATGGAGCGTAGAAATCGTCAATCATCTCGTTCCACTTCAACTCGCCCTCGGCGATGCGGTCGAACTCCTTCTCGACGTTAGCCGTGAAGTTGTAGTCCATAATCAGACCGAACTGCGACTCCAAGTAGTCATTTACAACCATACCTATATCGGTAGGCGAGAGACGATTCTTCTCTGCACCAAAGTTCTCGGAACTGCACTTTTCGGTTATGTTGTTACCTTTGAGTGTCAATTGCGTGAAGGTGCGCTTCTGTGATGGGCGAGAACTCTTCTCGACATATCCTCGTGTGATGATGGTCGAGATGGTTGGTGCATAGGTTGAAGGACGACCGATACCCAACTCTTCCAGACGCTTAACGAGCGATGCCTCGTTGTAGCGCAATGGCGGCTGAGTGAAGCGCTCGATTGCAGCGATATTGTGAACTGAGAGTATATTGCCGGCATTGAGCAGTGGCAGGTGTGCAGTCTCATTCTGCTCTGCCTGCTCATCGTCTGCGCTCTCCGAGTAGAGGTGCAAGAAACCGTCGAAACGTACAGCCTCGCCCGTGGCAACGAACTTCTCATTGCTGCCTGAATGTGCAATTGTGATAGTTGTGCGGTCGATGTCGGCTGCAACCATCTGTGATGCAACGGTACGCTTCCAAATGAGGTCGTAGAGACGCTTCTCTGCTGCTGTGCCGTCAATCTCTCGACGGTCGATATATGACGGGCGGATAGCCTCGTGAGCCTCCTGTGCACCCTTACTATGGGTGGTGTAGTTGCGTGATGATGAGTACTTATCGCCAAAGAGTGAGGTAATCTCCTTCTTGCAGGCTCCAATAGCCATTGCCGAAAGGTTTACCGAGTCGGTACGCATATAGGTAATAAGACCCTGCTCGTAGAGTTTCTGTGCAACCGACATTGTCTGTGATACTGACATGCCAAACTTGCGACCAGCCTCCTGTTGGAGTGTCGAGGTGGTAAATGGTGGCGCAGGGTAGCGCTTTGTAGGCTTCACCTCGCAATGCTCAACGGTGAAGGTTGCTCCCTTGCAGGTTTCAAGCATAGCGGCAGCCTCCTCCTTTGTTGCGAACTTCTTCGAGTACTCGGCCTTAAAGATAATCTTCGATTCGTCGCTCGGAGCATAGAACTGTGCAACAACACGATAATAAGATGTGCTGTTGAAGGCGATGATGTCACGCTCACGCTCAACAATAAGGCGCACGGCAACACTCTGCACACGGCCAGCCGAGAGCGATGGACGAACCTTCTTCCAAAGTACCGGCGAGAGTTCAAAACCTACGATACGGTCGAGAACTCGTCTTGCCTGCTGGGCATTTACCAAGTTCATATCGACGGTACGAGGGGTCTCAATAGCGTGCAAAATGGCGTTCTTGGTAATCTCATGGAAGACAATACGTTTGGTCCTGTCAATCGGCAGGTCAAGCACCTCGGTCAGGTGCCAGGCAATCGCCTCTCCCTCACGGTCTTCATCGGATGCGAGCCATACGGTCTTAACCTGCTTGGAAAGACGGGACAACTCCTCCACGACACGCTTCTTGTCGTTCGAAATCTCGTAATAAGGACGATAGCCATCCTTTATCTCGATGCCTAACTCTTTCTTGGAGAGGTCTCGGATGTGTCCGAAACTCGACTTGACAATGAAGTCCTTGCCGAGGAATTTCTCGATGGTCTTCGCCTTTGCCGGAGACTCGACTATTACTAAATTTTCCTGCATTATATCTTATTCTTTATTTTATCGTTCTCTGTTATCAGACGCAACGAAACCTATGCGTGAACATAGGTTTCGGGGTCGAGGTCTATATTAAATATCCTATTTAATCATCGTATAGGTTATCTCAATCTCTATCGGGGCCTTAGTGGTTGTATTCTCCGTATTGGCACCCTGCAACACCGTGCGATTCATTGTATAAGGCGAGATTGCCTCAGGACCGAGTTGGATGGAACGAGGCATTTTAGCCTCATCATAGTCTGCCAACTGCTTGCCCTCCTCTTTCAAGGTGCGAACGTAGTTGCACAACAACTGCATATGTGCAGTGATATCCATCACGTAGCATGCACGGCTGCGATTGAGTTTACCGTCGTATGCCAACTCCGTATTCTGCTGCTGCTCATACTGATAGTTGTAATCCGAGATAGCGGTCAGGGTGTTGATGTTGGTGTATGTTCCAAGACGCACAATCGAAGAGTTGAGTGAGGCGAGCAGTGTGGCAACGTTGCCCTGAGTCTCCTCCCAACTATACGAAGCATCTTTGAGATAGGTCTTTAACAAACACTTGTTGATAGATACGGCACGGAACTCCTCTCCATTCTCCGAGTGGATGTTCCACAACTCCTGCAAGAAGGCATCTGTGAAATATACCTCGGTAGCGACACCTGCCATACCCTCGACATAACATTCGCTTACCAAGTCACGCTCCGAGTGCGGAAGGCGGTTGCCCGCATTGTCATAGCCCGCCATGCGTACATCTGCAAGGCGTGAAGGTGCAGAGGTGAGGCTCTTCTGGTAATCGTGGTCAACCATGTTAGCCGACATACACAACGCCTTAATATCGGCTGAGGATTCGTCGATAAAGTAGTATGCCATACCGATGGTATCCTTAATCAGGGTAGGGTCCTCCGGATTACGGTTTCGACCTTGGAGATAGATACCCGAAGCAGCGAGTTGAACAGCGTAGAGTGAACCACGTGCAGCCTCCTTAACTGAACTCATATCAGGCTCGATATAGACACCGTGGAAGGCGCTGGCGAACTTCTTCTCACTCTTGTACAACGAGTCGTTGTCACGTGCGTAACCG
Organism: Alistipes sp.; assembly: GCA_045659425.1. Classification (GTDB taxonomy): domain Bacteria; phylum Bacteroidota; class Bacteroidia; order Bacteroidales; family Rikenellaceae; genus Alistipes. The sequence continues at coordinate 4,688 of JAZOWW010000027.1, read as the reverse complement.
TCCCACTCCGCAGTGTTGTAGTTGTCCGGAATGAGCATCAAACGACGGATGAAATCCCACGAAGCGCCTCCTTCGTTCATGTTTACAGGCTCCAAGTCCACGGATGCGCTTGTAATGTTCTCCTTCTCAGCCGGGAAGGTGAATGTAAAGATTGGCTCGTTACGGTTAATAATATTCGCAGCGTCAATGTCGCTACATGTATATGCCGTAGTGTCCTGGGCGTTGATAAGGCTGCCGAGTAGCGGCTTGCGCAACTCATAGACGTTATACTTCACCGGGGTGATGGTGTCGGCACCATAATTCTCGATGGTAAGCACGAGTTTGATAGAGTCGAAAATCGGGCGATAGCCCCAACCATTCTCCTCGTCAACAATGTTCATAAACATCAACGAAGAGGCAAATCGTGCGCTACGCATACCGAAGGTATCGCTACGCTCAACGCCCATAAAACCGTATGATACGTTGTTCGACAATAGCGAGTCGATACGCAGGAGCGAGGTCTCGACATATTTGCAGTCACGCTCCTCATAGACGTTTTTGTCGGCGGTGCTTTGTGCTGCATTGAAACGTATGACCTTATCTCCCTTGAAGGTCAGGTGACGCATCTGCATCTTCTGATTCTCGGGAACAAATTCGAATCCCAAATCCGGATCAACCACAGCGGAACAACCGACAGACATGGCTGCGGCAATAACAATTCCGAATAATTTTGTGGCCATTCGGTATAGATTAGAACAATTCATCATAGAAACGGTTGTAGTTTTCATAAAATCCCACTTCGTCGGGTGATTGGTATTCAAGCACAGCCTTGCCGCTCTTGCGAGCCTCCTCCAACAGTGAGGCATCCACATCGGCCGAGCCGGCGATAACACCGTCCGTATGAGTCATAACGTAACGATAGAGATTTTCGTATGAAGGAGTGTCAAGAATTGAGAGATTTTCATCCTCAACGCCCTCACTTTCGATTTTTGCACGCAATCTTTCATTGAGCGGCTGCTCGAAGCGGTCGTTGTAGAGCGATGTCACAATCTTCACATCACGGAAGAGAGGATCGTCATTAAAGACCTTGCGCAGGTATATAGGTGCAATAGCCGAGAACCAGCCGTGGCAGTGTACCACGTCAGGTGTCCAGCGCAACTTCTTGACAGTCTCCAAGACTCCACGAGCAAAGAATACCATACGCTCGTCGTTGTCCTCGAACTCCTTACCCTCGCTATCGGTGAGTGTTGCCTTGCGTGAGAAGAAGTCATCATTATCAATGAAATATATCTGAATACGGGCAGCCGGAATGGATGCCACTTTGATAATCAACTGGTGGTCGTTGTCGTCGATAATCAGGTTCATGCCCGACAGACGGATGACCTCGTGCAATTGATTACGGCGTTCGTTTACGCAGCCGTAACGGGGCATAAAGGTGCGAATCTCGTTGCCACGCTCCTGCATCGCCTGCGAAAGTTGTCGGCACAATAACGACTCTTCACTCTCTGGGAGGTAAGGTGTTATCTCTTGACAAATATAGAGAATTTTGTGTGTAGCCATCGCTGCGAATTTTGTTTGTTAATATTGCAAAGATACAAAAAATCCAAAAATTTCTAAATATTACTCCTCTTAAAGAATCAGCATAGCATCGCCGTAGGTGCCAAAACGGTAGCCCTCGGCAACAGCGACTTTGTAAGCCTCCATGATCAGGTCGTAACCGCCAAATGCTGCAACCATCATCAACTGAGTAGATTCCGGAAGGTGAAAGTTTGAAACCATAGCATCGGCCACCGTGAAGTCGTATGGTGCGAAGATGAACTTATTCGTCCATCCGCTCTGTGCCTTAATCATTCCGTGGGTAGATACGGTGGTTTCGAGTGTGCGCATTACGGTTGTGCCGATGGCAACAATCTTGTGCCCGTTGCGCTTAGAGTTGTTTATCTCTTCGGCAGCCTGCTCTGTAACGCAGAACTGTTCTGAGTCAACCTTATGCTTCGAGAGATCCTCGACATCCACAGTGCGGAAGTTGCCAAGGCCTGCGTGCAGGGTGACAAAGGAACGCTCTACTCCCTTGATCTCCATACGTTTGAGCAGGTGCTTCGAGAAGTGCATACCTGCCGTAGGAGCAACCACGGCACCCTCCTCCTCTGCGAAGATGGTCTGGTAGCGCTCGGCATCCTCTGGCTCTACGGTCTGACGTACCCAGCGTGGCAGCGGAGTCTCTCCAAGACGGAAAAGTGTCTCCTTGAACTCCTCGTACGAGCCGTCGAAGAGGAAACGCAGGGTGCGGCCTCGTGATGTGGTGTTGTCGATGACCTCGGCTCCCATAATATCGTCATCTCCGAAGTAGAGTTTGTTGCCGATGCGGATTTTGCGGGCAGGATCAACCAAAACATCCCACAAACGCAACTCACGGTTCAACTCTCGGAGCAAGAAAATCTCAATCTCGGCACCCGTCTTCTCTTTGTTGCCATAAAGACGTGCAGGGAAAACCTTTGTATTATTAAATACAAAGCGGTCGCTCTCCTCAAAGTAGTCCAAAATATCTTTGAAGTGACGATGCTCAATCTCGCCTGTGGCACGATGTACAACCATCAATCGTGAATCATCACGATTATCCGTCGGATACTGCGCAAGCAGTTCCGGCGTAAACTCAAATCCGTACTGTGATAATTTCATATCTGTTATTTCAAAATCTTCAAAAGTGGTATGTCCTCTTCAAAAAACAAGAACATAATCTATTATACTACGAAAATCGAACTATTTTGTTTCGATTGTATCGATATTTTTTAGGAGGTCGTCCAAACTCCACGCTTTTTCTACGTCAAATTCTCCGCTACGGGTACGGCGCAATGAAGTGAGGTAGGCTCCGCTGTCGAGCGCCTGGCCTATCTCCTGTGCCAACGAGCGGATGTATGTTCCCTTGCTGCACTCCACACGGATGCGGATGTGTGGCAGGTCGTACTCCTCCAACGTGAGCGAATAGATGTTAATCAGCGCCTTGCGCAACTCAACCTCCTCGCCGGCACGTGCAAACTCATATGCACGCATGCCCTCGACCTTCTTTGCTGAGTAGATTGGTGGTGCCTGCAAACGCTCGCCTGTAAGTGACGCTAACGCTGCCTCGACCTTCTCACGTGTGATATGCTCGATAGGGTAGGTTGCATCTATCGGATGCTCCATATCGAAACTTGGGGTTGTTGCTCCCAACTCCAACGTGGGGACATACTCCTTGCGCTCGGCCTGCAACTCATCTACTCGTTTGGTTGCACGTCCGATGCAGACAAGTAGGATGCCCGTAGCCAGAGGGTCAAGTGTGCCTGCGTGGCCGACCTTAATCTTACGGTAGCCCTTGCGTTGCAGACGGAATTTAACCTTGCGCACAACATCTGCCGAGGTCCATTCCAGCGGTTTGTCGATGACGGCAACATAGCCATCCTCAACGAGGTTTATATCTTTGATGCTATTCATACTATACGAAATAGGTTATGGTTGCCACAAGGCCGGCTACGGCGCAATACGCTGCAAACCATATAAGTTTGCCACGGCGCACGATGTTGATCATAAATCGGCAGGCCAGACATCCTGTCAGGAATGCTGCGAGGAAGCCGGCTATTAACGGCAGCAGATCGACACCTCCGCCGAAGTTGCCCTTTACGATATCGAGCAGAGCGTTGCCCAAAATCGGAGGCAAAACCATCAAAAACGAGAATTGTGCTATGCTCTCCTTGCGGTTGCCGAGGAGTAGTCCGGTGGCGATGGTTGTGCCGCTGCGGGAGAGTCCCGGCAGAGTAGCCACAGATTGCGCCAGGCCGATGATAAATGCATCACGATAGGAGATGTTCTCTTTCTGTCGAGGCTTGGCAAAGTATGCAAAGCAGAGCAGGGTGGCAGTTACGAGCAACATTATACCCACAACGAGAATAGACGAAAATGCCGTCTCGATGTAGTCCATAAAGAATAGGCCTACGATGCCTATCGGAATCATTGAGATGATGATTTTTAGGATGTATGCCTGCTCGGCATTGAAGGTGCGGGAGAAGAGCCCTCGCAACAATGTCCACACCTCTCTCCACAGCACAACGATGGTGCTTAATACGGTAGCGGCATGCAATGTAAGGCTGAATGTGAGGTTATTCTCAGGATTGAGTGATGTGCCGAGGAGTTCGTTTGCAAGTTGCAGGTGTCCGCTGCTGGATACGGGCAGGAACTCTGTCAGACCTTGGACAATGCCCAAAATTATTGCTTGAATAGTTGTCATTATACTCTTTTTAACTCTCTTTGTGAAGAGAAAATCGAGCAAAGATACCAATTTTTATCTCTTGTACCAAATATAATATAGGTAAGGAACGAAATTTGGTACAAATTACACGAAAAAACAAAAAAAAAATAAAAATATTTTGCAGAATTAAATTCTTGCTCTATCTTTGCACTCGCAAACGAATCAATGGTGGATTCATCTAAGGGCTAGGATACCTGCCTCTCACGCAGGACATAGGGGTTCGAATCCCCTATCCACTACAAAAAGCAAGAAGATGTCGAAAGACATCTTTTTTGTTTTTATCCTTGTCGCAAGTTTACTTGCAAGACAAAGGATGAAAATAAAAAAGTTAGGTTGCAAAGCAATCTTCTTGCTTTTTGTTAAGGCCCCCACGGCAGGTGGAGGGGGACGACGAGCGCCAGCGAGTCAATCCCACACACTCTCTGCC
>JAZOWW010000026.1:0-7296 GCA_045659425.1 Alistipes sp. | reverse complement strand
AAATCACTCAAAGCCTCTCTTTCTGTACTTAATTTTGGATTTTGAGTGTGGATTTTCAACGCTCGATTATTCGAGATGGCGGGAGCATACTTTCCGTATGTGACCGTCTTCGAGAGTAATCATAAGGCCGAAAATACCGCTCAAAATTCAAAATTAATTGAAGTAGTCGCCAATCTTACTTATAGCCGACGGCAAAGCAAACACAACAACTCGGTCATAAGCATTGATACTCATCATGTCGTTGGCAATAAACACCTTGTCGCCTCGCACAACGCCACCGATGATAACATCCTCAGGCAATCCCAACTCAGAGATTGTACCTTTGGTAGCCGGCGAGTTTGGCTTCACGATAAATTCAAGCACCTCGGCATCACTACCTGTCAGGCACTTGATAGCCAACACGTCGGTGGACATCGTGAAGCGGAAGATGTTGGATGCGGTGACCATCTTCTTATTGATGATAGTATCCACACCTACGCTATCGGCAAGGTTGATATAGTTAAGGTTCTCAACCTCAGCAATAACCTTCTTCACACCCATACGCTTGGCAAGCATTGCCGTGAGGATGTTGGTCTCGCTACGTCCCGTAACGGCCACAAAAGCATCCATATTGGCAAGACCCTCCTCCATCATTGCCTCCGTATTTCGGCCATCCTCATTGATAATGAGGGTACGCTCCAAGTTCTCGGCCAAACGATAGGCCTTATCTGCGTTGTAATCTATAAGTTTGATATTGACACTATTCTGCAACTCCTTGGCAATCTGCACGCCAATACGGGATCCGCCAAGAATCATCATATTATTGACTCTCACGTTGTTCTTACCCGACAGTGCCATAACCTCCTCCACAGAGTCGTGACGAGAGATTACATAGAGCATATCGCCGACCATAAAGGTATCCGACGGCTTCGGAATCAGGGTCTGTCCATCACGAGAGATAGCCACCGTACGATAACTCAACTCCTCCTGACTGAATCCCGAACTACTCTTACCGACAAGTTCGGAGTTTGGCTCCAAGCGGAACACCACAAGCGACAGACGACCTCCGGAGAAATCTACATACTCAGTCGAAGCCGAGTGTCCAAGCAGGTTGATAACCTCCGCAGCAGCAACCTTCTCCGGATAGAAGAGGTAGTCGATACCCATATTGATGAACATCTCCTTGTTGTTCGGCTCCAAATATTCATTGTTGTCAATGCGAGCAATCGCCTTCTTTGCTCCCAACTGCTTCGCCATAATCGCTGAGAGGATATTATCATTCTCGATATGGTTTACTGCGATGAAGAGGTCACACTTGCGCACTGCCGCCTTACGCAACACAGCAAAGGTAGTCAAGTCTCCCTCTACGGTAATAACATCCGCAAGGCTGCTCACCTCGGCGAGCAACTTCGGATCGGAGTCTATGACCGTGATGTCGTGACCATTACCGCTGAGCATTTTTGCCAGATGGTTACCCATCTCTCCCACACCTGCTATTACGATTCTCATAACCCTTTTTGTTATCTGTTAATCCCTTTTTACGGAAGGTTATTTGCACAAAAATTGCAAATTATTCCACAAATATATATATTTGTATCGGTTTTACAAAAATTTATTCGATTAACTTTATATAATCTTAATAACTCACTTATGCCTAACTGGTTAATAGTCATACTATGTGCGATTGTTGCAGTCGCCTTTTTTGCAGTAGGACTCTCCCTCACTTTGATGATAAAGGGACATCATATCGACTCCGAAATCTCAACAAACAAGAATATGCAGAAACTCGGCATCAAGTGTGCCGTACAGGAAACACGTGAGGATATGGCTGCCGAAAATTGCGAAGAGGACTCACTCTGCACAGGCAACTGCGCCGGATGTGATATTGACCACTCAAAATCTTAAATTATCATGAAGAAATTACTCGCACTCATCTGCTTTATCTCGCTCTTTGCATCGGCACAGGCAGCAGAACTCCCAACAACAATTGAGACCGGCTTATGGAAGGCTGGCCATATTCAGGGTATTGCTGTGGATAACGAGCAGAAGTATATATACTACTCATTTACCACCCTTTTGGTCAAGGCCGACATGCAGGGAAACATAATCGGCACCGTGACCGGACTCCTCGGACACCTCGGCTGTTTGGAGTTCAACCGTGAAGATGGTCGTCTTTACGGCTCGTTGGAGTACAAACACGACTCTATCGGCAAAGGCATATTGCGTCGTGAGGGTGGTGGCAGAAGCGTCGAAGATGGTTTCTACGTAGCAATCTTTGACGTTGAAAAGATTAACCGCATCGGAATGAGTGCCGAGAAGGATGGCGTGATGACCACCGTATTCCTGCCTACCGTTTTAGAGGATTACAAGGCATTCGTACCGACAGAGAAGGGCGAAAAAACCGAGCATCGTTTCGGTTGCAGCGGCTTCGACGGTATAAGTTTCGGTCCCGACTTCGGCAAGAGCGACGGCAAGCAGTATATGACCATCACCTATGGTATATATCGTGATAAGGAGCGCTCGGACAACGACTATCAAGTATTGTTGCAATACGACATCACAAATTGGGGTAAATACGAGGCCCCAATAACCCAGGACAACATGCACAGAAACGGCCCGGCAAAGCCACGCAACCGCTATTTTGTCTATACGGGCAATACCTCGTGGGGCATACAGAATTTGGAGTACGACAGCCACTCCGGTCTCTGGATTATGGCTGCATACAAGGGCAGAAAAGAGAACTTTGACAACTTCACACTCTTTGCAATCGACGGCTCAAAGAGTGTAAAGAAGGCACCTTTGAAGGGTGTAAAATATACAGGCAAGGAGCACATTCTCCCGCTTGCAGAGCGTGGTCTGTGCGACTCTCACGACAAGAGCATCCGAGGTTGGCACTTCGCATACCCTGCCACGGGCATGGAGTCACTCGGCAACGGCTTATTCTACATCTCCCACCGCCACAAGAGTCCTGAGGGGGAGAGCAGTACGATTGGTATGTATAAGTTTATAGGCTCGCAGGAGGTTGCCTTCGAACGCATCGAGAAGTAGAGTATTTATAAACATTTCAGCAACAAAGATTATGGACAGATTGGTAAAAGAGCGCCTGCGCACCTTTATCGCATCCAGAGATATATCGATACGACGTTTCGAGATTTTGTGCGGCTTCCCGAACTCGTTTGTATCGAACATCAAGCGCACAACATCGCCGGCACGATTAGAGGTCATCGCCTCGAAGTTCCCGGAGTTAAATATATCATGGTTGATGACGGGCAAGGGTGAGATGTTGAACGCTCCGCATCGGGAGCCACGTGAGGACTCTCACACCGAGACGGAGCCTGCCAAACTTATGCAACAATGTAACAGACTGCTTACCCAATTAGAGAAGCAACAATCTCAAATAGAGACTCTTATCGAGCAAAACAATCGCCTGCTGCAACTTTTGGAGCAGAAGATGTAAGACTCTCGGCACATAATAAAAGACGACAGAAAATTCTGTCGTCTTTTTTGTTTATTCCACCGCCGCACTCCCGTCACACAAAACACGAAAAAGGAGAAATTTTTGTTTCTCCTTTGAGTAGTGCAAAGTATAGAGAACTATAACCTTTTCATAGTGCATTGTAAGCCGGCAATAGAGTTTGCTGGATTGAGAAATAAGCCACCTTTACAGAACCGACGTCAAACCGAGGGCAGAGGGTGCTTGCGCACTATGCCGAGGTGCAAAGGAGGAAGACGAAGTCAAAGGGGGTTTGGGGGGATAGGTAACACACAACTCCCGCAACAAAAAAAAAGAAGCAGAACGTTTGTTCTGCTTCAAGGTAGCGGGAGTGGGATTTGAAACCCAACCCTTCAGACTGAATCATCGATAGGTTGATTATTGATTTTCAGTCATATACAATTTTTATACTTCGGCAGTTATTACTGTTTTTGTCCCAAATTTATCCCGGAAGAAGATCAGTATTTAGATACTGCATAGCATCTTCCAGCGAACTCAATTAACCGACATCTGCATTGGCGACATCTCCTTCCACTTGGACAGAACCCCCCTTACTATTCTCTATCATTCGTTGTTGGGACTCTATCGTTCGCTGTTGAGAGTTAATAGTATCCACCAACTGCTGGATAGAGTTAAAGACTTCCCTGCTCATAGTAACAGTATCAGATGCGATATCATCTGCGCTTGCTTCTACAATCATAGAGGTATCGTATATACCTGCCATTAAGAGAGCCTCTATCTTTTCAGTGGACAAATGTGATTTACCTTTGATTACCTGCGAAATGAAGGGTTGCCCTACTCCGAGAATTTTCGCCAACCCCTTTTGTGTCAATTTATTTTTTTTAATAAAGGTCTGTAAATCAATCTTATACATAATACAACAAAAGTTTAGATGCAAAAATTACTAAATTATGCGCATATATTAGCAATAATTTACTATATTTGCATCGGTACTCACAAAGTACGCACAAGTTCGGAACAAATATAAGCAAAAATTATTACAAATGTGCGAGATAATGAAAGAGATTAAATTTACGGACTTTTGGAAAGAGCTTGATGTGATGCAACGCAACCAGCTTCGCATATTGATTTGCCAAAAGGCAGAGTGTTCTCCTGCGACGGTGGACAAATATGGGATTGGTTATAGAAATCCAAACCCATACAAGAAAGTAAAAATATGCAATCTGGTGCGAAAGCATTTCAACACCATCGTAACCTTTTAATTATGTATTGGGACAAAGATAGCAGAGGCTTACTCTCAATAATGGAACTAACGCCAGACGAATTTGAAACTATCCGTCGAGCGTTATTAGCCTTTCGTGCAGGTATGGCAACGAAAGAACTAAATGAGTCAGAACCAAGCAGACAATATATTCGTGCGTCAAAGATTTTACGCACACTCTCTGATAAACAATAATTTCGGGGGGGGGATTTTCCCTTTATGATTATGATTACACAAGATGTAAAAGACCGCATACTTGACCAAGATATTGTAACAATCATCCAAAATGAAGGTGTGCATCTGGTTAAGAAAGGCGCAAACTATGAGTGCTGTTGTCCGTTTCACGGTGAGAAGACACCTTCATTTATTGTGTCTATCAAGCGTAATCGATACCACTGCTTTGGCTGTGGTGTTGATGGAAACGCAATAGACTTTATAATGGAAACAAAACATATGAAGTTCTACGAGGCTGTAGAGTACCTCGCAGACAAATATGATATTCCATATGAAAAAGTGGAGCCGTCACCAGAAGAGAGAGAGCGAAGGTTCCTACACTCACAGCTCATAGAGATTAACCGTGTAGCGGTTGATTATTTTCGTCAATGTTATGAGCAGAGTCCAGGCGCACAAACATATGCAAAGAGTAGATGGAAAGACAACACAATAAGTCTATTTCAAATTGGTTATGCTCCTGCTAAATCTGGACTTCTTGAGTACTGCTTGGCAAAAGGTTATTCGAAGGATATTTTGCTCAGGGCTGGTCTTATAAAAAAGAGTGAGAATGATGGCTCTATCTATGATACATTTAGAGATAGACTTGTATTCCCAATTGTCAATCGCACAGGCAATGTGGTAGGGTTCACTGGAAGATATATTGGCAAGAAACAAGATGTTGCAAAGTACCTTAACACCAGCGAAACAGAGCTATACTCAAAAAAGAACACTTTGTTCGGCTTGCACCTTGCATTACGAGAAATAAAGGTAAATTCGACTGTCGTTCTTGTCGAGGGAAATCCTGATGTTGTAAGATTACACGAAATCGGAGTTGGAAGCGCTGTGGCTCCGATGGGAACAGCCCTTACCAAAGAGCAGATTGACATTCTGCGACAATACGCAAAGAGTATCATTATCATCGGTGATACTGATAACGCAGGAATCGAAGCAGTTGTAAAAAATGGTCGAACCTTACTTGAGGCAGGGTTTAATGTACGACTGATGGTGCTACCAGATGGAAAAGATCCTGACGAGTATTTCCGCACGCACGCAAAGGATTATGAGGATTGTCTAAATCGTCATACCTACGACTATATCCCTTGGATATGTGAGCGTTTGATGGCTGATAAAAAATCACAGACTGAAATCGCCACAACCATCACGGAACTCTCCGAATTGATGGCGTTGTGCCAGGACACACGAGCTGTCGAGATGTACATAGAACAATTCTCGAAAACATATAAGAATGCTCGTATTTGGCAAGAGGAGTATTACAAAGCTCGCAATAAGCGCGAACGCAGATTGACGAAAGAGGCAAGCGAAAATATGGAAGAGATGCTTGCTGAATATGGTTTTTATATCAAAGACAACTGCTATTTCGGAGCTGGCTCCCGAGCTACAGATAAACGATGGTCAAACTTTATACTTATACCGATAGTTCATATTCGCGACGAGCGTAACGCTCGACGCATATTCTTAATGCGCAACATCAAAAAGCAGGAGGCGGTCATCAAGTTTGCCCAAAGTGAATTGGTATCGTTCGCTGACTTCAAAACACGCATCGAAACAAAGGGTAACTATGTATGGGAGGTATCGCAAGCAGAGCTTACGCTGCTGAAAAAACACTTGTACGACGACACACCTTCAGCAGACGAAATAAAGCAGCTCGGTTGGCAAAAGAGATATGGCTTTTATGCCTGGGGTAATGGAGGTCTTGATGATGGACATTTCGAGAAAGCAGACGACTACGGATTGATAACAATGCGAGGTCAGAAGTTCTATTTACCTGGCTGCTCTCGAGATACTCGAGATGATACACAGGGCTATCAGCACCAGCGCAAATTTGTATATGCAGTAACAAACGATATTTCTTTAATGGAGTATTCCCAAATGCTGATACGATCTTTTGGGGATAATGCAAAGGTGGCTCTATGCTTCCTCTTTGCTACACTATTCAAAGATATTGTAGTGAGTGTTACAACTTCGTTCCCAATCTTAAACTTATTCGGTCCGAAAGGAACAGGTAAGTCAGAGCTTGGGCACTCACTAACATCATTCTTTATTCCCAATAACATTGCACCAAACATCAACAACACAACAAAGGCTGCTCTTGCGGAGGCTGTCGCCGAAGTGTCTAATGCTGTTGTTCACCTCGACGAGTATAAGAACTCTCTCGATATTGAGAAGCGTGAGTTCTTAAAGGGCTTATGGGATGGTGCAGGTCGCTCTCGAATGAATATGGACAACGATAAGAAAAGAGAGATTACCGCTGTCGATTGCGGAGTGGTTATGTCGGGTCAGGAGATGCCGACGGCTGATATTGCACTGTTCAATCGACTTGTATTCTTAACCTTCTCAAAGTCCGAATTTTCAGACGAGGAAAAGCGTA
>JAZOWW010000025.1:0-3053 GCA_045659425.1 Alistipes sp. | reverse complement strand
CAATCGTATGTGGGAAGGTACAATACTTACCGTCCTTATAGATTCTCAGATACCAGATAATCGCAGCCAAAAGGATAATCGGAGATTCCACAAAGAAGTCGCCCTGCTTCTGAATCCATGTCTTGTTAAGGTTCAACATTATCGTGTACGCACTCTCATAGGCATCGCTGATATCAACCATGAACTTCGGGTTGATGGGATTACAGCGGTGTGAGCGACGCGGGTCATCAAAGTTGATGACATAGAAACTCGGCTTTACCTTGTACTTGTCGATATTCTTCAACAGCTCGTTATAGGCAATAACGGAGAGGTCATCAAATTTATAGTCGTAGATGTAGGTCGCAAATCCTTTGGCTATGGTCTGCTTGATGTAGTTATTGACTACCGCATACGACTTACCGCTACCGGGCGTTCCCAATACGATGGTGGCACGGAACGGATTTACGACATTTATCCAACCGTCCCATTCCTTGCCTTGATAGGTGAACTTGGTAGGCAGATTGACAGAGTACTCGTTCTCCATCAGCCGTGTCTCCTGCATAAAGCTCTCGTTGGCCACATTGAAGACATCTTCCATAAGGTTGTGCTTGAACATACGGCTCATCCACATACCCGACATCAGCAACAGGATATATCCGGCTGTTATCGTAACGGTGTAGATTACCATATTCATTATGGGCGAGAATGGAAAGTCGAGTATCCACCAATTCATAAAGAAGAGTACAAGACCTCCGAGGAAGACAGCATAAATCTTCTGCCAGGTCATCTTCTGATTCTTCACGCCCTTTGTTCCCAAGCACGAGAGGGCAAGGAATATGATGGCGAATACCTTTGTCACAAGCAGGTTGCTGAATAGCCCTGCCGTATTCTGAAAGTTGAGCAGTATCTTATCTACCACTCCGATATTGATTCCCATATCCACGATGGCCTGATAGCAGAACCAATAGATATGTACTACAATAAATATAATGGATATGGCACGCATAAACTCCATGACCTTTGCCAATCCTCTCAAATCATCTTCCTGTTGCATATTGATATAGTTTTAATGGTTATTGAATGTGGTTTACGATATGCCGCGTGAACGGCGTTTTTTCTTCTTCTTTTTCTTCTGGTAATGCTTGGCAAGCATCTCCTCCTGCGGGTCATTGCCTGCTGCATCAAACGAGAAGATTCCGAAGGCTTGTTCTATGCCCGATTCGAGGTCTGCCGATGAGAGGCTCTGGCTCTCGGAGAAACTCTTTGGCATCTCCGCCCACGGTATGTCACCCTGCGAGTTGAAAAACTTTTCAAAGGTGTTTGCCGAGAACTCCTTACCCAGACGGGAACCGTTGTAGACCTCACGGTTGCGGTGGTCGATGAAGGTTACGCCATAGATGCGACCGGCATCGTTCTCTCGGAACACGACATCAATGCCTTTGCTGCCGAGCAGACGCACGAACTCCTCGCGGTTGCCACGGGAGCCGTGCATTGCCAAAGCCACATCGTTGCGGATTTTGGGTTGCCACTTCTTCGCACGATACTCCTGAGCATTGTAGGTGATTCGTTTCTCGACACCCCCATAGCCGCAACGCTTGCCGATAGACGAGGACTTGATAGGCGTGCAGATAGGCTTGCCGTTGTCATCGGTCATCGTATAGATGATACCCGAATAGGGCTTGCCGTCGAACTCGCCCTTGACCTGCTTCGCCTCGATGTTGTAGCAGGAAAGTAAGGCACTGTACTCACCGAAGGACTGGAAGCGGTACGAGGTAAATACGCTTTTGAGGATGTTCGACACCTGCTGCTTGACATCGCCACGGGTGTAGTCCGCCTTCTTGAGATAGGGATCCAACAGCTCTCTGCGCTTATCGGCAATCTGCTTGAGTCCGAACATCTGCTCCAACTCTCGGCACGCCTACATCGAGCGGTTCCATTCATAGGCATCGTCTATCTTCTCGCCATTCTCGTTCACGCAGGTAGATACTATATGTATATGTCTGCGGTCTATGTCTTCGTGGAGATAGACGATGTAGGGCTGATTGCCGTAGCCCATCTTCTGCATATAGGCTCTTGCCAACTCCGCAAACTGACTGTCGGTAAGGTCGTCGTCAAGTGTCGGGTTAAGCGATATATGCAGGATAGGCTTCTCGGTATTGCGGTTAGCAGCGAGATAACTCTCAAAAGCGAACATTGTCTGGCGCACAATCCTATCGGGGTCGTAGATGGAATCGGTAATCATACGGTTGCTGGCTATGATGCGACCTGTCGCCTCGTTTACCTTCTGCTGGTTGTAGATGATGGCTCCGTAGAGCGAAGCACCTCTGTTAATCTTAGCCACCATATCAACCTCCGCTTTTTCGGTTCAAGTGTCTCTCCTCAAACTCGCGTGTGAGGGCGATAATCTGCTTGCTCAGCACTACCAGCTCCAGTGTGGCTTTCTCCAGCTTGGCAACAAGGGCAAATGCCCGCTTGTCTCCGAAATTGGCTTTCACAGCTCGCACCGTCTGGTTGTAGTTGTTGCCGATAGCCTGGAACTGATGGTAGAAATTCGTCAGACGAATATAATAGTCTATCGCCGCCTTGTCGATTTTTACCACCTTTACTTCACGCTCGAAGATTAGAGCCTTTAGGAATTTAGACCTCTCCTTGAATCCTGATTTTTGGAATTGGATGTCGAAGTGCCCGTTCTCCTCCGATGTCAATCGGACCACATAGCGATGTATAGCAGGGTCTTTTTTTGGCTTTCTGCCTACACTTTTTTTCGAATCTTTTCTGTTGTTCGTCTGCATGCTTTTACATTTTATTGGTTACTAACTTCCGCTATGGATTCACGACTTTGGAGTGAATCCCTCCCCGAGCCGTCAGGCGAGCGGCAAGTTGTTTTGAGTGCCCGAATTTATTTCGAGTGCCTCAAAAGACAACTTGCTAACTTCTCTTTAACATGAATTTTCCTTCGTAAAATTGGCTGTCGCCCCGTCCCTGGGTGAATCGACTCCTCAAATGCTGATTCTCGTATCTTCATAGACATTCGGATACAAAAATATACAGATGTATTTTATTGATAAATAGTT
>JAZOWW010000024.1:0-13019 GCA_045659425.1 Alistipes sp. | reverse complement strand
AAGATATAACTTTGCGCCATTTCTTAATGGATTTGCACCACTTCCAAAACCAATCTTGCACCAAGCCGATAAATCGGAAATATCAACCCTTGCCAATGAGGTGCAATCATAGAATGCCCAATCTCCAATCGAAGTAACGCTATCGGGGATTGTTACACTTGTCAAACTGCTGCAATAATAGAATGCTTGTTCTCCAATCGAAGTGACGCTATTACCGATTGTTACATTTGTCAAACTGCTACAAGCAGAGAATGCATACTCTCCAATCGAAGTAACGCTATTGCCGATTGTTACACTTGTCAAACTGCGGCAATTATAGAATGCATTCTCTCCAATCGAAGTAACGCTGTCGGGGATTGTATATGATGTTAATCCGGCAGGCGCAAATGAATTTAGCGCACCATCAATAATCAAGCAGCGTTTATCTGCTGATGCATATTTGCCATAAAAAGCCGTTAGACTGCTGCAACCTTTGAATACATAACTTCCAATCGAAGTAACGCTGTCGGGGATTGTAACACTTGTCAGGCTGCTGCACTCATAGAATGCACGCCCTCCAATCGAAGTAACAGGTGCATCAAACTTGATAATGCCCTTGCCATTTTCGTAGGTATTAGATACGATATTTGCACCAAAGGCATCAGTTAGGGTAATAACTTTATTATTAGATGTTGTGTAAAATATGACACGTTTTGCATACTCTTCTTCGCTCATTCCGGCTTGCGACACCGTTACGGTTTTAGAAATGCCATACTTTTCGTTCGAAATGGTTATCTCCGCAGTACGCTCCTTTACCTCCTCATGCTTAGGTGCGGATACAGTAATACCGTTCTCATTTTTCTCAATAGTGAGCCAATCTGCATCATACTTTACTTCATACCCGAAGTTTGCAGTAATCATAACCTCTTGTGTGCCACCTTCAACAGTAAAGTTTAATATTTCAGGCGAAATTGTCAATTCTGGCACGAAGGCACCTTGCGACACTTTTACAACCTTTGAAACACCGTATTTCTCGTTTGATATTGTTATTTCGGCGGCACGCTCATCGACCTCTACATAGTTTGGTACGGTTACTGAAATACCGTTCTCATTTTTCTCAATAGTGAGCCAATCTGCATCATACTTTACTTCATACCCGAAGTTTGCAGTAATAGCAACCTCTTGTGTGCCACCTTCAACAGCAAAGTTTAGTTCTTTCTTGTCGAGGGTTATTTCAGGAGAAAAGGCTTTTTGCGTTACATAGAACTCTGCAATAAGATTATAGTCGGTATTTTTGAGCGTGATTGTTCCTTCACGGATCTCCTTTTCTTCATTGCGAGTAACCGAGAATTTCAGCGTTTTTGTACCAGCAATGCCTGTTGCTGTCTTTATCTTAATCCAACTGTTTTTTGTTGTTGCCTCCCAGGAATAAGGCGATGTGACATCAACAGAATACTCAGCAGGCTCAAACTCAACCTCGACATTCTGCTCAGCAAGTTCGATTTTTGGAATCGATGGCGTGTCTCCACCATTCTCCTCTTCGACATCTCCACCGCCCTCACACGCACTAAAAATAGTACCGACCAAGGCCAAAAGTAAGAAAAGTTTCTTCATATCTCTTTGTGTATTTTTGACAAACATATATTGCAAAGTTAAAAACTTTTTCCCGAAAGTAGCTTTTACATGCAATATATCTCCTTTATAATACAAAAAAAATCCGTCACAGCAGATACTGCAACGGATTTTCAACCATTTATAGCGATTGGGGTCACCCCAACACTCCCTACTAATTGCCGGCAAGAACAATAACTGCCAGGCCGATGATAAAGAGTGTAAACATCAGCGTAAGCAATGCCGCAGTCTTATTGTCAGCCCCCTTGAACTCCTTCCAGATAAATACACCCCAGAAGGCTGCCACCATAGGTGCACCCTGACCCAAAGCGTAAGAAACAGCAGCACCAGCCTCGCCTGCTGCGATATAACTAAACGCAGTACCAAGGCACCAGATTGCACCACCAAGAACACCTACGAGGTGAGTCGACAACGAGCCCTTGAAGTATTCGCTATACGAAACGCTTTCGCCAACAAACGGACGGCGCATAACGTAGGTATTGAAGAGGAAGTTCGAGAGCAGAACGCCGAGCGAGAATACGAAGATTGCCGAATATGGGGTAAGCATACCCTCAGCCGGGGCCTCGAAGTTATTCAAATCCATACCCTTCACAACGAAACGATAGAAGGTTGACATCAACAAACCTGCAACGATAGCGAGCAAGATACCTTTGCGACTGCTACCCTTCTGCGAGCCACCCTTACTGACACGTGCAGCGGCAAGACCGTTACATACGATAGCGGCAACAACCGACAATACACCAAGAGCAAGCAGAGTAGTATCGCCCTTTGGCTGCTCAATATAGTTATTAACTACGCCAAGCACCAAAGCCAATCCGCAACCAAGCGGGAAGGCTACTGCCAAACCTGCCAAAGATACCGAAGCCGAGAGCAGAATATTTGATGCGTTGAAAATCACACCGCCCAAAATTACCCATAAAACACTTGAAAGATCAGACTGACCCAAATCCTCGATAAACGGACGACCTTCGGAGCCGATGCTGCCCATTGTAAAGCCGAGCAATGCTGCGAAGAGAACCATACCGATAACGTAGTCCCAATAGAAGAGTTCGTAACGCCATGTCTTACCTGCGAGTTTCTGTGTGTTTGCCCACGAACCCCAGCACAACATAGTAATAAAGCAGAATACAACTGCTAATGCATAACTTGAAATGATAAACATAGATATTTTATTTTAGTGTTAGTTCTTGAAATTATCGACCTCCTCACGAGTCGGTATTGAAGGTTGTGCGCCGACACGAGTCACAGAGATAGCCGAGGCCTTGGTTGCAAACTCCATAGCCTCACGCAGTGTACTACCCTCTGCAAGCGCAGCACATATAGCGCCATTATAGACATCCCCCGCAGCCGTAGCATCAATCGCCTTCACACGCTTTGCAGCCACAACCTCACACTCGCCCTCATCATCGAGAAGAGCGCCAAGACCGCCGAGCGTAATAACAACCTTGCGAACACCCTTTTCTCGCAAAGCCTCCGCAGCAGCACGTGCCGAAGCCTCATCGGTCACGGCAATACCCGTAAGAGTCTCTGCCTCGGTTTGGTTAGGGGTTATTAGATACAATTTCGAGAGAACATCCTCCGAGACCATTGCCGCAGGTGCAGGGTTAAGCACGACCTTTGCGCCCTTGGATGCCGCCACATCGATAACTGCCTCTACGGTCGGAATCGGCACCTCCAACTGCAACAAAACAATATCGCCCTCCTCTACCATATCAAGCACCGGCATAACATCCGATAGTGTGAGGTCCATATTAGCACCCAAAGCCACTGAGATACAATTCTGGCCAGAGTTATCGACCATAATCAGCGCTACACCTGATGGAGCATCCTTACGCACAATACAAGATGTATCAATACCGTACTCATTATATGCTCGCAAGGCCTCATCTCCAAAAACATCACGACCCAAAGCCGCTACAAATTTCACTTTATGGCCCATACGAGCCGCCGCCACGGCCTGATTGGCACCTTTGCCACCTCCTGCCATTATAAAATCGTCTCCAAGGAGTGTTTCGCCAGGGCGTGGCAACTGCTCGGTACGTACAACCATATCGGTATTGGAACTACCTACTACTACAATCTTTTTCATAATGTTTATATTTTGTCTTATACAAATTTAATCAACTTTTCCCTGAAATGTAAGGGTTTGCCGTTTTTTTATTCTATATTTGTCACATTAAAACAAAAATCATACTAAAAAAATGTCAGTACAAAGTGCAGTAAGAGCCGTAACGACTCTACGACTCAAAGAGATGAAGGAGCGTGGCGAGAAGATTTCTATGCTCACCTCTTACGACTATTCAATGGCAAAGATTGTCGATGCAGCAGGTATCGACGTAATTCTTGTAGGCGACTCAGCAGCCAATGTTATGGCAGGTTACGAGACAACTCTCCCGATAACTCTTGACCATATGATATATCATGCTTCATCCGTAGTGCGTGCCGTATCACGTGCGTTGGTTGTGTGCGATATGCCTTTCGGTACATATCAAGGTGACTCGCAGGCTGCTCTCGACTCGGCAATCCGCATCATGAAGGAGACGGGTGCAGATGCCGTAAAGATGGAGGGAGGCGAGGAGATTCTCGACTCCGTGAAGCGTATTCTCACCGCAGGTATTCCTGTAATGGCGCACTTGGGTCTTACCCCTCAATCAATTCACAAGTTCGGAACATACTCCGTTCGTGCAAAAGAGGAGGCTGAGGCCGAAAAACTCATTCGTGATGCACATCTGCTCGAAGAGGCCGGATGTTTCGCAGTAGTTTTAGAGAAAATTCCTGCTGCACTTGCAGCCCGTGTATCGGCCGAGTTGAGCATCCCTACAATCGGTATCGGCGCAGGCAACAAGACCGATGGCCAGGTTCTTGTATTACACGATATGCTCGGCATCAACAAGGGCTTTTCACCTCGATTTCTGCGTCGTTATGCAGACCTCTACGAGGTTATGACAGATGCAGTATCTCGCTATATTGAGGATGTTAAGTCGTGTGATTTCCCTAACGAGAAAGAGCAATATTAAATGTAGAAGCGGGGCTCTTTCAAGATGTCCCGCTTTTTTCTCATCATCCCTTTTATCAACCAACCCAAACTACCATGAAAAGGCTTTTGCTGCTCATTGGCACATTATTCGCACTTCTATTCACATCGTGCAAGGATGAATCTGCTCAAATAATCACTACCATAGACCCTATTGCCGATGGAGAGTGGCAGTGTTTTCGCAAGGATTTTGTTCTTCTATCAACATCCAAGGCTCAACTAAAAATCGCTGCCGACACAAAGTATTGGTTATGGATAAACGGCGAGTTGGTAGTCCGAGAAGGAGGACTAAAACGAGGTCCTAATCCAACGGATAGCTATTGCGACATCTTTACGGATGTGCCCAATCTAAAATTTGGACGCAACACCGTGGCCGTATTGGTGCAATATTATGGTCGAAACTCTTTCAGTCATCGTCCTTCGGCAACGCCCGGATTATGGTTTGAGTTAAAGACTCGTTTTGATGGTGTGGTAAGTAACAATAGTTGGGCAGCACAGCGTTACGACGCCATGTGGGCGCCAGCAGATGAAAATCCAAAGGGTCCTAGACAGTACCGTCTTGCAGGAGCAAATGTCGGCTGCGATGCACGCAAGCAGCTTCCATTCGCAGACCCCGACTTTAATACCAGCGACTGGGACAGAGCTCGGGAAGTATATGCCTCAGATGCTGAGTGGGGAGAGTTTGTCGAGCGCCCTATTCCACAATGGAGGTGGAGCGAACTGCTCGATTATGTAAGCGTAACACACGAAGGTGATACCATCATAGGCGACCTCCCATATAACGCACATGTTACGCCATACATCCGTCTCAGAGCCAATGGTGGCGAAAAGATTTGTATATGTACAGATGACTATTGGATTGGCGCAGCCCGTTCTTTCTATGCTGAGTATATTGCCAAGGAGGGCGAGCAGGAGTTTGAAGTTCCGATTTGGATAAATGGACACCAAGTGCTATATACTATCCCCGAGGGCGTAGAGGTATTGGATGTTAAGTATCGTGAGAGTGGCTACGACAGCGACTTTATAGGATCATTCACTTGCGATGATGAATTCTACAACAGACTCTGGAAGAAGGCCCAGCGAACACTCTACGTTACCATGCGTGACAACTATATGGATTGCCCAGACAGAGAGCGTGCACAATGGTGGGGCGATGTGGTCGTAGAACTTGGCGAAGCGGGATATGTCTTCGACCAAAGAGCGCACCTACTCACTCGCAAAGCTATCCTCGAACTGATGAATTGGCAAGACAAAGATGGAGTTATCTTCTCTCCGATACCTGGATGGTATCGAAGCGAGTTGCCGTGCCAAATGCTTGCAAGCGTAGGTTATTACGGTTTCTACACATATTATATGCTAACTGGTGACCTGCATACCATATCCAATATATATGACCGTGTATACCGCTATCTCTGGGAGGTATGGCGCCCTGAAAACAGCGGCTTGGTAAAGGTAAGACGTGGTGGCTGGTATTGGGGCGACTGGGGCAAAAATATCGACAAAGAGGGATTACAACAATGTTGGTATGGCGTAGCCCTTCGAGGTTTTGCAGAGATGGCACGTCTGACAGGCCACAACACTGACGCTATGAAGATGGTGCAAAATCTTGATAAGATGACTGTGTCTTTCAACGAAAAGTTCTGGAATGAGGAGTTACAGCACTACAAGAGCCAAAAGTACAAAGATGTGCCGGATGACCGTTTGCAGGCGATGGCTATTCTCGCAGGTTTTGTTCCACAGGAGCGCTACCCTATCATGCGAGACTTCTTCACAAAGTACTATAACGCAAGTCCATATATGGAGAAATACGTTTTGGAATCTTTGTGTCGTATGGGTTTCTATGAGGATGCTCTTGCGAGAATGAAGATGCGTTTTAGCGATATGGTCAACTCTAACCACACTACCCTTTGGGAAGGTTGGGAGTACACCGGCGCTCGTGGTATGAAATACAAGTCTGGAAACGGCACATACAACCACGCTTGGAGCGGAGGCGGACTAACCATACTCTCGGAGTTTATCGCCGGTATCGCTCCTATCAAACCTGCTTTTAAGCGTTTTAGTGTCACTCCAAACCTCGCATCTTTGAATTGGGTCGAGAGCGTAGTGCCAACACCTTACGGAGAGATTAAGATGCGTGCCGAAAAGGGCGAAAACACTCTTACAATTGACCTTACTGTACCTACAAACACAGATGCACTAGTAACTCTACCACAAGGATACTCACTATTGCAATGCGGAGACGAAGTTGCCACAGAGTTGTCACTCTCAGATGGTACTTACAGAATTGTATGCACAAAATAGAGTTTAGTAGAACTTAATTTCTACTAAACTCCAATACGCTACTATAATTCACGAAGTCACAAGATATTACACCTTGTGACTTCGTTTTTTTTACATCATTTCCAGTTACAATAACATCTTTCGCAGTTGCTCGCAACTCTCGTCGGGATTTAGGCGATTAAAGTGAAACGGACATATTCCCTGTTCGGCCGCCGCTTCGACATTCTCTCTACGGTCATCTATAAAGATTGTCTGCGAAGCATCGAGGTCGTAGCGTTGCAGCAGCGTCAAGTATATCTCCGCCTCAGGTTTAACGGTAGCCGTTTCGCACGAAATAATCTCTCCCTCGAAATAACTATAAACAGGCTTTTGTCGCAGAAATTCGATATACTCCTTCGACATATTCGACAACACAAAGAGTCGGTATCCTGCCGCCTTCAAATCGGCAATAAGCGCCTTCGTAGCAGGAATCTCCTCTTGGTAAAGGATTGCCTGTGCCATATTATCTCGTGCAGTTTCAAAGTCGGATTGGCGATATTCGGCAAGGCATCGTGCCACGTCGTCCATCGAGCGTGTACCCCTATCGTAATCAATCCAGAATGACGGCATAGGCTCGCCGGAGTTAATATAAGAGAAATACTCCATCAACTCCCGAGGGCATCGTTGTTCATTACGGGCAAAGACCACACCTGCCAAATCAAAAACTACATTCTTAATCTTCATAACATCATTCTCTTTTAGAATACAATTCTTACACCCAACTGCATACGCCAACGAGAGAGCAGGTCGTTCTTCGTCAGTTCGGCACCAAGCCAGCGATAGCGTGGAGTCTTATTTCCCGCCCCATCGTCATTCAGTGCATAGACCTCCATAGGCGAGAGTTTCCAATCGTTGAGCAGGTAGTATGCGCCCCAATTACGACAAAGGAGATTACCCAAATTCATCACATCGAGAGTTATTTGCACCTTGCGCTCCGTATTCCTACCGAAATAAAAATCCTGCGCTACGTGCAAGTCAACATGATGTTCAAAAGGTGCCTGCATAACATTGCGAGGCGAATATTCTCCCCGATGTGTGCGCAGGTAGCGGTTACCCTCAATATAGGCATTAAAGTCAGCCCGCTGCGACTCGTTCTCAAAGTCCATCTTCGCCAACTCATCAGTTGTCGGAATATAGAGAGTCGAGTTACCACGTGCCGAATCGCCATTGACATCTACACTGTTCTTGTAATACGTAAGCGAGTAGCGCATGCCAGAATAGCCTTGATAGATGAGCGAGAGTGTCGTTCCGAAGTTGCCACCATAACGTTTCGTATATGTGAGCGATGCAGAGATCTTGTGCGGCGTATCAAATACCGACCACGAAAGACCTGCATTATCTGATGTCGTAGCGTAGCCCTTGCTCCAAATGCTCGATGCACTCGACGAAAAGCCGTCGTAGATACTATACGAGTGCGAGAAGGTGTATGCAGCCGAAAGATTCAGTCCAAAATCAAAATATTTCGAGAGCGACGCACTGAGCAGGTATGAATAACCCTTCGAAGTATTCTGTATGTAATAAATCGAGGAGTAGTGATTTTTAAGCGACGAGTCATAGTATGGTGTGGTATTGCTCGACGTTGCAGCATCGGCACTTACGGCATAAAGGTTTGCTCCCGTGCGCTGAGCCACAAGGTTTCGAACATATATATCGTTGAGCGTCTTAGAGAAGAGTCCTTCGATGGTTATATTCCAACCTCGACCAAAACTCTGTTCCAAAGCAATATTGGCACGCAACACCTGCGGATAGCGGAAATCTCTATCCACGATATTTATCATTGGGTTGGCCGAAACGCCCTCCGTACCACTCGGTTCCTGACCGAAAGCAGGTATAGAGCCACCATAGAGGAGATAGCCTCGCTGCGTCATTCCCGTGTTGGAGTAGCAGTTGGTAATCCACACAAAAGGAACTTTACCCGTAAAAAGGCCTGCACCACCCCTCAAAAGGGCCTTGTAACTATCACCCTCGGCAAGTTGCCAACGTACTCCTATACGAGGAGAGAGAAGCACCTGCGAACGAGGTTTTTGATTAGTGCGAATACCATGCGTCTGCGCCACCTCGGCTGCATTAAAGGCCTCATTCGTGCGAGGTGTACCAAAGACAACAGGCACATCGGCACGCAAACCGTATGTCAGCGAGAGGCGGTTGATACGCCACTCATCCTGCACATAGAGCCCGAACTGCGCCGTCTTCATATGGATTGTCGGATCACCAATCGGAATACTGCGCTGATACATCGATGGCGAGCCTTGCAGAAAATCCCCCACCGTATTATAAGTATATGTACCCAACGCATTCGAAACATAGAGATTCTGCGCCGAGAAGAACTCGTTGTGCGTACCTACGGTAATTGTATGGCCCTGCTTATATATCGAAACATGATCGGCAATTGATATGGAATTCTGCGTTAATTCGTTCATTCCGCAATATGGGTCAGTACCTATCTGTATCGAGGTATTGCCATTCTCTCCCGCCTTGCTGATAAGCACGCTCGGCGTACGAGCCTCCGAGTCACGGCCATCCACAACACGCTGATAACCTACTCGCAGCGAATTGAAGACCTCCTTCGAGATTCGAGAATTAAGTTCTCCGACCAACGAGTGCGTCTGATTCGGGCTGGTATAGCCGCTACCATTGAAATAGAATGCCGAAGCGTAGTTATTATACTCCTCCTTGCCGGCATTCAGATAGTTATAACGCACCGTAAGCGTGCTACCCTTACTGATTGTCCAATCTAAACGGGCAAGCAACGAGGTGCTTCTGCGCTCCACATTACGACGACCATAACCGCCTCCATCATAGCCCGTAAGCGAATAGAAGTGTTGCGAAACGCTCTGTGCCTCCTGCTCGGTAATATTACACTCTGGCGTGCCAACATAGTATGCCGACGGCGAACGATCAAGATTGAACTCTCCATTCACGAAGAAGAAGAGTCTATTCTTAATAATCGCACCACCGAGCGAAACGCCATAAATTTGCGTCATCTGCTTGGCGAGCGGAGCCATATTTACACCCTTACCGTAGAAATTATTATCGTTATAATAGCCATAAGCCGTACCTTTGAAGGTATTTGTACCCGACTTGGTTACGGCATTGATGCCACCTCCCGTAAAACCACTCTCTCGCACATCGAACGGAGCAACAACAACCTGCACGGCATCGATAGCATCCAACGGTATCGGATTTGCATTGGCCAAACCACCATTTGTACCTCCCGAAGTAAGTCCGTAAAGGTCATTGCTCGCTATACCATCAATCTGGAAGGAGTTAAAACGTGGATTTGCACCCGAAATCGAGAGACCGCCCTCCTGTTGCGCCATCGCCATAGGCGAGAGGCGTGTCACATCATTAAGCGAGCGTGAAAGTGTCGGCAGAGCCTCTATCTGCTCACGATTGAAGTTCGAGGACGCTCCCGAAAGATTTGCTTTGAGAGCCGTTACCGACACTGTAACCTGCTCGATACTCTGCGAGGTTTCGAGCGAGGCGTTAAGTACATGGGTATATCCCAATGGCAGTTGAATATCGTTGCTCAGCATAGGCACAGAGCCTACAAATGAAATCTCCACCGAGTATGGGCCACCCACACGCATACCGTCGATACGATACGAGCCGTCGGAGTCGGCTATTGCACCATAGATGGTTGCCGAAGGGATATGTGTCGCCACAACCGTCGCTCCCGGCAGCGGCGAGGAGTCGGCACTACTTGTTACTCTACCTGCAAGCGATGCCGTCGTTGTTTGTGCATATGTCGCAGTGAAGGACGAGAGCAAAAACAGACAAAATAGGATGATTCTAATCATAATATATTCTTCATTTCTTATTTTCAAAGCGTTACAACCATTCGCCTGCCGATAGCCAGCGAACTTTTCAACTCATAATATATAAAATAAGGAGCCGTAAGTTTTTGCTTGGGGTAAAATAAAACAACCCCGACGCTAAACAGCATCAGGGCGACAATCATACATCCGACCAACACAACAACCCCCGACAAGGGGTTCCTGCATAGAAAGAATATATGCGAAACATCTTCCATCCGGACTATTACCGTTGGTATCGGAATTTCACCGATTCAGTCCCTCAAAACCACTTCGCAAACTATCGTCACAAAGTCTATCCTTCAAGGGAGTCGCAGACTATACTGCCAGTGGGGAGTTGCACCCCGCCCTGAAATCTCGCTTATTTTATAAGGCAAAGGTAAGAAATTAAAAAACCTTTATCAAATATTTTGGTGTGATTTTTGAAACTTTTCCCCACGAAAAACATTAAAAACAGTAAAAACGTGAAAAGATTTTCCCTACTCATCATCTCGGCACTGATGTTATCAGTTACGACATCTGCCCAGAACAACTCGACAACCGACCTCGGCAAGGATGCCGTGTTGCTATCACAACACTCTGATGGCAAGGTCATAACTTCGACCTACAAAGTCAAGGGCAAAACAGCACAACAGAGCAAGTTTACGATGCACTTTGCAATCAGCAGTGCAACTCTCTCCCCTACCTTTGCCGACAACGCTCAACAAGAGGCGGCACTCAAAGCCTTTGCTCCAAAGTTAAAGGATACGTTGTTGCATCTGCAATCAGTTACCGTAACGGGTTACGCCTCGCCTGACGGCAGCGAGAATTCCAACAAGACATTGGCCGGAAAACGTGCCGCAGCAGCAAAGAGTTATCTAAAAGCGCTTTGCCCGAATATGGCAATCTCACACTCATCGCACGCCTGCACATGGAAAGATGCTATGCGCATCGTAGAGAACTCCTCAACACCCGACAAGGGCGACGTATTGCGTATTCTTGCCATGAACATCACGGATGCAGAGAAGGAGATTCACCTAAAAAAGTTGCCGGCAGCATGGCGATACTTAAAGACCTCCATACTACCCGAAATGCGTCGTTGCGAGGTTGTATTTACCTTTACAATGGATAAGATTGTGGAACAACAGCAGACAATCACTCCTGCCCCTGCTCCCGTAGAGAGCAAGCCTGCCACCACCGAGCCACAACCGACCCCTGCGACCAAACCTGCGACCGAAACTCCTCCTGCAACAAAGCCCGTTCCGGTGGCCATAGTTGAGGAGACCGAAACGGGTATAATTATCGACATGACCGACACGGAGAGCCGTCAAGAGTATCGCCAGGAGCGAAAAGCAGAGAGGCGAATGAGATAAAAAGTTTAAAATCGTTTGTTTCTTTCCGAGAATTTTGTATATTTGCGTAAATTTGCGCCACAAAAGGCAGTAAACAGGTAAAATAAACTTAAAAATTATACGACTATGGCAAATTTACGAAATTTGAAGAAAGAGATTGACTACCGTCTTGAGGAGTTGGTATTTGATTGCGATATGGCTATCTACTTCCAGCCTGGTAAGGAGAAGGAGATCTTCGCTGTTATGCAGGAGGGTGTAGAACTTCGTAACGAACTCTATGCAAAGGCTAACAACCCTACCGAGCCACACAACCCATCACTCGTTCGCAAGTACTACGCTGCGTTCCGTGCGGAGATGGCGGAGTCTTATGGTAAGTTGTTCGAGAAGTTGAGCGCAATCAACGCTTAATTGATACAAACAAAAAAAGAGGAGGTAAAATTTTACCTCCTCTTTTTTTGTTTTATAGGCAAGACTCCTACTAATATTCATCCTCGTTAAAGTCATCTTGTGTCCTTATAGACCTTTGATTGACAAATGAATATAACTAATTATACCACTGGGGCAGTATTTGGCATATTGAGCAGTGCCGAAATGCCTTTTTAATCGCCCTGAAATCGCTCTCTAAATCAACTACTCTTCTTCTTCAAGGAGGATAATCTTTGTGCAAAGATACGAAAAATTATTTTTTTAGAGCATAACTGCTGTTACTATATTATACAAAGGGTTCTTGATTATGATGTAACGCACTTATAATACCAAGTTGAACAAGTAACCCGAAACGATGATGAGTAGTGTGATAACAACGAAGAAGATACCTATCAACCTCCAAGTCATTACCTTTTTAAGCATAGTTGCTTCGGGAATAGACAAACCGATGACCGCCATCATAAAGGCTATGGCTGTGCCGAG
>JAZOWW010000023.1:0-24865 GCA_045659425.1 Alistipes sp. | reverse complement strand
ATTAGACAGATAAGGGAGCTTTATGTGATTCTAAATAGTTAGCAGTCTCAAAATCAATACCAGATAAGAAAATTAGCGATACCTTGAATGGAATCGTTATAGATATTCGTAATATTAACACGCAGGAAGAATTGTTTTTGGAAGAGTGACATTTGTAATAAATGTGGCAGAAGTTGTAAGTATCTTCTCATTTATTTTTGAAAGAATTAGTATGTATATTAGTAGAATATTTGGTATAAATTATAAATGGCGGCAACTCGTAATTTGAGTAGTCGCCATTTTAAACATTATAAAGACCTTTTATCTATTACTGATGAGCTCATTCAATACATATTCGATTGCTGTGTCTTTGTTGTCAAAGAAATCTGAAATTGTTTGCTTAACCTCATAGTGTGGTTCTATGCTTGTGCCCTCCATTGGGAATTCCTTGGGTGATAATTTGGGTTTGCTGGTAGGAATTCGGAACCAAATACCATATTTGGATGTGAAATCTTTAGGAGCACAACCGGTATCGCCAGCTGTCTTTTCTCCAACCAGTGTAACATAACCACTTTCTTTTAAATCGATGGTAAAGCTCTCCGCAGCAGAGAAAGTGTGATTGCTTGTCAATAAAAACAACTTGCCTTTATATGTGTTAGGTTGAGGTGTAATCTCTCCACCAAGACAATGTTTCTGTGGGGCGTGGAGTAGATATTCAGCAATTAGACGACCATTATAGCTATTGCCACCACCATTGTTTCGCACATCTATAATCAGATATGGAAGTTCACACACTTGTGAGTATGCTTGTTTAAAGTCATTCACAACATTATCCATCATTGATTCTATACAGATATATCCAATGCTGTCACGAAGTATTTTGGAATGCGCTTGCGGAGTATCACTTATTAATGAGTTCGTCAGAGGTAATTTAAGTTTTAGTGTATCTCTGTTTCTGCGGACATCATAACATATAAGACTATCAGTAAATGATGTAAAAATCCTACATTGAGTAATGTGTGTTTTATATGCGTCTGTAGATGCAGACGAATACTTCTTAAAACTGTCAATATATTGGTCAATAGGGATGTTATTGATGGCAACTATCTCATCCTTGTTGCAGAATCCACTATTGGTAAAATGCTGATTAGGGTTATTAATGAATATTCTATTCTCAACAATTGTTGGATAATACTCTGCTGAGTGGAGTGAAAGCATTACCCCTGCATGTCCGATATTCAATGCCGCAAAATATTCACGAAGCAGTAATCCATAATCAGTTCTTGTAGTTACCTCCGCCTCTATTCGATTAGCAAATGATCTATAAAGAGAGTCTATGTCGTAATCCTTGTACGAGCACAAAGGACAATGTTTTGAAACAATGTCGTGGATGCTTTGGAAATCTTCTGAGAAGTTCTCGGGTTCAACAGGTAGTTCTGAAACAAAATACGATTGAATCAGTTTTCTATTTTCATTATCCTGCTCGATTATGTATTCAACTAATTGGTCTTTGAATACAGTAACAGACAATAATATGCCCAATCCTAGAAGTCCGACAATACTTAATAATGAAAGTAGGAAATATTTAATGCTCTTCTTCATATGTATCTGTTAATTTGTGTACAAAGTTATAATTAAATTTTCATAATGGTTATACAATCTTCCCAATAAATCTTGGCCCATAATTTGCATTTCTAAACAAAAGTGTTTATTTTTGCAGTATGGATAGAAGAATAGAAATACTTAGGGGTTTACATCCCGGTCTCTTTATTCAAAGAGAGTTGAACACTCGCAAACTCAAGAGCGGGGCTTTTGCTGAAACTATCGGCGAGTATCCGCAGACTTTGAGTGCCATTATTCGTGGTCGTAGATCTATGAATATTTCACTTTCGCTCCGCATCGAGCAGGCACTCGGTTTGGAGGAGGGATTCCTTATGACCTTGCAAATCTTCTACGACATTGCGGAGGAGAAGCGTCGTCTTTCAGAGCAATATCGTCCAGACATATCTAAGTTCCGACCAACTCTGTTTTGGGACACCTCGCTTGATAAGATAGATTTCAAGGAGCATCGTCGCTATGTTATCAATCGAGTATTTGAGAGAGGAACGGAGGACGAAATTCAAGAGATTATTCGCTTCTACGGGCGTGAAACCATCATCGATTGCGTTAATCTAAACTCTAAATCTCCATTTGAAAACAATATCAAAACAAGCATAAAAAAGTATCTTGGCTATGAAGCGTAACGAGTTGAAATACCAGACTGTAAAACCTATTCTTCGTTCTACATTGGAGCGATTGATGGAGATGGAGGAGTTTGCACCATTTCGTTTAGTTGGTGGAACCTCGCTTTCTCTCCGCTATGGACATCGTATGTCCGATGATATCGACCTCTTTACCGATGTCGAATATGGCTCATTAGATTTTCACAAGCTTCAGGAGATACTTCGCAAAGAGTTTCCATATTGTCAGGGTGATTGTGGTGATGTTGTAGGCTTCGGAGCATCATATATTGTCGGTAACTCAAAGGACGATTGTGTAAAGCTCGATCTATTCTATACAGACCCATTTATAAACCCGATGGAAGTATTCGGCACTATACGTATGGCCGCTGTCGAAGATATCGTAGCGATGAAAATGGATGTCATTTCTCGAGGTGGTCGTAAAAAAGACTTTTGGGATTTGCATATGTTACTCAATCATTATAACATTGAGCAGATGCTTTCTTTATACGAAGAACGATACCCATACGGAGCAACAAAAGAAGAGTGTACAAGTGGTCTAACGAACTTCTCAGTAGCCGACTCGGAGCCAGATCCGATATGTTTACAAGAGAAGGTGTGGCAACTTATTAAATTGGACTTTGAAGAAAGTATGTGTAAATTGTAAATACGATAAGTATGTCTAATGTCGACTTTAAAAATGAATTTGCTAATATACTAACAAATTCATACTTGCCCACAAACGCTACACCAGAGGAGTATGCTACTACTTGGTCGAAAATTAACGATATTATATTTCCCAATATCCCTCAAAAACTATTTAGATTTAGAACCTGCAATTTAGATAGTGTTATGTCTTTTCAACTCAAGACAATCTCTACTTGTGTTGCCAAGGCTTTTAAAGATCAATACGATTCGTTGGTATATATAGATAGAGACGGTATAGAAAAGATTTTTCAAGGCTTTGTAGATGCAGGAGGCGTAGAAGCTATATGCTCGTCATTTGAAGACGGTACAACAACAGAAGTGTTGGGTAGCTTATTAAGTCCTGCCGCTATTACGAAAATGAAAGAAGAAATGGAGAATATGCCTCAGCAAGATAGGCTTTCGTATCTCCATAATAATCTGAATAATTTTAGAGCGCAATTCTCTTATCGTATTAGTAGCTATATTGAGTATATGCGTGCCAGTCGACTTACAAAAATAGCGTGCTTTACGGAGGATATAAAGTCCCCATATATGTGGGATCTGTATGCTGATGGATATAAAGGCTATGCTCTTGAATATGATTTCAGAGATTACCATCATCGAGGATGTTTAGCGTGTCCAGACATACAAGTTTGTAATAAAGACAATAAGAATCTTTCTAAGTTGTTTCCTGTCATATATACAACGGAGCGATATAATGCAACTGTTAGTGTGTTGAATATTATGCTGTCAGAGGTATTGGAGCAAATAGGCAATAAAGATATTCAACTTTCAATTGATCAGTTGCATTGGTACAAAGCCTATTTGTATAAAGATGCTAATGCTTATAGCCACGAAAAGGAATGGCGTATAATCACCAGATGCCCTAATCAGTTAGATGGAGATTTTACAGAGATCCCCAATGTCGACTGTTTAAAGGCTATATATTATGGGCCTTTTATGGAAAAACGATATAAAGAGTTCTTAATGAATATAGCGCAACGTATGGGAATTAAACAGTATGATGTTACTTTGGATGAACATAGCACAAAGTATGAGCTAAAAGTTAGCGAGATTGAGATGTCATCACAAGCAACACAATAGTGATCTAAATATCGTTTCACAAATGTAACGGCGAAGGTTGTTTTACCTTCGCCGTTTATGTATCCTAACTAATCTTCGGATTACAATTTCATTACCGCTTCTCGGATTTGTGTTGGTGAGAGGCGGGCGTAGACCTGCGTGCTGGTGACTGATTTATGTCCAAGCAGGGTGGCGATAGTGTAGATGTCCACGCCATTTTCCAGAAGACGCATAGCGAATGTATGCCGGAAGCAGTGGAAGGTGATGTGTTTCTCAATCTTGGCAAGTTTGAGTAGGCGAGGGATGTAGAAACTCAATTTGTATTCTGTCAAGTTTGGGAATACCAAACCTTTCTTTTTAGGTTTACCGAGCAGTTCAATAGCAGCGGGCGATAGCGGTAGTTTTACAGCTGCTTGAGTCTTGTGTATGACGATATCAAGGTACGACCGTTTCTTTGAGTTGATGTGCACACTCTTCCAATCGAGTGCAAGTATATCGCTTCGCCGCAGTCCCGTGTAGATAGATAGTAGGCACGCCCGTTGGACATCGGGATATTCCGTAAACTCCACTCGTTCCAGTCGGCGAATCTCCTTCTCGTCGAGATACTCCTTTGCCGTGTCGTGTTTCCAATGTATTCGAGATATCTTCGCATTTATATCCGTCTTTATGATACCGTCTTGGTGAGCGAGATTCACGATGCTCATAAAGGCGTTAAAGTATGCCGAGGCAGTATTCTGACTCAACTTTGCTCGTCTATGCAATCCTTTTGTGTTGGAGAGAAAACCTTTGAATCGTTCACAGAAACTCACCGTTACATCCTTAAAGCTACACTTGCCCTTACAGAATCTATGTAGATATTTTAGGCTGACTTTGAACTTAATACCTCGATAGATAATGTTGCGGTGGAAATATTCCAAGAAATCTTCATTGATTCGCCTTTTGGATAGGAACTCGTAATCCTTGTGTACAAGGCTGATATATCGCTCACAACGAATCGCATCGGCTATCTCATCAATGCTCTTATTAAACTTTTGTTGAACCTCGTTTGCGGGTGTTGTGTATTTCTCAAGATCGAGAAACTCATAGCGTACTTGCTTGCCACTATTATCCGTAAATGGAGGGCAGAATTCAAGATAGACCGACAACATCGTTCCGTGGCACTTTTTCTTTGTGCGGATTACAACTCTTCCCATTGCTTTAACTCTTTTAATTGTTTGACATCCATCACATTTACTAGCACCTTCGCATCTTTGCATTTAATGCGAATTTGCTTACTTGCTGTAGCAGAAAGTAAAATATCACTTTCGATCGCATATTCTTCTACCGCTTTTTCTATTGTTATCCATTTCGGATTTACGGTTTGCTCAATAGCCCACGCAGCGATGCAATCTTCATAATTAAAGCGACGAGAATTACCCAAATAATAGGAGCAAATGTTGTATCTTTCGACAAAACGCAATACCCAACAACGCCCCATTTTCGTGTAGCCCATTAACCCTGAAAGCGAGTATGAAGCAGGGCAAAGTGGGCAATCTTTGTTCGTTGGGAGTTTTGCAAACCACGCTCGTAGATGGCGATGCTTGATGCGTGCTTCACCTTCTAATATGCGGTAACACAGCTTGTTAGACTTGATTAGTTGGTAAATGAATTGCTTTGAGAATCCCGAAAGCTGTGCGGCATCGCTTACCGTTAGCATCTCTTCATAGTGATCTTGCGCTCGCAGATCCAATGGCGCAAGACTTCGTTTTTGGTGTTTAGTTTTTGTCATATTTTATTAAATCTTTTGGTTGAACGACTTAATAAATATAACGCAGAGTAAACACTTTGAAAAATGAGTATCGTATGAGTATCAACTTAATTTTTCACCCTCGTTGTAAGGCCCTGAGAAAGCGACTTGTTTTTAGCACAAATTATCACTTTGGGGGTGAAATAGGGCGAAAAAATAGGATTTTGCAAATTTTTGCAAAATCCTTAAAGTGTTAATTATCAACTATTTAATGTGTAAATCTACTTAATTTTACTTTCTATTTAGACAAGTGGTAACCTATTGATATTCAGCGTGTTATAAAGGGTTATTTACCGATGCAAAATGTTAAGAAGATTGATTGCAGGATGGTGTCGGAGGTGATTTCGCCGGTGATTTCACCGAGGTGCGAGATTGCCGAACGAATATCCTCTGCAAGCAGTTCCGAAGAGATGCCTGCCGTGAGGGCTGTCATTGCTGCCATAAGGGCATTATATGCCGCCGATAGTGCCTCAAAATGGCGGACATTAGAGACCACGGCATCTCCACGGTAGAGCGCCTCGGTATCTACCGTATTACGTAATGCCGCACGCAGGTCATCGACACCCTCGCCATCACGTGCCGATATATATATTGCTTCCGAGATTTCCCTATGTATAGTAGTATCGGCCTTATTTATCAGGCGTATTTCGCACTGATTCTCTTTGAGCGACAGAACCTCAAAAGCACCGTTTGGCTCGGCCATATTGATAATAATATCGGCTCGCTCTATCGCTTTCAGTGTACGATCGATGCCCATTTGTTCCAGCAGATCGTCGGTTTTGCGGATGCCCGCAGTATCGATAAATCGGAAGCGGATATCGTCGATGATAATAGACTCCTCAATAGTATCACGTGTGGTTCCTGCAATATCGGAGACCATCGCTCGGTCGTCGCCAATCAGGCGGTTTAGCAGTGTACTTTTTCCTACATTTGGAGCGCCCACAATAGCAACGCCGACACCTTCACGGATAGCATTACCCGTGCGGAACGACTGCATCAGCGAGCGAACAACATCGCAGGTATGTTGCAACATTGCGTACAAACGTGTGCGGTCAGCAAATTCGACATCCTCCTCCGAGAAATCGAGTTCCAACTCCAACAAAGCCGTCAACTCAACGAGTTGATTACGAAGTATTTTCAACGTATCGGAGTATCCTCCACGCATCTGCGTCAAGGCCATCGTATGTGCTGCACGTGAGTCGGCTGCAATGACATCTGCCACAGCCTCTGCCTGAGAAAGGTCGATGCGGCCCGCAGCGAATGCTCTGGCCGAGAACTCTCCGTGTTCTGCCATACGTGCGCCGTTACGGCATAGCAACGACAATATCTCGGTGACAATGTATCGTGAGCCGTGGGTTGATATTTCGATTGACTCCTCGCCAGTATATGAGTGCGGAGATCGAAACACACTGACCAGAACATCGTCAATAACCTGCTCGCCATCTACGATTGTGCCGTAGTGCAACGTATGAGACTTAGCCTCCGTAAGGCTGCGACGCCCCCTAAACACCCTATCGCAGCAAGCAATAGAGCCCTCGCCGCTCATTCTGATGATGGCGATTGCTCCACCTTGTGCGGTGGCTGGTGCAACTATGATTCCAGGTTCAAACACTTGCTTATGCTTTTGGTTTCGGTTTATTGATACGCAGTTTCTGACCCGGACGGATAAGCGTCGATTTCAGGTGATTCCAGCGCATAATATCCTTAACGGTTGTGCGGTTACGCTTGGCTATCAGACCAAGATTATCGCCACTGCGCACCGTGTATGTATATCCTACACCTTCGGCTCTCTTCTTTTCGAGATTTGCCGGATTCATATACTCCTTCAAATACATCGAGTCTTTGGCATATATCGAGTCCTGATTCTCGATAAACTCCGACAGATATCTTGTAGGCAGGCGCAAAGCATAAGGCTTACGAGTCGCCGGCACAATATCTATCTTATATTGAGGGTTGAGGTGTCGCAGAGTTTCGAGCGGGATATTCAGCGTCGAGGCAACCTGTCCGAGGTGCATCGTACGACGGATTGTAACGGTATCCGTCGCAATATGGTCGGGCGTTGGCTCAGGCTCTACATTATGAAGGTTATGGTACGTATAAGCATAGGTCGCAGCGATAAACTTCGGCACATAACCACGTGTTTCACTTGGCAGAAAGTCGTAAATATCCCAGAAGGTTTTGCAGTTTGCTCCGGCACGTGCTATTGCCTTATTCACATTGCCAGGACCGCAGTTATATGCTGCCAAGGCCAATGTCCAATCCTCGTACATACGATATAAATCTCGCAGGAAGCGGCATGCTGCTCGTGTCGAGAGGCCTACATCGCAACGCTCATCGACCAACGAGTTTATCTCCAAACCGAGCGCCTTGCCTGTCGATGGCATAAACTGCCAAAGTCCCACCGCTCCGGCACGAGATGTTGCCGTCGAGGAGAGGTTTGACTCGATGATTGGCAGGATACGCAACTCCATAGGAAGTCCCGCCGAGAGCAACTCCTGCTCGATAATCGGGAAGTAATATTTCGACAATGAAAGCACACGTTTTAGAGGACTCCAACGACCGCTGAAATATTGGTCGATATAGCGTCGAACGATGTAATTATACGGGAGATGTACGGGTGACACAATGTCTTGCAAACGTGAGCGATAGAGCGAATCTACCGCCATTGCCGCCTCCCCTTCCATCGTCTCGGCATATGGTCCAAAGAAACTCTTGTCACTCTGCGCAAGTTGCATCGTATGCCATAAATCCACTAACGAGTCTATCTCGGCCGGCGATATATTTGTTCGCAGTGTATCGATGCGAGGTGCGGGTTTCGGCTCGACACGGATGGTATCCGTAACCGTAACCACCACTCGCACGGTATCATAGACAGGAATAGTGACATATTTAGTGCGTTTGTCACGTGCTGCTCCAAGGACTGTAATAGAGAATGAAAGCAACAACGCAACAAGCATCAACCTTTTCATTACGCTCATAATCGGGATTAGAAATTAAAGGCTACGTTCATACCTACGGCAACTGAACTATCGCCAACATACGGATTGTAAGAGACCATCGGCGTAACATTAACGCTCAAATCGTCCGAGACATCATAATCACGCAAATGGGCATCAACATGAGCATCAATAGCCTGCAATATATAGAGTCCTGCCGTGAGGATAATACACAAATCTCGGTTACGGCGATAACTATTTCGCAGATTCTTCAAGAACGACGAAGCATATCTACCCTTAAACTCATCGGGCGAGCCGTCAGGGTACAAATCTGGATTTTGGTCATAATCTGCTCGCAGACGATACGCCTTCTTAAATCGCTGATAGCCTCGATTGTTCCAGTCTATACAGTATATCGTCGAGGCAAAACCTCCGACAACAATAGGCACTCGCCAATAACTCTTATTGTAAATTTGGCCTGCTCCCGGACAAATCAACGAGAGGGTCGTAGCCTTAGTTACCGACGAAACCTCGTTTGTAGAGTAGTTTACCGCTGCATCACCGATAAAGTATAGGTACGAGGCAATGGTGGTAAACATAAAGAGTTGTTTAAGCGTATTGTGCTTAATCATCGACCTTTGCAGGGAGTTCATCTCCTCGGTACGCATCATGCTCTTGTCGGTCATCAGGTCAAACTGTGTCTTCAACGGCTTATACTTGCTCTGCTCATAGAGACATAGACCCAACGAAGCACCCACGGTACCGTAAAGAATCGGCAATTTCCAATATTGCTTATTGTAAATCTGTCCAAAGCCAGGCAATGCCAACGAAGCCCAGCACATACGATTCAGCGCCATAGAGTCACTCAACAGAGGTGTTCGATTCTCCCTTCTTTCGATGCGGCGCAACTGTCTTTGCGAAAGTTGTACCGAGTCTGGTTTTGCAAATATAGAGTCAGGGAATATCGTCTGACGCAACGAGTCTGGCAATGTCATTCGCAACGAATCCGAAACCAAGCGCAGAGAGTCCATAGGCATCTTGCGCAGAGAGTCGGTCAAGTTGGCCACACGAATCGAATCGGCACGTGCAATCGCTACCGAATCGGGCTTTACAATCTGGCCGGCACGGATAATCTGACGTTCGCCTCGCAACTGACGAGCAAACGGATTTGAGACTTGTGCCGAAACCGAGGTCGAGGCGAATATTACGACAACAAGCAATGCAATCGTGCGCAATGATGCGAACGAAAGCACTCTTTGCAGGATATTTTGCCTCATCTCCCTCATTATTTACTGCTTTGAGAAGCGCTCGATAAAGCGCTCGATATCGTTATCGTTATCGAAGTCGATAGTAATCTTACCACCGCCGTTGCGACCTCGCTTGATGCTGATATTCTGCGAAAAGAATCGCTCCAAATGCTCAACCAAGCGGGTGTAAGACTCCGGATACTCCTCCTCAATGAGTGCAACCTTAGGCTTACCCTCGGCATTGAGTATGGCACGAACATAATCCTCGGTTTGGCGCACCGAGAGGTTGTTCTTTATGCACTTTTTGAGTGTTGCCAACTGTTGCTTTCGCTCCGAAAGCGAAGCGATAGCCTTTGCATGTCCGGCAGAGATAACGCCCTCTTTAAGAGCCAACTGCACCTCTTCCGGAAGATTGAGCAGACGCAGGTAATTGGCTACGGTAGAGCGCTTCTTACCTACCTTATCGGCCAAAGCATCCTGTGTAAGACCACACTCATCAATAAGACGTTTCAAACCGAAAGCAATCTCTATTGCATTCAAATCCTCACGCTGGATATTCTCCACGAGTGCCATTGCGTGCAGATTCTCATCATCCACATCACGGATATATGCAGGGAGCGTCTCAATACCTGCTACCTGCGAAGCACGCCAACGACGCTCACCGCTGATGATGAGGTACTTCTCGCCCTCACGCTTCACGGTGATAGGCTGAATAAGACCCAGCGTACGAATAGAATCGGCAAGTTCAGCCAAAGCCTCCTCGTCGAAATCACGGCGAGGCTGTGTAGGATTCGGAATGATGTCCGAGATTTTAATCTCGTTCATCTCCGCCATAGGCGTTGCTTTCAAGTCGGTTATAGCGCCCACGAACAGAGCATCCAAACCACGACCAAGTCCTTTCTGTTTCATATATTATTCTCTCTTTTTTCTGTTTCTCTTCAAAAACTCCTTTGCCAGCAACAGGTAGTTTGTCGCTCCCGTAGCCGATGCATCGTAAAGCATTATTGGTTTACCGTGTGACGGTGCCTCTCCCAAACGGATATTTCGCTGAATTATTGTATCGTAAGCCAACGAACCGAAATGCTCACGCACCTCGCCAGCAACCTGATTATTAAGACGGTTACGCATATACATCGTCATCACAAAGCCCTCGATTTCAAGTGCAGGATTCAAACCGCTCTTGATAATCTTTATCGTATTGAGCAGTTTACTCAGACCCTCCAATGCCAAGTACTCGCACTGCACCGGAATAAGCACCGAGTCCGCTGCTGTCAAAATATTTACCGTCGTAAAGCCGAGCGACGGCGAGCAATCTATGAAAATATAGTCAAAGCGGTCACGCACGCTGTCGATTATGCGCTTAATTACGTGGTGAGCATCCTCCATCGATGGCAACTCGGTATCGGCTGCCACCAACTGAATACTTGATGGTAGCACCCACAAATTCTTCACATCGCTGCTTCGCAGGATAACCTCCTCGGCGCTGCGCTTGCCCGTGATACATTCATATATACCGTCAAGGTTTATGTCAAAACCCAATCCCGAAGTTGCATTTGCCTGCGGGTCTGCATCAAGGAGCAGCACCTTCTTGCCCAAAAGGGCAATGGATGCCGAGAGATTGATTGCAGTTGTAGTCTTTCCGACACCGCCTTTTTGGTTTGCCAAAGCAATAACTTTTGCCATAATTTGCTCTCTTTGTTTGTTTTATGTCTTTGACGCAGGTAGGGTCACTCCGAAAATGGCGCTACTTACGCAAATATTCGGACAAAATTAGTAAAATAAACCGAAACAAGAAAATTCAAAGGCCGAAACCTCAATTTTTTACAAGATAAACACTCTCTGCGAATTAGAATCGGAGAGTTGAGAGTTTGCGTTCGATCTCGTCAAATCTGTTGACTGCGCCGCCACTCCTGCGCTGTTGCAGGTGCAAACGACGTACCGGCGAGGTAAAATTACGTAGGTTATAGGTAAATCTAACGAGG
This sequence comes from Alistipes sp., assembly GCA_045659425.1. GTDB lineage: Bacteria > Bacteroidota > Bacteroidia > Bacteroidales > Rikenellaceae > Alistipes. Next base: position 12,946 of record JAZOWW010000023.1, on the reverse strand, counting down.
AAATACCGACCCAGAGTACTATTATAGCGCACCTGCGAATAACCCGCATAGACATATCGACTGAAGGAGGTGTTTTGTCCCAATATATCGTTCACACAGAACTCAATCTCGCCCAAGCGCCGAAGCACCTTCTTGCCGATAGAGGCATTCCACAGCGTAAAGTGGTCATTATAGCCATTCGTGAAACCCATATAGTGGGTAAAGACGGCGCTAGTTGTAAGTGTAAATCCAAGCGGAAGCACAACCTTAACCTTCGCCGTAGCACGCTGTGTAAAGTAATTATTATCAAGCACATCGAGTGCACCCTGATTTCTCATATAGGAGCCTCGCCAATCAATTGTAAAATCGACATTCTCGGAGATGTTACTGCCAAGCGTCCACTGCGAGTAAGCCTCAAAGTTATTCATCATCGCATCTTGCAGATTGATGCGCACAGGCTCAGTCGCATACTTGGCTCCCAACTCAATATTGAGGTTTGAGCCGAGCCACGTCACAGGGAATCCTATACTTGCACGACCCTCGTACGACCAATAGCCGTTGAGGTTGACCTGCTGCGTGAGTTGTATCGGGTTATACTTCTTGCCATCAATCTCGATGGTCTCCGGCGAATACTGCACCGACGTACCGATATAATTCTCTATATGTTGAGCCTTTGCCATGAGCATCAATGTAGTACCCCTGGTCGTAGAGATATTCGTATAGCGCACGAAGTAGTTATGCTCGGTATATGGTTCGAGTTCCGGATTACCATGCGAAAGATACTGCGAATTGCTGACATCGTATATATCGAGCATCTGCCAGATAGATGGGGCTTTAACCTCCGAACCGGCACTTACACGCAGAGAGTTACGCTGGTCGAAAGCCCACTGTAACGTAGCATTATATACCGGCGTATGGTAGGAGTGGAAGATGCGCTTGCCTGTCCAAATATTGGTATTCGAGAGTCGTGAATTCTGATACATTGCGCTCAACGAGAACCAATTACGGTTCTTCGAGTAGCGGTATCCCACACCCGCCTGATGATAGAGGAACATGCCCTCAAACGACGAAGATGACCTCGGATTCAGATTATCGGTATTGATGACATAGTCCGCCTCGGTCGAGTAGTTCAACAGATCACGAGTACGCAACTGCGCCTGCATACGGTACGAGAGATTTAGGGTCGAATGTCGTCCCAAACGCTCACGGAACGAGGGCTGCACTCGTAGTGTCATCGTACGGGAGTCGGTCAAACGGTTGGTATATGTATATTTTATGGTAGCCTCATCGGGCGAAACTTTGCTCGTCTTACCGTTATTAGAATATGCCGTGCGCTCCGCATCGTTATCATTCTCCGAAAAACTTGTCATCAGCAAGAAAGTTCGACCCTGTTTCAAAAAATTGTAAGAGTATTGAGCATAGAGTCCTCCGCTGAACGTTCGGGAGTGGTTATGATTTCCGCTCGGCATCCAACGGTAGCCAGATTCTCCCCAACGCAACGACGTGGTATCGGTGCGATTCAACGATGTATTATCGTAGAGGTTAAAATTAGGAATAAGCACCAACTTCTGTCGCTTGGCAACCTTCCACTCCAAGCGACCACGCAATTTCAGCGTATGATTATCTGGGTGCGAGAAGTTATCGTAATGTATCGTATCCTTCTTCGCCACGGCCGCATCATACCAGCGATCAATATAGTAATCATTCTTGGCATTCAGGTGGTTATAGAAGATGCTGCCCTCGAACTTTGCACGGCGACGACGACCCCAGCGGTCCGTATAATTGAGTGCAAAAATCTCGGCCGAGGCGACACCTTGCTGCGAGTTGACCGAAAATTGGCGAGAGCCATTATTTCTATTCGATGTACTCTTGATGGTCATCCCCTCATCCGTAAGATTCTGCTTATTGAGGTTATTGGCTAATGCCATAATCGTCACTCGGGCATCATCCCTAAAAATATTAACCGACCCTCCGAGCGTATATTTATATTTAGAGGCAATATTTTGCACTGCATTAGGCTCGTAACCGCCGCCCAGATGCATCTTTCCGAAGAGGCTGTGTTTCATGCTCTGGCGAGTGATGATATTGATAACCTTACCGCCTTCACCATCATCAACACCCGTAATTTGAGCCGCCTCGCTCAATCTATTATAGACCTCGACATGTTCGACCGCCTGTGCCGGAATACTCTGCAAAACCTGCTGTATATTAGCGCCAAACATCTCCTGTCCATCGACATATATCTGCTTAACCTCCTCACCGTGTGCCTCAACCTTGCCATCGGATATAGTTATACCGGGCATTTTGCGCAACAGCGCCTCAACCTCGGCATCGATGGCAACCTTGAATGCATCTGCATTATAGCGTAGTGTATCGCCCAGCATAGTCGCTCGAGTAGATACTGCCGTAGCCACAACGGCATCAATTCCTATGGCCTTGGAACGTATGGTCAAGTTTCCAAGATTTACCGGCAAGCCCTTTACCCTGACGGTAAATTCTCTCTTCTCATAACCGACAAAGGTTGCAACACAAAGATACTCCCCATCCTTTAAAGAGGTGATGCGGAAATAGCCTCCATACTCGGAAGTAAAATAGCGTTTGGAATTTGGGGAAGAGATAGGCGAAACCTCTATAACTGCGCCTGCAACGCCCTCCTCTGTATCGTAATCGAGCAGTCGTCCCGAAACAGATGTCATACTTTGTGCCGAGAGACCCGACACAACACACAACAACATAAACAGTAATATCGCTACTCTTATAGGTTTCATCCCCCTACATTATAGTAAGTTACAGGCTATATCTTATTAAGATACTCAAACAAGATATAAGTTAAAATGCAAATCTTATTTTGAAAAAGAGGGGCTGCCTCAAAAGCGACAGCCCCTTCTCCATTATAGGTACAAAAGATTAGTCCTCCAACTTTGCACACAAGAACTCTCTGTTCAGACGAGCGATGTGAGCAATCGAGATAGACTTAGGACACTCTGCCTGGCAAGCACCTGTGTTAGTACAGTTACCAAAGCCGAGTTCGTCCATCTTAGCAACCATCGCCTTTGCACGACGTGCGCCCTCTACACGACCCTGTGGAAGTTTCGCAAGAGAAGATACACGTGCAGCAACAAAGAGCATTGCCGAACCATTCTTACAAGTTGCAGCACAAGCACCACAACCTACGCAAGCAGCAGCATCCATCGACTCATCTGCATCAGCCTTTGCGATAGGAATAGCGTTACCATCAGGTACAGAGTTAGTACGTACAGAGATAAAGCCACCTGCCTGGAGAATCTGGTCGTAAGCACCACGGTTTACTACCAAGTCCTTGATTACAGGGAATGCAGCCGAACGCCAAGGCTCAACAACGATAGTCTGTCCATCCTTGAACTGACGCATATAGATCTGGCAGGTTGTAACAGCCTGTGATGGACCGTGTGCATGACCGTTGATGTGCAACGAACACATACCGCAAATACCCTCACGACAGTCGTGGTCAAATGCTACCGGCTCCTCGCCTTTGTGTACGAGGTCATTGTTCAAAATATCGAGCATTTCGAGGAACGAAGTATCGGATGAAATATCCTTTACCTGATACTCCTTGAATTCGCCCTTGGAATGAGCGTCTTTCTGACGCCATATCTTTAATGTGAAATTCATAATTTCGTTTTTATTAAAAGTTTAACGTCAAGAAATTAGTCTTTGTAGTTACGCTGTGCACGGTGTGTAAACTCGTATTCGAGCATCTCCTTAGTGAGTTCAGGAGCCTCATTCTCGCCCTTGTACTCCCATACAGAAGCATATGCGAACTCCTCGTCGTGACGAAGAGCCTCACCCTCCTCTGTCTGGTGCTCAGAACGGAAGTGACCACCACAAGACTCCTCACGGTTAAGAGCGTCTCGTGCCATCAACTCACCCAATTCGAGGAAGTCAGCCAAACGAAGAGCCTTCTCCAACTCTACGTTGAATGAATCAGCGGTGCCTACAACCTTAACATCCTTCCAGAACTCCTGGCGAAGAGCCGAAATCTCAACGATTGCCTTCTCCAAAGACTCCTTGGTACGAGCCATACCTACGTTATCCCACATAATGAGACCCAACTGACGGTGAATATCATCAACTGAACGTGATCCGTTGATTGAGAGCAACTTCTCAATCTTCTCCTTAACAGCCTTCTCTGCCTCGTCGAATGCAGGAGTGTCGGTAGAAACCTTAGGAGCCTGAATCTTCTTAGCGAGGTAGTCGCCGATAGTGTAAGGCAATACGAAGTAACCGTCAGCAAGACCCTGCATCAACGCAGAAGCACCCAAACGGTTAGCACCATGGTCTGAGAAGTTAGCCTCACCGATAGCGTAGAGACCTGGGATTGTTGTCATCAAGTTGTAGTCAACCCAAATACCACCCATTGTGTAGTGTACAGCAGGGAAGATCTGCATTGGCTGCTCGTATGGATTAACGTCGGTAATCTCCTTGTACATATCGAACAAGTTACCATAACGCTGCTCAATAACATTCTTACCAAGACGCTCGTTTGCGGTCTTGAAATCGAGGAATACTGCCAAACCTGTCTCGTTTACACCATAACCTGCATCGCAACGCTCCTTAGCAGCACGTGAAGCCACGTCACGAGGTACGAGGTTACCGAACGCAGGATAACGACGCTCCAAGTAGTAGTCACGATCCTCCTCAGCGATATCAGAAGGCTTCTTTGTACCCTTACGCAAAGCCTCAACATCCTCCAACTTCTTAGGAACCCAGATACGGCCATCGTTACGCAAAGACTCTGACATCAAAGTCAACTTAGACTGCTGTGTGCCGTGTACAGGGATACATGTCGGGTGAATCTGAGTGAAGCAAGGGTTTGCAAAACCTGCACCCTTACGGTAGCACTGGAATGCTGCTGAACCATTCGACGCCATAGCATTGGTCGAAAGGAAGAATACGTTACCATAACCACCGGTAGCGATAACGACAGCATGTGCACCGTGACGCTCAATCTCACCGGTTACCAGGTTACGAGCGATGATACCGCAAGCCTCACCGTTCTCGATAACTACATCGAGCATCTCGTGACGAGTGTAAGACTTAACTGTACCGTTGTGAATCTCCTTGTTCAACGCTGCGTAAGCACCGAGCAAGAGCTGCTGACCGGTCTGACCACGAGCATAGAATGTACGAGATACCTGTGCACCACCGAATGAACGGTTAGCCAACAAACCGCCGTACTCACGAGCGAAAGGAACACCCTGTGCTACGCACTGGTCGATAATGAGGTTTGAAACCTCTGCCAAACGAAATACGTTAGACTCACGAGCACGATAGTCACCACCCTTGATGGTATCGTAGAAGAGACGATATACCGAGTCGTAATCATTCTGATAGTTCTTTGCTGCATTGATACCACCCTGTGCCGCAATAGAGTGCGCACGACGTGGAGAGTCCTGAATGCAGAAAATCTTTACGTTGTAACCGAGTTCGCCGAGTGAAGCAGCAGCAGATGCACCACCAAGACCGGTACCTACAACGATGATGTCAAGTTTGCGCTTATTCGCAGGGCTGACAACCTTGATAGCCGCTTTGTGGTTGCTCCATTTCTGAGCCAACTCACCAGCAGGAATTTTGGAATCTAATTTAAGAGCCATATCTTTTTGACGTTTATTGTTTCAAAATCATTATGCGCAGCAAGGGCAGTTTGCCTTAACAAAGAAGACAATAGTTACTACTGCAAAGCCTGCGAAGATAAGAGTTGCTACGATACCTGCAAGGCACTTCAAACGTGGATACCACTTATCATTAGCCCAGCCGATAGTCTGCAACATAGACCATACACCGTGGGTAAGGTGGAGCCACAAAGCAGCAAACCACACGAGGTAAAGAACTACGTTATACCACTTTGAGAAGGTATAAGCGATAAGGGCTGCACCATTGGTTGGAGCATAGCCGAGGCTATTCTCGTGACCACCCAACAACTCAACCAACTGCATCTTTGACCAGAAGTGAGTCAAGAGGAGCAAGAGACCCAGGATAGCGATAACGCCGAGAAGAAGCATGTTCTTCGTTGCCCAACTTACGCCATTCTCGGTAACAGTAACAGCATAACGCACATTACCACGAGCCTTACGATTCTGCCAAGTAAGCCAGAATGCATAAGCGAAGTGAACGAATACGCCACCTGCCAAAACTACGGTAGCCACGAGTGCATACCAGTTAGCACCGAGGAAGCCGCAAATTGCATTGTAAGCATCAGCCGAGAAGATTGCGGCGATGTTCATTGACATATGGAAGAGAATGAAAAGCACAAGGAAACATCCCGAGATGCTCATCACCAATTTTCTTCCAAGAGATGAATTAGTTAAAAAACAGCCCATAATTTTTAATGAATTTAAGTTTTGTTTATTTTTGTGAAAATTTTGTTTCTACACACAGTACCCCACAGAATACCTATAATATTAGGACAAATATACGAATTGTTTATGAAATAACAATACAAAAAGAGAAGTTTTTACGCAATTTATGAACAAAGAAAGCAAACAAAAGATACGTCAAGAGTCAAAAGCGAGAGTTCGAGCAATCGGTACCGAGGAGAAAGCATCGAAGTCTGCTTTGATTTTCAGCCGCATAGCCGCTTTACCTTCATTAAAGAGCGCCAAAGTGGTTGCCCTATACGCCTCACTGCCCGACGAGCCACAAACTGCCGAAATCATCGAGCAACTATCCCGATCACACCACATAGTTCTCCCTCGTGTATCGGGCGAGGATATGGATTTCTACCCTTACGAGGCCGACAATATCAAGAGTGGCGCATTCGGCATTTCGGAACCGCAGAGTGCCGACGCCATATCCCCTGCCGAGATAGATGTGATAATCGTACCGGGCGTAGCCTTTACCCGTAGCGGCAAGCGTCTTGGCAGAGGCAAGGGTTACTACGACAAGTACCTATCCAGAGAGGGGTTTCATGCCACAAAAATAGGCGTATGCTATAAAGAGCAACTCGCCGAGGATATTCCCGACGAGCCGCACGATATTCTTATGGATGATGTGATTTTCGGTTAATCCTCCGCCGAATCAGAAACTCCCAATTCAGGTGTCTCCGTATCGGAATCCATCACCCCCGCATCCACAAGTTGGCGTTGTAGTTTTTTGCGTCTGTCAATGCGTCCGCCACTCGGCTTAACACCGAGTTTAAGCAAATCACGCACCGCAACATAGATAGTTTGTCCAGAGCCTGTACCCTTCTTCTTGGTCATCTCGAAAGCAGCGGCAGCCTTTGCCAAATTATTACCTATCTCATCAAATCCTGACAAGAAATCGGTCACTCTATCGAGCAAGACCTCGGCACGACGTACAATCTCGTCGTGATTATCTATGGTTGTCTGCTGCTGCCACATATAGCGAATCATATCGATAAGCATCAGCAGATTTCGCTCACTCGCAATAAAGACTCCCACATTGAAAGCCTCCTGCCAAAGTGTTTTGTTATAGGATGTTACAGCCATCAGCGCAGTCTCGCTCGGCACGAACATTATCACGTAAGGTAGCGGCGTATAACCCTCATCGTTCGAGCGGTCATACGAACGGCTCGAAAGCATCTTCACCTGCTCCCTTATCTTTGCCGCAAAGGCCTTCATCACGGGCTCCTGCTCGGCACTATCGAGGTTATCGAAATCAAGATCCGAAGGTAACTGGAACTTCGAGTCGATATAGAGAACACTATTTGTCGCCGGGTAATACAACGTAGCATCAGGACGCATGCGCTGACCCTCGCAGTTCACTGCCGTCGTGCCGTCCGCATTTCTAATCGTACGTTGCAAACGATACTGCACGCCCTCTTTCAAACCTGAGCCTGCCAGCAAATCTTCAAGCAATTTCTCTCCAAGATTTCCCTGCATACGGACATCACTACTCAACGCACGAGCCAATCTATCCGCCTCGTGACTCAACTTACCGCCCGTCTCCACTAAGGTCTTGATATGTGTTTCCAACGTCGCACGACTCTCTCCACTCTGACGCTTCAACTCCTCCAACTGCTCCCTATATGGTTTCAGAATCTCAACAATAGACTCTCGATTTACCTGCTGGGTCTCATTTTTGAGTTGGGATTTCACAAGTTCCAACTGCTGCCGAAACTCTTCACGTCGACGCTCATCCTCCCTCTCGAAGTCAGCTTGCTGTTGCTCCATGTTACGCTGCAACCCATCACACTTCTCCAAAAGTCTTGCACACTCAATCTTCTCGTCAGTCAACGCCTTAGTTAGTCTCTCACACTCCGATGTAAGCGCCTGGACACGCTCTCGCTCCTGCTCTAACTGTGACACCACCACAGCACCACGCATACGGGCATACTGATTGCACAACAAACCGACAACAACAGCCACCAGCACCACTACTATATTTATAATTATAATAGTATCCATAACAAAAATTTATTTTTTACAAAGGTAACAAAAAAATCCGAACATCTTGCGACATTCGGATTCATTATCGAAATTTAAATTCAATCTCTATCAGCCTACTCCTCCGGAACAAGGATTCGTCCGCAGTACTCACAAACGATGAGTTTCTTACCTGAGCGAACCTCTACCTGACGCTGTGGAGGAATACGGTTGAAGCAACCGCTACAAGCATCACGCTGAACAGTAACTACTGCCAATCTATTGTGCACCTTGCTACGGATACGGTTGTATGCAGCCAACAAGCGCTCGTCAATCTTAACCTTTGCACCCTCAGCCTGTACAGCCAACTCCTTAACCTGATCCTCAGTTTCGCTCTCGATGCTCTCCAACTCAGCCTTCTTTGCATTCAAATCAATGCTGCGCTCTGCAAGCAAAGCCTCGGTGTTCTCCAATGCAGCCTTCTTCACCTTGGCAGCAGCGGCATACTCCTTCAAGCGCTTCTCGGCAAGAGTAATCTCCAACTCCTGATATTCTATCTCCTTGGTAATGGCATCAAACTCTCGGTTGTTGCGAACATTATTCTGCTGCTCGTTATACTTTGCGATATTGATCTGTGCCTGGTCAATCTCACGACGACGCTGCTTAGTCAAAGCGTTAATCTCCTCCATCTCGGCATTGATGTTACCGATACGGGTATTGAGGCCGGCGATCTCATCCTCCAAATCCTCAACCTCCAATGGAAGTTCACCCTTTACCTTGTTGATTTCGTCAATCTGTGAGTCAATCTTCTGCAACTCATAAAGAGCCATAATCTTCTCGTACATCGAGTAATCAACCTCTACTGTTTTCTTCTGTGTAGCCATATATTAATGTTTTATATTTTTCTGTTATGCAGTCATCACCCTCGTCAAATCCCTCAAAATACGCCATATATCGGTCTGTTTCAACACATTACAACGAGTAATGCACCGGATTCTTCGAACAAGCGCTCTTATGGAGCGCAAAGTTAATAAAATTTTTTGATAAAATATCAAATAAAATGTCGATTGCGCAAAATTCACTCTCAAAATGTCCGATATCAGCCACGATAAACTCCTCGGCAGGAGCGAAAAAGTCGTTATATCGAAGGTCAGCCGTAACGTAAACATCGCATCCCGATTTGCGTGCCGCCTCCATACAAGAGCCTCCTGCTCCTGTGCAGACTGCCACACGAGAAACCGCTTCACACACAACCTTGCTATGGCGCACAACCTTCACTCCAAGGCGCTCCCGTATCATTGCAAAAAACTCATCAACTCCCAGAGGCTCAACAAGTTCGCCAACAACTCCAAAACCTGTACCATCACTCGAAGGCTCCAACACTTCCATACCAGTCAAACCGAGCATCTCACCCAAACGCCAACTCATTCCGCCTGGTGCCGAGTCGAGGTTTGTATGGCTGGCATAGAGGGCAATATCGTGCTTAATAGCCAACTCTACACAACGCTCCGTCTCGGATGCCGAGTTAAGTCGTTTCAAAGGATGAAAAATTATCGGGTGGTGCGAAATAACCATACCGCAACCCAACCTTACAGCCTCATCCAACACCTCACGAGTAACATCCACCGCCAGCAACACCCCGCCACGCAGTTCATCATCCAAACGGCCAACAATCAGACCGGCGTTATCATACGACTCCTGCAACGAGAGCGGTGCAAACTGCTCGATAGATGCAACAACCTCTCTTATCTTCATAATTAAAACAGTGTTTGTTCATAGAATGGTAACGGACGCTCCTCCTTCGCAGGCTCTGCTTTTGGCTCTGCCTTGCTCTTCTTTGGCGACTTTGCAACCCTCTTCTTTGGTTTCTCTGCCACCTCTTCAACAGTAGGGACAGGAGCCTCAACAGCAGGGGCAGGAGTCTCCTCAACAGTCTCCACAACCTCCTCGGCAGCAGGGACAGGTTCCTCAACAACAAGCGCAGGCTCCTTCGGAGCAAGGGTCTCCTCGCCGAGAATATCCTCTGCAACAACCTCCGCATCATCAGCACCTAATGTCTCACGCACCTGCACAAGCATTGCTCGCACATTTTGCAGACGCTCCAACAACTCCACCTCAGGCGCAACCTCCGACTTTGCAACTGCCAACTCGGTCTTCAACGCCTTACGAGCGCCTTCAAGCGTCATCTTACGCTCCTTGACCAGATGATAAATCATCTTCAAGGTCTGCACATCGGCAGGCGTAAACATTCGATTACCCTTCTTATTACGTTTAGGGCGTAACGCATCAAACTGTGAACCCCAATAACGGATAAGTGACGGATTGACATCGAACATCTCTGCCACCTCTCCCATAGAATAGTACAATTTTTCAGCCATAGTATATTATAAGTTTATTATTTTCAACGAATTAGGATACATATTATTACATCTTGCACCGATACGCTTAACGAAACCCAACGCTCGACCGTCGTGCAGCACAAGATTCAATCCCTCCTCAAACTGCGTCACCGAAATATCCTGCTTGCGCAGATAGTTCAACGCATCCGCCTCCGAAACATCACAGCACGGCACGGCATCCTGATTAAATCCGACATACTGCGACAGTGCCCACTCTGGCTTCAACTTTCCCTTGAATATCTGCCCCATTGCCACTCCGGAATAGACCACCGTAAGCACCTCCGCCAGCCTCTTTATCTGCTGATAGCGGGAAACCTCATATCCATAGAGTGTGTCGCCAACCTCGGCAAAGCGCATACTCTCCGGCTGTTTCACGTAGCGTGACACCTCCTTTACAGCCTCCTTCGGAGCATCATTCATAATCTTCTTGCGGCTCTTAGGTTCCGCTTTGCGGCCTCCAACATCTCCACGCTTTCGTGCTACGGCAGCGAAGAAACCCTCAGCCTCCACCTTATGCGGCAGGAAGCGAAAGGTCTGAAATGCCCCCTCCATACCCTTCTCTATACCCCAGAGAGCATCAACCTGCACAGGCTCTGCGCACTCAATCTCGTCGGCAAACTCCTCCATAAAGGTTTTCAGCACACCCTCATCCTCCATAGCGTTGAAGGTACAGGTACTGTATATCAGTAAACCATTAGGTTTCAAGCATTTCCAAGCATCTTGCAATATCGAGACCTGACGTGAGGCACACATTCGCACATTCTCCTCGCTCCACTCTGCACGTGCCTCGTCATCCTTGCGAAACATTCCCTCGCCAGAACATGGAGCATCCACGGCAACCATATCGAACCAATGTTCGAATGCCGAAATGTGGGCAGGATCGTTGTTCGTTACAACGACATTTCCTATACCCCACTTACGGACATTGTCGGCCAAGACGTAGGCACGATTTCGCACATACTCATTGGCAAGGACTAAACCTTCTCGACCCACCAACGTAGAATAGAGAGTACTCTTTCCGCCGGGCGCAGCGCACATATCCAGTACGGTTGCACCCTCGCCAACACCATTCGCTCTGGCGATGTAGTCCACAAACTGCGACCCAGCCTCTTGAACATAGTAAGCACCCGCAGCAAAGGCCGTATCGAGTGTAAATTGCGGTCTTTCATCAAGATAGCGCCCATCAACACTCCAAGGTATTACCCTACCAGCGCTCGGCACCTCTCCTTTGTGAGGATTATAGCGCACCGAAGTTGGCGACGCTCCGTCAAGAGCCTCGAACAGACGCTCGGCCTCAACCTCTCCGAGTTGAGTTCGCATGTTGGCACAAAAGAGTTCCGGCAGTGGACGCATAGTTGATTAAAAGAGAGTTTTTCCGTAGATAGAATCCAACTTCTCGTACAGAGGGTCAAGAATCGAAGGATCAGCCACGAAGTCGTGAACATCCTTATCAATGACATAGACCTCGCCCTCATAACTATTATCAATCCAATCGTTATAGCGATCGTTAAGGCGTTGCAGATACTCCACATCGATATTCTGCTCATACTCTCGACCTCGCTTACGAATCTGACGCACAAGCGTAGGCACGCTCGCCTTCAAATATATAAGCAGGTCAGGCTTCGGAATCATATCGGTAGATATATCGAATAACTTCATATATGTACCGAAGTCACGGCTCGCCATCAAACCCATTTGATGGAGATTGCCCGCAAAGATGTGAGCATCCTCATAGATTGTTCTATCCTGAAACACACAGTCATTGCCCGCCGAGAGCATATCCATCGTCTGACGAATACGGCTGGCAAGGAAGTGTACCTGAAATTGAAATGCCCAACGATTCATATCCTCGTAGAAATCGTTGATATAAGGGTTATCAAGATCCTCATAGTAGGCCTTTGCCCCATAATGATTTGTCAAAATCTCGGTCAGCGTAGTCTTGCCGCTACCGATATTTCCCGCAATTGCAATATACATTATCCTATATCTTTTTTATTATTTCTTCATCTATTGGCATAACAATGAGAATATAAGCCTCATTGACACATATCACAATTTTTGAGTGTGGATTTTCAACGCTCGATTATTCGAGATGGCGGGAGCATACTTAGCGTATGTGACCGTCTTCGAGAGTAATCATAAGGCCGAAATACCGCTTTCAAAAATCACTCAAAGCCTCTCTTTCTGTACTTAATTTTGGATTTT